>NZ_JBNGGG010000090.1:0-14738 GCF_049974585.1 Streptomyces sp. UG1 | reverse complement strand
TAGATCGCCTTCTGCAGCGCCGCACCGTAGGAACCGCCGCTGTCACGGACGACCACCGTCTTACCGCCGCCCTTGCCCCCACCCGACGACACACGGCTAGTGCCAGTGCCACAGGCGGCGAGGGAGGGAAGAGCGGCGAGGGCGGCGAGGCCGCCTGCTCCGCGCAGGAGCGCTCTACGACCGATCTGGGCATCACTCATGGCAATACTCCTCATCTGGGGACGCGTGGGACCAAGCTGTGCGGGGGCTTTATTCGCCGTGGATCGAAGTCCCCGACGACCTTGTCGTCGGAGCGACGCCGGCTAGAACACCGGGTGAGTGGCGGTGGGGAAGCTGGAGCCGTGACAGGCGGTCACCAGCGGAGTGGGAGCGGTCCTCACCAGAGCCGCAGCTGAGGGCTCACATCACGGTCACGTAGATCTTGCGCACGGTTTCGATGGTCTTCCAGACGCCGACGTAGCCCGGCTTCATGACGAAGCTGTCGCCGGGCGTCGCTTCCCAGACGCCCGTATGGATCGACTCCCCACTGGCGACGTCCTGGGCCCAGGTCCGGAAAGTGGGGTTGCCGGAAATCAGGCGCTCCGGGAGCGGGCCGGACTCTCGCGGCGCGAAGGAGGGATTGGGGTCGATGGCCTTCAGGAGCGACATGTCTTTCCCTTTTGAGCTTGAGATGTTGGTGGCCGCGGCCACGGTCGATGAGCCGTTGCCGAGCGGCGTCTGGCACGCACTCGTGGGGTGGCCCGTTCCCGATGTTCGGAGGCCGTCGACGCGTCGCGGCTGGTGCCGTGGGGGCCGGGTGGCTCGGATGCGGTTGCCGGCACGGGCGCTCTGTGGGTGGCACCGTTCGAGTGCGGCGAATGGGGCACGCGCTCGACGCGTGTTCGTTCAGCCCATTGCTGGTGGTGATGCCCGGCGGGGATGTTCAGAAAGCGGTGTACCCGCCGTCGACGGTCAGGACCGATCCGGTGACGTACGACGACTCCGACGATGCGAAGAAGAGCACCGCGTCAGCGACCTCTTGAGGGGTGGCGAGGCGTTGGAGCGGGATCGTGCTCTCGCGCTCGCGGCGGTAGCCCTCGGGGTCGGGCCTGCGCTGGAAAGCCGCTTCGATGATCGGGGTGGCGGTCAGGCCCGGAGCGACGACGTTGACACGGATGTTGCGCGGGGCCCATTCGATCGCCGCGCCCTTGGCGAGCATGATGAGGCCCCCCTTGGCGGCGGAGTACAGGACCTGCCCGGACATGCCGACCATGCCCAGCCGTGAACTGACGCAGACGAACGAGCCACCGGTCTCGGGCATCAGCGGCGCGAAGTGCTTCATCACCAGGAACGCGCTGAGCAGGTTGCTCTCGAGCACGTTCTTCGCATCGTCGCAGGCCATCTCGGTGAGCGGACTGACGGCCTGCAGGCCGTGGTTGAGGACGACGACGTCGACGGTGCCGAGGGACTCGGCGGCCTGCTTGGCCAGGCTCTCGACGAACGCCTCGTCGTTGAGGTCTCCGGGAACGTACAGGTCGTCGGGCTCAGCGCTGTCGAGTCGCTCCCTGCGGCCGGTGAGCAGCAGCCGCGCGCCCTCGCGGCGGAAGTGGGAACTCACCGCCTGCCCGATGCCACTGCTGGCGCCTGTCACCAGGGCCGTGACGTTGTTGAGTCGCATGTCAGGTACTCCATTACGGGGGAGATCGGTCGTCAGGTTGCGGGCTCGGCCACGGGGTCCTGCCCCTGGGGCCGGTTCAGTTGAGGAATCCGCGGGCGTCGACCGGCCAGCGCTGCAGCGACGTGCCCGTGCTGTCGGTGACGATGAGTTCCTCGAAACCGAGGACGACGGGGCATACGTGGTTGGGCACCACCGGTACGACGGTGCCGACGCTGGGGCGGAAGTCGCCGTCCGGTAGCGGGAGGAACCCGTGGTACTCGTTGAGCTTGGCCAGTACTGCCTTCGTGCCGGCGATGCCGCCGTAGCCGATCTCGGGGCTGCCTTCGCGGCTGAGGGCTTTGGTGCCCACATCGAGGATGACCTGGTCGGGGACCCAGTCGCTGACCACGGTGCCGGCGACGAACAACGCGATCTGGTCGTCAGTGCAGGAGCCCAGCCGGGCGTTGTTCAGATCGCCGAAGACGTACTCGCCGGGACGGATCTCGGTGATCACGCTGCTGGTGGAGAACTCGAGGGTGGGAGTGGAGCCGGCGCTGACCACCTCAGCGGTGACCCCGACGTCGGCGAGGCTGCGTACCGCAGTGGTGAGCGCGGCCTCCTGGTCCTGCGCGGCGCGCCGGCGAACGTCCCGGCCGGCGCCGCCGTGACCTGGATAGGTGAAGACGCCCACCGGCACCAGACCGCGCTTGCGGGCGGCGAGCGCGAGATCGCCCGCAGCCTCGGGCGGCGCCCCGGAACGACGGGCGCCACAGTCGACCTCGATCACGACCTGCAGCCGGTCCGGTTCGTCTCCCATCGCGTCGGCGAGGGCCTCGATCGCCGCGACGTTGTCGACGCCGACCCGCAGCCGGGCGGACTCGGCGAGCCGGCGAATCCGGGGCTTCTTCGATCCCGCGGCCCAGATCGGGTAGGCGAGGAAGATGTCGTCGAACCCGGCCGCGGCGAAGACCTCGGCCTCACCGACGTTTCCCGCGGTGATCCCGACCGCGCCGGCCTCTACCTGGCGTCGCCCGATCTCCACGCACTTGTGCGTCTTGACGTGCGGTCTGACCTTGATGTTGCGCTGGTCGGCAAAGCTCTGTATGCGGTCGATGTTGCCTTGCATGACGTCGACCAGCACGATCGGCGCGGGGGTGTCGATCCGCTCGACCACAGCGTCGAGTGCTCGTTGCAGCCGGTTCACGCTGCCCTCCTTGTGGTTCTGCCTGGAATGGTCGAGGGGCGCGGGTGCTGACTCCCCCTGGATGCCGAGCGCGCGGCCCGCGACCTCGCGCGCTCGCGTACACCGCCGTCTGGCTCGCCCTACACTGCGGTGCAGACCATCTGGATCTCGACCGGACTGTTGAGCGGTAGCCCGGCGACGCCGATCGCGGTGCGAGCGAGCCGTCCGTTCTCGCCCAGCACCTCGAGGAGCAGCTCACTGGCCGCGTCCGCGACCTTCGACTGCAGACCGAAGTCCGGCGCACTGGCTACGAAGACCAGCATCTGCACGATCCGGACCCGGTCCAGATCGCCCACCGCCTGCACAGCGGCGGCGAGGCAGTTGAGCGCGGCATGACGCGCGAACTCCCGCGCCGTCTCCAGCTCGACCTCCCGGCCGACGATGCCCTGACCCATCAGCCAACCGTCCTTGTAAGGGAGTTGGCCCGAAATGTGGATGCTGGAGCCCACGGTCCGGTGGTGCACGTAGTACGGGTTGTCACGGAGCTCGGGAAGAGCCAGACCCAAGGCCTGGAGCCGACCGGAAGCCGAGTCAGTGTTCGCTGCCGAAGTCACGGACCGGCTCATCGCGCCACCTCCGCGGAGGGAACGGGGATCTTGATCATCTGTACTCGGCTCTCCTCTCGAGTAACAGTGGCGACATAACGCCATATAGCGACTTAAACCAACCACCACATTGTCGTTTGTCGACCATATGGGTGCCCGTTGAGCACTGTCAATACACGGTCGACGCACGGCTGACGGCGAGATCCCCATGTCACAAGAGCGGTCTGGCCTGCTGCCCCTTGTTCCGGCAAGGCCTACCGCGACTGGCCGCAAGCCCGTGGTGACCAGCTCGGCAATGGCGTCACGTGGCGACACTGGACCCGTTCACGGCCGGAAGAACGCCGTCGAAAGGCAAGTACGGCCCCTACCTGGAGCCGGAGATCCACGCCTGCCGACGACACCCATCTGAGGGTTTTCCCGGGATGGAGCGCGCCGGAGTCGACGCCGACTGCGCCGCGGGAGAAGCCGCGCGTATGACAGAAGGCCGCCACGACCCGCCGCCTCCCACCCGCCCCACCTCGCTGGCGGCCGGCTACTTCGACATGGGTATGCAACGTCCACAGTGGCGAGCGGGCTTGGACGCCTTCGCGCACGCCGGCATAGCCTCATGCATGCCGCGGCGCGCGCTCCCCTGCATCTCCCGTCTGAGCCCCCAGCCCCATCGGGAAATGGGCAGCCAGTTCCTGGCGGAACGCGTCGGTGTCGCCTTCCAGGGCAACCGCCGCCAACCTCTCGTGCTCGACGACCAATTGATGCGGGTCGTCGCTGTACGTGCGGTGATCGGCGCTGAGGTGGAGGCGCAGCTTGGTCTCCCAGCCGTTCCAGAGACTCTGCAGGACGCCGTGCCCCGAGAGCTCGTAGAAGAGCCTGTGGAATCGAAGGTGCGCGTCGATGCTGGCCGGGATGTCGTCCTTCTCCATTGCCCGTCGGAGATCCTCGACGGTTTGCAGCAACTGAGGCCGCTCAGGACCGCGCAGTGCTTCGGCCGAGAGCTCGGCGGCGTACGGCTCGACACGTAGCCGGACCGAGTCGATCTCGGCGACCTCACGAGCGCTCACCTCTACGACGAACGCCCCACGGTAGGGGATCTTGACGACGAGCCCCTCCTCCTCCAGCTTGGTCAGCGCCTCGCGCAGCGGGGAGCGGCTGATGCCGAGATCAGCGGCGATGTGCGCCTCGCGGAGTTGGCCACCGGGCGGTACGGTCCCATCGAGGATGGCGGCACGCAGTGTGCGGTAGACGCCGTCCGGCGTCGTCATCCGCTGCTCCTGCCACTCGAACTTGTGGTCCACCCCGTTGCCCTCCCTCGACGCTTGTCGACCATTTGGTCGTTTGTCGACTATACCTCTGCTGGTTTTGCCTCCACACGTCAAGTTGACGTATCTGGCACTGAGCTCACCGATTTCAGAGCGGTGTTCCATCCGGCTCACGGGTCGCGGTGACAGATCGGGTCGGGTCCGTGGCTCGCCGACCCAGGACGCGCGACGCAGGACCTTCGGGTCTCCGGGCGCCGACTCTTCCGTCTTCTTCGTCCAGTCGGCGCCAGGCTCTACGTGCGAAGCCGAGCACCTGGCTGGCCTGTGATGTTGCCGATGCCCGCGGCCTGCTCGATAACCCACACCCGCACGGAGGGCCGGGCAAGGTCTGCCCGAGGCACTCCCCTGACACCGTTGACAGTCGCAGGCGCATGGTCGACAATCGACCAACGATGGTCGACAATCGACCAGAGCGCCAGACTGCTCAACTGAAAAACTAGGAGGACCAGTGGGATTCGACGTCAAGCCCAAGTTCGTGTCGTTCGACATGAACGGAACGCTGATCAAGTTCAGCATCAACGACACGATGCGTGAGGTCCTGGGCGACCGACTGCCGGCCGAGGTCGCCGATGAGTTCCTGCGGATCTGCAAGGCGTACCGGATCGACGAGTGCACGGGCGCGTACCAGCCGTTCCACCAGGTCGTCGCGCGTTCCATGGAACGCGCCTTGCACAAGGTCGGTCTCGAGTACCGCGAGGACGAGGCGCGGGCGGTGTACGACCGCATCCCCACCTGGGGCCCGCACCCCGGTGTCACCGAGGCGCTGAACCGCCTGGCCGAGGAAGTCCCGCTGGTCATCATCACGAACAGCGACACCGCGCACGCCGTGCGCCTCGCGGAGAACCTCAAGGCCCCGTTCGAGGTCGTCATCAGCGCCGAGGAGATGGGCGTCTACAAGCCACGACTCCGTGCGTTCGAGTACGCGTTCGACAAGCTCGGCGTGACACCCGACGAGCTCGTGCACGTCTCCGCGAGCCCCATGTACGACCTGCGCTCCGCGGCCATCATGGGCATCGAGAACAAGGTGTACGTCGACCGCGGCTTCGAGCACGACGAGCACTGGCTCGGCTATGAGCGGATCACCGACATCGCCGACCTCCCGGTCCTCTTCGGCCTGCCGCGCCCCTGACGCCCGAGCGGAGACCCGAGAAAGTGAATCCGCAGCAAGGCGGTGGCGGCGTGAGTCTGCCCCTGCTTCAAACCGTCAAGGGTGACTCGGCTTCAGAAGCCTCCAAGCCCCAGGACTGGGCTACCCGTCCTCGCCGGCAGCGCGTACCTCGTGCATCACCGGACGGTGGGCTCCAACACCGCGATCGGTGTCGCTGGGCTGCCTCTCAACACCCCTGTCGAGATTCCAGGTGATCTGCACTGCGGAGTAGCGGCGAGTGTTCCTCGCGTCGTCGGAGTCCTCGTACATCACCGGGGCAACGCTCTCCGTCGACAGCGGCCACACCGCATTCCAGCAGCAACGGCCCACGCGGTTCCCAGAGACAAATGAAGGACACACCATGAACGCTCTTGCGGCACCACCCCGAAACGGAGAGCTCGGCTTCTGGGTGGCCCAACTGGCCGACAAGAGGCCCTCGTTCCCCCGTTTCACCGGCCAGGACAGTGTGGACGTGGCGATTGTCGGCGGCGGCTACACCGGCCTATGGGCGGCGTACTTCGCCAAGAAGCTCGAACCGTCGCTGTCGGTCGCCGTCTTCGAGGCCGAACAGGTGGGCTACGGCGCATCGGGGCGCAACGGCGGCTGGCTCTCGGCGATGCCTCCGGGAAACCGTGCCGCCTTCGCCCGCGCCGGGGGCGGGCTGGAGGCGAGCCGGGCACTGCAGCAGGAATTCGTCGCCGGCGTCGACTCCGTCCTGGACATCCTCCGGGCCGAAGGCATCGACGCCGATCAGCGCAAGGGCGGCGCACTCGTCGCCGCCCACACTCGGGCGGGGCTGGGCCGCCTTGTCGCCAGGCGTGATGCCGACCTGAAGTACGGGCTGACCGACGACGAAGTCCACATGCTCGACCGGGACGAATTCCAGTCCCAGATCAACATCTCCACCGTCCACGGCGGGCTCTTCTACAAGCACTGCGCGCGGTTCCACCCCGTGAAGCTCGTCTACGGCCTCGCCGAGACCCTGACCTCCATGGGGGTCAGGATCTACGAAGGCAGCCGGGTGGACAGCGTCGCGGACAAGACCCTCATCCTGGCCAACGGTCGTGTCACCGCGGCCAGGACGTTCATCTGTACCGAAGGCTATTCGGGACAGCTGCTGGGCCGCCGGAGCCTGATCCCGGTCAATTCCTCGATGATCGTGACCAAGCCCCTGCCGGAGGAGGCGTGGCAGCAGATCGGCTGGGACGGGCCCCAGTGCCTCAACGACTCCGCGCACACGTTCATCTACGCCCAGCGGACGTCGGACGGCCGTATCGCCATGGGGGGCCGCGGTGTCCCCTACCGGTACGGGTCCGGCACCGGGGGAGCCGGTGCGACCGCCCAGTCCACCATCGACCTGATCTCGCACAAGCTCGGTTCCTTCTTCCCGGGGATCCCCTTCGAGGTCGACCATGCCTGGTCGGGAGTTCTGGGCGTCACGCGGGACTGGAACGGCGGCGTGCACTGGGACCCGGCATCGGGGATCGGGTCGTCCACCGGCTACGCGGGACACGGCGTCACGTCGGCCTACGTCGGCGGCAGGACTCTCGTGGAGCTCGCCTTCGAGCTCGAAACCGAACGGACCACTCTTCCCTGGGTCGGCTACCGGGCACGGAAGTGGGAACCGGAACCCATCCGCTGGCTGGGCGTTCACGCCATGTACCGGCTCTTCGGCATTGCCGACCAGTGGGAGGAGCGCAGGGGGTCCAGCACGACCTCACTGCTGGCCAGATTCGGCAGCAGACTCGCCGGACTTCACGAGTAGACGAAAAGGAAACGGCTCTCATGGACGCACAGCTCGCGGTCATCGGCCTGGGCAGCATCGGAAGCATGGCCCTGTGGCAGGCCTCCCGGCTGTCCGACTCGGTAGTGGGCTTCGAGGCCGCCACCCCCGCCCACGGCCGCAGTGCCGTGGGCGGAGACACCCGCCTGTTCCGCATGGTCTACCTCGGCAGGCCCGACTACTACCGCATCATCGAACACTCCCGCGGCCTGTGGGCCGAGCTCGAAGCGGAAACCGGGCAGGACATCTTCATTCCCACCGGAGGGCTGTCCATCGGGACGGCGAACGGCAGCTTCATCAACAGCCTGCTCGAGGCAACGCGCATCACCGGAGCCGAGCACTACGTCCTCAGCCGCGAGGACATGGCGGAACGCTACCCCCAGCACAACCTCCGCCCCGACGACTGCGCCGTCTATGACCCCCACGCCGGCGTTCTGCGCACCGACCGCGCCGTCAGCGCCGCCGTCGCGGCGGCCCAGGCGAACGGCGCCACCGTCCTTCAGAACACGCCCGTGGACAGCATCACCGAAACCGGACACGGCGTGGTCGTCACCTCGGGCGACAGAACCTGGACGTTCGAGAAGGTCATCGTCGCCTCGGGCGGCTGGTCCCGCAGGCTCATGCCCGACCACCTCAGGGCCGTTACGAAAACCCATCGGATCGTCCTGACGTGGTTCATCGCCGAAGACGGCACGCAGTTCTCGCCGGAGAACTTCCCCGTCTTCAGCCGGCTGTACGGCGATCGCTCCCTGTACGGCGCACCCGCCGTCGACGGCGTGACGGTCAAGGCATCGGTGGACGGACCGCTGGACGGACGCGGAAGGGAAACTCCCGACCCGGACTCCGTGTTCAGGGAACTCACCCGGGAAGAAGTCGAGAAGGTCACCGATATCGTCACCGAATTCTTTCCCGGTCTGATCCCCACCATCGTGCGCTCCGACGCCTTCCCCGACCTCTTCACCGAGGACAGGCATCCCCTCCTCGGCCGGCTGGATGAGAACAGCAGGGTCTACTGCGCCACCGGATTCTCCGGAAAGGGCTTCAAGATGGCCACCGGTTACGGCCACATCGCGGCACACGAGGCGCTCGGCAAACAGACCATCGACGGCCTGGACTTCGTGCGTCCGGACCGGTTCAGGACCAGGTAGCCACCCACTCCCGCCGCCTCAGCGCCGTAGCCTCGGTATCGCCGTTCGGCTGACGGTTGTTGCGGGACTCATCCCGGACGGCGAAGCGGTGACCGCTTCGAACGCACTAGGCGCTCCGCGCCGTCTTCCGTCTGGGTTCCCGGGGTGGCTCTCGCTACAGACCCACCACTGAGGCCAGTTGGGATCGGAGGGTGCCGGCGTGGGGTTGCAGCGGGCGACGAACAGGCCGCCGGTGGTGGCGGCGCGGACCAGGTCGAAAGGGTCGGCATCGGTGGCGCGGTACGCGAGGAGGTCGACGCCGGCACAGCCGGCCGCCTCCGCTCGTCGGCAGTCATCGGCAATGCGGTCCGGGTCGCCGGCGAGGCGGGTGGGGTGCCTGCCTCAGGGGTTCTCCGGCGAAGGGCAGGTAGCGGCGGCCTTGTCTTCTTCGAGCGGGACAACATCGACCCTCGCAATCCGCCGAGACGACTTCCCGTTCCCCCCAAGAGGCGAGCCGGACCCGCTTGTTGGCGAGCTCTCGAAAAGAAGCCCGCCCTCGTCCTGGACAACGCCCACATGTCGACCGGCACGGTCCTGCCCGTATACCGCGACGCGGCGGCAGAGCTCAAGAAGGGCGTGGGCGTCCTCTGACGCGGACGCCTGTTGCGGCTGTGCGCCCAGTCAGCGCTTCGCCTCACGCGCTGCCCGCGCGAACGAGATCATGTCCGGGAACTCAAGAGCGTAGGAGTACTCCCCCGCGGGCTCGGGAGTGGCACCCCAGCCCGGACGGTCGTGCCGACGATTGATCCACGCCGACGGCAGACCGTGACGCTTGGCAGGCACGTGGTCGTGGAAGAGGCTCTGCGCGACATGCAGCACCCGCTCGCGCGGGACGCCCATCTCCTCCAGTGCCTCGTCAAGGGCCTCGAAGTGGTTCGGAGCCGGCTTGTACGCCTTGACGTCCTCGGCCGTGATGATCCGGTCGAACTCGACGCCCAGACGCTTGTTCGACCCCGCGAAGCCCGCCCGGTGAACGTTGGACAGGATGATGAGCTTGTAGTCCTCGGCCAGGAGGGCGAGCGCTTCGGCCGAGTCGTCGAAGGCCGGCCACTCCGGAACAGAGTTGCCCAGTCGCTGCGCCCACTCCTCGCTCACGGGCCGTGCGAGCTTGTTCCCGGTGCGTCGGAACGCCTCGGCGAGAACCGCCGAGTAGAGGGCATCGGGCATGTCCACTGCGGCCTGGGCCTCGTTATCCGCGTAGGCGAGCAGCAACTCCTCGTCGGAGTGGTCGAGAGCAGCTTCCTTCGCCCACGGGGCCAGTACGGCGGCGATGCCGGCCTCCCAGTCGATAAGCGTGCCGTAACAGTCGAAGCTCAGCGCGTCGTAGTCGGCGAGATTCATGGATCCTCCTTGGAGTGTGGTCACCGTGCGCGGACGGTGTCGAGGGCGGCGGTGACGGTGTCGGCGATCAAGGTGACCTCGTCCTCATCGACGACGAACGGCGGACACACCTGCAGCGCGTCGGGCCCATCACGGCAGATCAGGAATGCCCGTGACGGGCTTCCCCGAGGTGCGCGACGACGTCGTCCAGGCTCACGGTCAAGGAACGCTCGATATTGATCCAGTCGTCCTTGGCGTGACCGAGGAGGTACTCGCGCCGTTCGGGTGCGCGCTCCGCGCGCCAGTTCGTGATCAGCGCACGCAGTGTGAGTCGTGCCAACGCGGCAACCGGGAGCAGCGGGAGTTCAGAGGCCTGGATCGGCCGCTTGCGTTGGTAGCCGGCGGCGAAGGCGCAGGCGTCCCGCCAGGGATGATCCGGCGTCCTGCCGAGCAGGTTCGCCATGGGAACGGCGGGGTCGAAGATCACCGCGCTGCGCACCGTGTCGCCGAAGTCGATGACACCGGTGACGAAGTAATCGCTCTGTGTATCCACCACGATGTTGTATGGGCTGAAGTCGCCGTGGATCACTTGGGTTTCGAGATCACTCAGCCTCGGGACGATGTTTTCACGGAAGAGCCGGAAGACCGACTCGGCCAGCTGGCGGTGCTCGGGGCTCGGCGTGTGCTCGACCAGTTCGGTCATCTGGTGGAAATGCCGAATGTCCCATGCCAGACCTCGGCGGTCCGCCGGGTGTGTGAACGGCCTGAGCGCCACGTCGATCAGCCCCAGCATCTCGCCCGCCTCGGCGAGCCGCTCCGCATCCGGGTTCGCATCGGCCAGGACCTGGCCCTCGACGAAGTCGAACACCCGCAGGATGCGAGTCCTGCCGTCGTTCAGCCTGATCGTGACATGGTCGTCTCCGTCGGCGGTCAGCTTCACCCGCTGGACGGGCAAGTGCGGAGCGGCGGTTTCGAGGTGGCGCATCGCGGCGGTCTGGAGGGCGACGACCGCCTCCGCCTCGTCAGGTGGTGAGACCTTCACGAGGTAGTTGCTCGAGTCGGTGCTGAGTCTGAAGGTGTCGTCCTTCTCGGTCGCCAGTCGCCCCAAGCGCCCGGTGAGGCGGTAGCGCTCCTCAAGGAAAATGCTCACCAGCATCACGTCGATGGGCTCGTGGGACGACGTCAGGCCGCTCTCCTGGAGGAGCCGCTGAGCATGGTTCGTGGCTGGTGAGGTGTTCACGGTCAGTCCCTTCGGTCAGCCTGTCACAGACGGTTTTTCGCGACCTCGGCGAAGGTCTCCAGGAATCGCGTCACATCGGCGGAGTCGAAGGCCAGCGGAGGGCGGATCTTCAGCGTGTTCGCCGACGTGCCCGTGCCGCTGATCAGGACGCGGCGATCGCGCATGTCGTTGATGACGTCTTCGGCACGTGCGCGATCCGGCTCGAGGGTCTGACGGTCCTTGACGATCTCCACGCCGACGTAGAGACCGGCGCCGCGGACTTCGGCGACGTAGGGGGAATCCTTGGTGATCTCCCGCAGCCCCGCACGCAGAGCGTTGCCGCTCTCCAGGACGCGCTGCTGCACGTTCTCCTTTTCGAAGACGTCCAGCACCGCGGCGCCCGCGGCCACGGGGATGGAGCTGCCGCCGAAGGTGTTGAAGTAGCGGACGTTGCGTCCGAACTCCTCGCAGACCTCGGGGCGGAAGACCACACCCGAGATCGGCAGGCCGTTGCCCATCGGCTTGCCCATGGTGACGATGTCCGGCAGCACACCGTGGCGGCTGAAGCCCCACATCGACTCCCCGAGCCGGGCGAATCCCGACTGGACCTCGTCCGCGATGTAGACACCGCCGGCCGCGTGCACCTCCTCCACCACCGCTCGCATGTAACCGACCGGGTCCGTGAAGATGCCGTCGCTGCTGTGGGCGCAGTCGGTGATCAGGGCCGCGAGCCGGTAGCCGTGGCGCTCGAGGTCGTCGATCGCGCCGCGCACCTGCTGCCTCATGTGCTCGTCGAGCGTGGATCCGGGCGCGACGAGGCGCGGGTCGGGAGCGTCGATGAGCCGGACGTTCGGGCCCAGCGGCGAGCCCGCGCCGAGGGTCGGTGAGAAGCTCGCCACCTCACGGGTGAGGCCGTGGTAGGCCCAGCGGGTGACGATGATGCCCTCGCCGCCCGTGTGGAATCGCGCCACCCGCACCGCCAGGTCGTTCGCCTCCGACCCGCTGCACGCGATGCTCAGCCTGGACAGCTCCTCGGGGAACGTCGCAAGAAGCCGCTCCGCGTAGTCGACCAGTGCTTCCTGGACGTAGCGCGTGTTGGTGTTGACCACCGCCATCTGGCGGGCGACGGCCTCGGCCACGTGGGGGTGGGCGTGCCCGACGCAGGGGACGTTGTTGTAGGCGTCGAGGTAGTCGTTGCCGTCACGGTCGATCAGGTGGGCGCCGTGACCGGAGACGAACTCGACCGGCTCCCTGTAGATCAGTGTGTAGCCAGGACCCAGCACCTTGTTCCGGCGCTGGATGGTCTCTTGCAGGTGCTCGGGGAGCTCGCTCAGTACCCCGGGGTCGAACGCGTTGGGGTAGTGGGCAATCGCCCGACTCAGCGTCGAAGTCATCGGCAGGCACACCTTCAGTCTCGTTCCGGGGTTGCTCGCTGCGTTAGCCGGAAACCTACCATCATTTATTCCAGTTCCAATCTGAAACTAGAAAGTTTTGTGTCCGTCCCGTTGATCGCCACGTCGACATGCCCACTCGCCAGGCCCGCGCCGCCAGATGCGCCTCGCCTGCCGGCGGTCGACTCAGAAGGCCGGCGCGGACCGCTCCGTGGGCCGGTTGTGTTGCCGTGCTCCGAGCACGGCGTCGCGCAGCCGTTCCTGAACGATCGTCAGGCATGCGTAGACCGCGCCTTGTGCCGTCGACAGACCGATCTGATGCGGACCCGTCCTGATCTCCGGCACCACCGGAAGGCTCTGGTCGAGCCGTCCGCGCACCTGGGGAAGGACGACGTCGACGAGCGGGCGCAGCCGGCCCACGAAGTAGACCGACTCCGGGTCGAGCGTCACGGCGACGACGCTGACAGCGGTCACGACCGCGGTGGTGAACGCCTGCAGCACTTCGGCGTGCGGCGCCTGGGTGTGCGGTTGCAGCCAGAGATCCTCGATGCGCTCCAGGTCGAGCCCCCGCTTGCGAGCGAACCGGAGGAGACCTCCGGTGCTCAGCAGCTCGTCGAGGTTCTCGTCGCCGACTCCGGAGGAGAGCACCCCGATGCCGCCGAAGGTGGGTGTACTTCCCCGGGCGAGCTCATGATCCGTGCAGCTGGCGAAGTTCAGTGTGGTGCTGACGCTGAAGAGTGCGGCGTTCCTGATGGTGGCGTCGTTCGTGAGGATCCCGAGCAGGGACGCGTTGGCGTCGCTGTCGAGGAGCACGGGGGCCTCGATGAGGTTTTCGACGGCTTGCTGGAGGCCTGAGCCCGCGAAGATTTTCATCGACTCCGCGGGGCCGAAGATCTCCGTGCCGCCCCGGACCCGGCCGGGCACTGCGGCGACGATCTGGCGCAGAGGACCCTGCGCGGACCGGGCGGCCTGCGCGATGAGGTCGACCAGCCATCGCGCGGCGTCCTCGACCTCCTGTTGATCGGCGGTGGGAACCGTCACGTGCTGGATCTCGCGACCCCTCAGGTCGGTCACCAGCACACTCGTGGTCTGGGCACCGAAGCTGACACCGGCGACGTGCCCGGTCGTGCCGGGCAGGTCCAGATAGGTGGAGCGGCGGCCGCGGCCGGTGATCTCGTCGACCCCGCTGTCGACGACGAAGCCGTCGGCACGGAGCTCCTCCACCGCTCTGGACACCGTGGCCTTGCTCAGGCCCGTCAGCTCGATGAGCTGGTTCCGCGTCAAGGGCGCGCGGGAGAGGACCACGTCGAGGACTGATGCCTTGTTGTAGTCGCGTGAGGTCGGATTGGTCACGTGATGACCATAGCGAGCCTGGCATGCCGATCGCGTAGGGACCGGTTCGGGCGGTACGACCAGGCGTTTCGACGCGGTGAGAAGCGGGTGTTCCGGCGGATCCGTCACTCCCGCCCAGGCGCGCCCGCTACATGCCTCGCGGCAAAGTGATCTGGACCGAGCAGTCGCTCCACAGCGCGACGACCGAACCTGACGCGGACACGGCCGACGCAGTACAAGGTCTGGTTCGGCATGCCGACCATGCCGAGGCGCGAGCTCACGCACACCGTCGACGCTCCCGACTCGGGTGCCGGCGGCATCAGGTGCTTCATGACCAGGAACGCGCTCAGGAGGTTGCTGTGAAGCAGGTCGCGTGCGTCGTCGGCGGTGGTCCCTGCGAGCGGGCTGGACTGCTGGAGTCCGTGACAGAGGACGACCACTCCCACGTCCCCCAGGTGATCCGCCGCTCGGGCGGCGAGCTTGGAGACGAAGGTCTCGTCGTTGAGGTCCCCCGCGAGGCAGTCTCATATGGTTCCTCGGCCGCTGCCCGCGACGACCTCCGGGCGCAGCAGGTCGGCGAGGGTCTCGGCGGGCAGCAGGCCCTTTTCCAGGACGAGTT
>NZ_JBNGGG010000089.1:0-14807 GCF_049974585.1 Streptomyces sp. UG1 | reverse complement strand
CCATCAAGCCATCGCCCGCCGCTGCCATTACCGAAGAAGAACCAGCTCAGCGCACGATCTCTCACTGGAGTACTAAGGGCCTGGATGCCCGGAGTGAGGTAGTTCGGCGGGCCGAACTGGTTGACCCCTGGCGCGGGTGCCCCCACGGGTACGAGGTGGAACTCCTCCGGTACGGAGACCTGCGTCCCACCTGGACATCCCTCCCTGGACCAGCAAGATCCATTGTCAGGGTGCCCACTCCAAAGGGCCAGCCTCACGTCGCCCGATCCTCCTCAGCCCTGCACGGTGGCCGGGCTCTGCATCCGGGCGAAGGCGCGGGGGAAGAGTTCGGCGCCGTGGCGTCCCAGCCCGTCGCGCTCGGCCGGTGAGAGAAGTGGGCTGGTGCGCAGCAGGCGGGCGTTGTGCTGCAGCACGTCCTCGCTGGCGCACGGTGCGCCGTAGTCGGACCCGTAGAGGACGTGGTCGGGGGAGGTCACGGCCAGCAGGGCGGACAGGCTCGGCAGGGAACCGGACATGGCGGTGTCGTACCAGAACCGGGAGGCGGCCTGTTCGATCTGCGCGGCGGTGACCTGCTGGGTGTTGTCCACCCAGTCCTCACCGGCGAGCATGCTCACTCGCCCGGACAGGGCCGGGAAGCACCCTCCGGCGTGGGGGAGCACGACGCGCACGTCCGGCGCGGCGTCGAGGGTGCGGTGCCACAGCATGTCGACCACGACCCGCGCGGTGTCGAAGCCGACCTCGAACAAGGGGGTGGGCAGGTCCAGGACCGGCCGGCTGAAGGGGGAGGGGTGGACGAGCACGGTCGCGCGCTGCCGGCTGAGTTCGGCCCAGACGGGGGCGAAGCGCGGATCGCCCAGGTAGCGTCCGTCGACGACGCCCAGTGTGGCGAACCCGTCGGCGCCCAACTCGCGCTTGGCGTACGCGATCTCCTCCAGGGCGGCATCCACGTCGGTGAGCGGGAGTGTGGCGAGCAGCCCGAAGCGGCCGGGGTGCTCGGCCACCACGGAGGCGGCGAACTCGTTCGACTCCCGAGCGCCCGCAGGATCCGTGATCGAGAGGTTGGACAGCAGCTGCATCGTGACGCCGATGCGGTCCATGTGCTCCAGGCGTGGAGCCGCCTCCCAGGACGGGACCTCGAAATGGGTGTGCACGTCGAGCCACCCCGCGTTACCTGCCACGTCGTCGCCTCCCGGCTGCTCGATGACCATGTCAGGACGGTAGTAGCGGCGGACCGTGTCACCCCTTGCTGTTCCGGCCGCCGGAACAGCGCCCGTGTGCCCGCGCTCCGCACGGTGTGATGCACATCAGCGGTGGGCTCACACACCAAAGGAGTGACACGACATGGCGAGCGCAAAGAAGCGGACAGCCGACGACAAGGTCCCCGTACTGACCGTCGGCGCGGGACCGGCCGGACTCACCCATGCCCTGGCCCTGGCACGCTACGGCGTGCGCAGCGTCGTGCTCTGCCGGTACCCCGGTCAGGCGCACAACCCGAGGGCGCACATCACGAACCAGCGGACTCTGGAGATTTTCAGCGACCTGGGCGTGTACGAGGCCGTCGAGGCGGTCGGGTACCGGCTCGAGGACATGCAGTACAACCCGTTCGTCCTGTCTCTGGCCGGTCCTGAGGTCGCGCGGACGACAGCGTGGGGCGCCGGTCAGAAGGACTTCCCCCGGTACCGCGCCGCGAGCCCGCACATCCCGCTGAACGTCGCGCAGCACAAGCTCGAGCCGGTGCTCGCCTCCGCCGCGCTGGCGACCGGCCTGGTCGATCTTCGCTACTCCACCGAGTTCATCGAGCTCGAACAGGACGACCACGAGGTGCGCGCTCACGTGGTCGACCACACCACCGGCCTGGCGTCGGTCATCACCGCGCAGTACCTGATCGGTGCCGACGGCGGTCGTAGTCAGGTGCTCGAACAGGCAGGGTTGTCGGTCCGCGGTCCGGTGGGCATGGGGCGTGTCGTGTTCGCCTGGGTCGAGGTCGATCTGACGAAGTACGTCGGGCACCGGCCGGGCGCCATCTACTGGTCGGTCGACCCCTTCACCTACGGCAGCTGGATCATGGTCGAGCCGTGGAACCAGTGGGTCATCGGAGTCCATGTCGACGAGGACTACGTGTTCGACCCCCAGGACACCGATGAGTTGGTGGCCCAGATACGCCACAGCATCGGCGACCCCTTCATCGACGTGAAGGTGAAGCTCGTCTCGCCCTGGGCCCAGAACAACGCCGCCGCGGACGTCTACTCCTGCGGCCGTGTCCTGTGCATGGGCGACGCCGTCCACCGGCACCCGCCGACCAACGGCCTGGGCAGCAACACCTCGGTCGCCGACGGCTACAACCTGGCGTGGAAGCTCAAGCTCGTCCTGGACGGCGTGGCCGGCCCCGGGCTCCTGGACTCCTATACCGCCGAACGCGCACCGGTCGGCCGGCAGGTCGTCGACCGCGCGTGGAAGTCGGTCACCGAGATCTTCACGCTGGGCGAAGCGATCGGCATCAGGCCCGAGATGCCCGACGAGGACAAGTGGCGCATCGTGCGCAGCCTGGACGAGGACACCGAAGAGGGTGCCGACCGGCGGCGGGTCGTCCGTTCCTTCCTGGACAAGCTGCCCTACCACTTCAACGCTCTCGGGGTCGAGCTGGGCTACCGCTACAGCAGTCCGGCCGTCGTCCCCGACGACGGTGACCTGCCCGACCACCGGACCACGGACGAGCTGACCTACGTGCCGTCGACGTCACCCGGTGAGCACATGCCCCATGTCTGGCTGGAACGCAACCGTCAGCGGATCTCCTCCCAGCAGCTGGTGGGGCAGGGCCGCTTCGCGCTGATCACCGGCCGCGGCGGTGTGTCGTGGGCGGAGGCCGCCGAACGTGCGCGGAAGGTGTTCGGTCTCCCGATCGACGTCTGCGAGATCGGGACGGCGCACGGGTACCGGGACCCGTTGGGCGACTGGGAGCGGCTGCGTCAGATCGACGGCGACGGCTGTCTCCTCGTCCGCCCCGACGGTCACATCGCCTGGCGCTCGCGGACCGCCGCCGGCACCGATCGGCTGATCGAGGTGCTGGGCCAGGTTCTCGACCGGCCGGTCCCGAATGACCGGTCCGTCGGGGAAGCACAGCCCGAGCTGGCCCACGCGTCGAGTTCCTGACCGTACAGCGAGGTACCCGCCTGCCCCGTCGCAGCTCCGGCGACCGCCGGGACCGTCTCCCTGCCCGGCCCTGACGACGTCAGCGTCAGGACCCCTCTCCAAGAATTGGACTCGACAAGAAGTGGACTCACCATGAGCACTGTCAAAGCACTCGGCTACCTCGCGGTCCGTGGCCCACTGGCCGAGTGGGCCACGTTCGGCCCCGAAGTCCTCGGCGCCCAGCTGGCCCCCTCGCCCGACGGCGAGGTACGGCTGCGCACCGACGAGAAGATCCACCGGATCATCATCGAGGACGGCCCCGCGGCGGGTCCCTCCTCCCTCGTGGCCCTCGGCCTTGAGATCGTCAGCGATGAGGCCCTCACCGGTCTCGTCGCCGCCCTGACCGACAACGGCATCGAGGCCGCCGAGGAGCCCGGGCTGGCCGCCCGCCGCGGTGTCGACCGTGTCGTGCGCTTCGCCGACAGGGACGGCAACGGAATCGAGGCCTACGTCGGCCTGCCCGACGCCGATTCCCCGTTCGCCTCACCGACCGGTACGAGTTTCGTCGCCGGGGCGCTGGGTGTCGGCCACGTGTTCCTCTTCCCTCGCGGCACCGCGTCGGCGGCGGCCGAGTTCTACGAGAAGGTCCTGGGGTTCCTGCTCACGGACACCATCTCGCTGGCCTCGGTCGGCGCCCCCGAGGAGGACGCGGTGTTCCTGCACTGCAATCCGCGCCATCACACCGTCGCCGTGGGCACCATCCCGGGGCCGCCGCCCGGTCTGGGGCATCTGATGCTCGAAGTGGCCGACGTCTCACAGGTGGGCAAGGCGATGGACCGCGTGCGGGCGAAGGACGAACACGTGAACATCACGCTGGGCGAGCACTCCAACGACCTGATGCTGTCCTTCTACGTGAGCACGCCGTCGGGCTTCGACATCGAGTACGGCTGCAATGGTCTGCTCATCGACGATGCCACCTGGAAGCCCGGTCACCACGAGCTGCTGAGCAACTGGGGTCACCACTTCCAAGGCGCCCGGGCCTGATCCGAGGCCGGTGGTGCGGCCCCACCGCCCGTCGTCCCCCGAACACCGGCACCTACCGCCGGACCCCCTCATACCAACCACGACAGGAAGAGCTGAAACGATGACCAACACCGTCCTGACCGAGGCCGGGACCAGCCGGTTCGTGCAGACCAAGAAGTGGCGCCTGCATCTCAACGAGGCAGGGGAGGGCCACCCCCTGGTCCTGCTGCACGGAGGCGGCCCCGGGGCCAGCGGGTGGAGCAACTACTCGCGGAACTTCGCCTTCTTCGCCGAGCGGTACCGGGTCCTCGCCGTCGACATGCCCGGGTGGGGGAAGAGCGACACCGCGGTGCCGGGCGACCGTGATCACACCGAGGCTCTCGAGCTGCTGCTGGACGAGCTGGAAATCGGCCAGGCCGCCCTGGTCGGCAACTCAATGGGCGGCCAGACCGCGATCCGGTACGCCGTACGCAACAGCGACAGGGTGTCGCACCTGATCCCGATGGGTGCTCCGGCGCCCGGGGTGAACGTGATGGGCCCCGCCACCCATCAGACCGAGGGCATCCGGACGCTCATCCGCGCCTACAAGGACCCGACCCCGGCCAACTTTCAGGCACTTGTCGCAGCGCTGACCTCCGATCCCGAGCTGGCCGCTGACGAGGACATGGCCCGACAGCGCTCCGAAGCGGCGTTGTCCCGCCCCGACCACATCGCCAACTACCTGGCCGCCGCACCGACGGGTGAGCTGAACGGTCCTCCGGGCGCCTACCCCGCGGTGGTGCCCGCGCTGGCGACGCTCACCGTACCCACGCTGGTGGTACACGGCCGCGACGACAAGGCGGTGCACTTCGAGAACGCGCTGCGCCTGCTGGCGATGATCCCGGACTCCCGGCTGTACCTGTTCAACCGATGTGGCCACTGGGCTCAGGTGGAACACGCCGAGGAGTTCAACCGGGTGGTGCACGAGTTCATCTCCGCGACCGGGCAGCGCTGAACCCGCTCTGCGTGGCGGTCCGACGGGGCTGACCACAGCCTCTGGCCTTCGCCAAGCCGGAGATCGCGAGCCGGTTCGCCACTCGCGGACCACCGCTGAATCTGCTGCTGGAGCATCGGACCCCCGGCTGTACCGGGCCTTGACGCGCATCAGACTCTGTGTGAGATTGGAGCGATCACTCTATTGGAGTGATCGCTCCAATGGTCTGTCGGGTCGGCAGGGCTTGTTTCGGAGGCGCGGATGATCGAACAACGGCGGTCAGCGGCGGAACCACCGCGGGCAATACCCACATCCGTGCTCTGGAAAGCTTTCGACGTGCTGGACGCCTTCAGTCGGCAGCACCGCGTTCTGACCCTGAGTGAGCTGGCCCGTACGTCGGGGCTGCCGAAGTCCACCGTGCACCGTGTGCTGGCCATGCTTCGGGAGCTCGGGGCTGTCGAGCAGGTCGACGGTGGCTTCCGTATGGGTCTGCGGATGCTGACGATGGCCGCGTCCAGCCCTGAGGCGGGGCTGCGCGAGGTCGCCGTCCCCCACTTGCTGGAGCTGCACCGCGCGGTAGGGCACACGGTTCACCTGTGTGCCCTACGGGGCGATGATGTCGTTTACCTCGAGAAGCTGCACGAGAGCGATGCCCTGGTGATCCCTACCGCCGTCGGGATGCGGCTGCCCGCACACTGCACGGGAGTCGGGAAGGCGCTGCTCGCCCACCGAGCCGCGGATGCGGATGCTGCGGCGCATACTCCGGCGCTGCTGCGCAGACTCACCCCGCGGTCGATCACGGAACCGCGTGCTCTCGCTCTCGAACTCGCCCAGGTGCGCCAGCGCGGCATGGCCGTCGACCGGGATGAGGCGGTGCCCGGTCTCTCGTGCGTTGCCCGGCCGGTGCTCATCGGGGGCCGCGCGGTCGCAGCGGTGTCGATCGGGTTCCCGAGCAGCGCCGCGGGACGGGGCGAGGCGTGGTTGGGCCGGCTCGGGCGCACCGTCGGTTCCTTGAGTGCGGCGCTCAGGAAACGTCCGGACCTCATGGAGTACCTGTTCCGGAGCCAGGCGTGAACCGGCCCGCGCAGACATCACAGCCTGCGGTGACCCACGCCCGGTACGACAGCCGCGAAGCACTGCTCGAAGCCGCCGAACGGCTGATGGGCGCACAGGGGTACCACGCGGCGTCGGTCTCGTCGCTGTGCAAGGAGTCCGGATGCCCCAACGGCTCGCTCTACCACCACTTCGGCAGCAAGGCGGGGTTGCTCAAGGCCGCGCTGCAGCGCGGACTGGGCCGTATTGACGACGCGCTTCAGCTCGCTTCGCGGGACGAGGGGGCGGGGGCCGCGCGGCTCGACCGGTTCATCGACGTCCTGCTGGATACCGTGGACCGGCACGCGAACTTCCAACGGCTTCTGGTTTTCGTCCTGCTGGAGCAGATCCACGATCCTGAGGTGCAGGACGTCGTCGACCCGTTTCGCAGCCGGATACTCGAGCAGGTGACCGAGGTCTGCGCGGAGGCCCTGGGCGAGCGCAGCCCGGTGGTGGAGCGCACTGAGGCCCGCGACATGGCCTTGGCTCTGACTGGCCTCACGATCGGTCTGTTCACCCTGGGTGTGCCTGAGGTCCGACGCTTGGCCCACGCGTACGTCCGGCGGGCTCTGGCCTGTCATCCGGAGGCTCCTTAGGAATCCGTGCAAAACCCTCCCGATGTCGACTCTCCTGGCATCGGCACGCTGTTGGACGACATGGCTGTGGCCCCCGCGACCGGTCGCGGTCGGCAGGCTGCTCCAGGCTTGAGCAAGTACCGACGGGTTCCTGGCCTTCTTGCCGACAGCAGCGGTCAGATGCCGCCGCGGAGGCCGCCTCCTGCTCCTCCCACGTGGTGCAGGTCAGCGATGGACCACATCCGGGCCCTTCCGCTCCGAAAGTCCGTCAGCCGATAGACGCCCCTGGCCGGGCGGAAGCATTCGAGGATCAGCGTGGCCTTGTCCGGCAGGCTGGCACCGGCTTGTTCCGTTCCACGGAACAAAGATCTTCCATCGACCCTGCGGCGTCTATATCTGAAGGGCGTCACCAGGGGGGCGCCGAGAGCCCTCGACCCCACCACTCCTCTTCCGGAGGTACCCCCGTGCCGACCGTCACTGACCGCGTCTCACCGGACGCCGTCCCACCGGCCGTAGTCAAGGCCGCCGATGCGCTGGTGGAGGCTGCCCGCACCGGGGCCGCCTGTCCGCCGGTGCGCACGCTCATCGACGAGGGTGACATCGAGACCGCCTACGTCGTACAGCGGCTGAACCTCCAGCGCGGCCAGGCCGCCGGCCGGAGGATCATCGGCCGCAAGATCGGCCTGACCTCTCCGGCCGTGCAGCACCAGCTCGGCGTGGACCAGCCGGACTTCGGCGCGCTGTTCGCGGACATGGCCGTGCCCGAGGGCGGCGAGGTGCCCACCGGGCAGCTGCTCCAGCCCAGAGTGGAGGCCGAGGTCGCGCTGGTACTCGGCCACGACCTGCCACACCGGCAGTGCACTGTCGTCGACGTGCTGCGTGCCACCGACTTCGCCCTTCCCGCCCTGGAGATCGTCGACAGCCGGGTGAAGGACTGGGACATCTCCATCGTCGACACCGTCGCCGACAACGCCTCGTCGGGCCTCTTCGTCCTGGGCGACTCCCCCGTGCCGCTCACCGGGCTCAATCTCCGTTCGGTGCGGATGACCATGACCCGGGGCGGCGAGGTGGTCTCCGAGGGGACCGGCGCCGACTGCCTCGGCAGCCCCCTCAACGCGGCCGCCTGGCTTGCCTCGACCCTCGCCGGGACGGGAGACCCGCTGCGGGCCGGCGACGTCGTGCTGACCGGGGCCCTGGGGCCGATGGCCCCTGTTGCTCCGGGTGATGTGTTCGAAGCCCGTATCTCGAACCTGGGCAGTGTGCGGGTCGGGTTCGCCGCAGAAGGAGAGAACCAGTGAACAGCGCGACGAACGCCCGGACCAAGGTGGCGATCATCGGGTCGGGCAACATCGGCACGGACTTGATGATCAAGGTGCTGCGACTGTCCGGCAGCCTGGAGCCGGCCGTGATGGCGGGGATCGACCCGGACTCGGACGGCCTGGCCCGGGCCCGCCGCCTTAAGGTGGCCACCACACACCAGGGCGTGGACGGGCTGGTGGAGATGGACGAGTTCGCCGACGTGGAGATCGTCTTCGACGCCACCTCGGCCGGTGCCCACAGGCGCCACGACGAGGTGCTGCGCCCCCTCGGCCGCACCCTCGTCGACCTCACTCCCGCGGCCCTCGGCCCGTACGTGGTGCCATCGGTCAACGGCGACGCCAACCTCGACGCGCCCAACGTCAACATGGTCACCTGCGGCGGCCAGGCCACCATCCCGGTGGTTGCCGCGGTCAACGCTGCCACCCCCGTCCACTACGGGGAGATCGTCGCCTCCATCGCCTCCCGCTCCGCCGGCCCCGGCACCCGGGCGAATATCGACGAGTTCACCGAGACCACATCCTCCGCCATCGAGCAGGTCGGCGGCGCGCGGCAGGGCAAAGCGATCATCATCCTCAACCCGGCCGAGCCCCCGTTGATCATGCGCGACACCGTGCACTGCCTGGTCTCCGACTGCGACCGTGAGGCGGTCACGGCCTCCGTCGAGGAGATGGTGGGCCGCGTCCAGGCGTACGTGCCCGGTTACCGCCTCAAACAGAAGGTGCAGTTCGACCGCGTGAGGGCCGACGACCCGCTGTGCGGGCTGCTGCCGGCTGATGCCGTCGGCACCGACGCACTGAAGGTCTCGGTCTTCCTCGAGGTCGAGGGTGCCGCCCACTACCTGCCCGCCTACGCCGGAAATCTCGACATCATGACCTCGGCCGCACTGCGCACCGCCGAGCGCATGGCCGCGCACCGCTCCAGTGAGAGGGCCGCACGATGACCACCACCCAGGCCAAGGGGACTTCCGCCGCGCCGACCTCCGAGCCCGTCGCCGTGTACGTCCAGGACGTGACCCTGCGGGACGGCATGCACGCCGTCCGGCACCGTTACTCCGTCGAGCAGGCCCGGGCCATCGCCGCCGCACTGGACGCCGCCCACGTCGGCGCCATCGAGATCGCCCACGGTGACGGCCTGTCCGGCTCCAGCATCAACTACGGTGTCGGCGCCCACACCGACTGGGAGTGGATCGAGGCCGTCGTGGACGTCACCCGCAACGCGGTTCCCACCACCCTGCTGCTGCCCGGCATCGGCACCCTGCACGACCTCAAGCAGGCCCACGCACTCGGTATCCGCTCGGTGCGCATCGCCACCCACTGCACCGAGGCCGACATCGCCGCCCAGCACATCGCAGCCGCCCGCGAGCTGGGCATGGACGTCGCCGGATTCCTGATGATGTCGCACATGGCCGAGCCGGCCGAACTCGCGCGTCAGGCCAAGTTGATGGAGTCCTACGGCGCCACGTGCGTCTATGTCACCGACTCCGGTGGCCGGCTGACCATGGACGAGGTGCGGGACCGCTTCTGCGCCTACCGCTCGGTGCTGGACCCGGCCACCGAGCTGGGCATCCACGCCCACCACAACCTCGCCCTGGGTGTGGCCAACAGCGTCGTCGCCGTGGAGGCCGGCGCGATCCGGGTCGACGCCTCCCTGGCCGGGCAGGGCGCGGGGGCCGGCAACTGCCCGCTGGAGGCGTTCATCGCAGTTGCGGATCTGATGGGCTGGAATCACGGCTGTGACCTGTTTCCGCTGATGGACGCCGCAGATGATCTGGTCCGTCCGTTGCAGGACCGGGAGGTCCGGGTGGACCGCGAGACCCTCAGCCTGGGCTACGCCGGGGTGTACTCCAGCTTCCTGCGCCACGCCGAGGCCGCTGCCGCCAACCACGGCCTGGACACGCGCACCATCCTCGTCGAAGTTGGCCGACGGGGCATGGTCGGCGGCCAGGAGGACATGATCACCGACATCGCGCTGGACCTGGTTGCCCGCGCGGAGAGCGCGGCCTGATCCCTCCGGCCGCGGGCACCTTGACGGAACCGACAGGCGGGGAATCAGACGGTCCTACGTTGTTGATGGGTTGATCGAGGCCAGTCGTAGGGTCTTGGAGATCCAGAGACGCCGGTTGTGGCTTTCAGACGCCGGATGCGTCCTGGCCTGGCCCCGCTGCGGCCGAACGACGAACACGCCATCGAACCGCGGGTCCTCACCGGCCGCCGTGCCGACACCAACGCCGACCGCACGCGGCGGACTGCAGTAACCACCTGCGTGGCCAGCTGACCAGCATCTTCCCCGCGCTGGAACGTGTGCTTGATCTGGGCGACGTCGGCCCGGTCGTCCTGCTGAGCGGCTCCCAGACCCCCGCCGCCATACCCGGAAGGAAGATCACCCGCCCTCATCTGCACACTGGTGAAGGAGGTGATGGGCCTCAACGAGCAACTCACCGAGATCGACACCCTCATCGCAGCGATCGGCATCAGACCACTGATGGGTACAGAATTCCTTGGTGCAACAGCGACATGAGCCGCCACGGTAGCGCCGGCCGCCTCGCCAGCCTCCGCACTGTGACGCGTCCCGGCGCTCCTACGAACGCAAACGCGCCGAAGGCAAGAGACACGTCCAGGCGGTCTTGGTTCTGGCCCGCCGATGGGTGAACGTCTCGTGGGCCCTGATACGTGACAGACGGTGGTGTCAAGGCGAACTCCCGGTCACAGCAGCGACTTGACAGCGTCACTGGAAGGTGGGTCCCCCGTAAGGCACCGTCGCAGCACGCACCGGAAGACAGAACCCGTCGTGTCCTCAGCCGAACCCGGCCGGGACGGCTACAGACCGGCCCGTCGACGGGCACTCGGCGCGCTGCGAGGTTCAGGGAGGGTGATCGAGCAACGCGCCACGGCAGCACTCCGACGGCTTGGCCTGCCGGCCGTGACACGTCGGCACCAATGCCTGCCCGACCGACCTCAAGTCCGAGCGCTACCCGGTCAGTCGGCCACCGCTCTCGTCGGGCCGGCACGCGCCCACGAACGCCGTGGTCCCGTGCCAGAGCCTCTTGAAAGCGAACCAGTTCAGCGCTCGGCGGTGGTGGGGTCCCATTCCGGATGGAATTCGATGCCGAACTCCTCACCTCCCACCCGGTAGTCCTCCATGACAGGAGTGATCGGCTCCGTGGGAAGCTCAGGCGAATCGGTCGGCACACCCAAGGCATGCACGTAGCGTTCGAATCCGCCGGTGTTGATTCCGGCCATCCGTGCCGTACTGGACTGGATCTGGAAGGTGTGCATGGTTCCGGCCGGGACGAAGAGGAAGTCGTTCCGTTCCAGTGTCGTCGCCAGCTTGAGACCTTGCAGGTCATCCGCCCACACCCGAACGGCGCCGTCCAGTACCCAGATGGTGTGGTGGACACCCGGGTGCAGATGGGCCGGGATCACATCACCGCGAGGGCCTTCGATGAGCTGGAGCCCGAACTGGCCGCCGCTCTCATCTCCACTGACCAGCACCGTGGCCACCTGGTCCACGAGGACCGAGTGCTCCCCCTCGCCGGATCGAAGCACATACGGCTGAGGACGGCCCGGCAGACCCTTCCATCCCTTGTGCGTACGGCTGTCCTTGGTCATCGCATACTCCCTTTGTGCTCCACTGTTCGCCCCCTGTCGTCCACAGGTGCGGGCGCCACGAGGTATCGCTACGGCGCGGTCAGTCAGCGACCACGTCTCCCGCGTTACCCGGATCCATCAGGTCGATTTCCTGGGCTCGGGCCACTGCGGCAACGGCTGTCCGGCGCGCTCGACTCCCCCGGTGGGCTCGCGCCAGAGCCGGGTGCTGCCATGAGGCGTGCGCAGTACGCCGTCATTGAGCCCGGAGCATCTTTGCCGGCCTCATCACGAGCATGTGCCTGGCTTCAGGCGTGGAGGGGCCGGCATCGAGGGCCTGCACCTGTATGTGCTCGTAGGTCGCGGCATGACCGGCGCCTCGGAGACGGCCCCGGCCAGGCCGTCTCCGAGGCCGCCCGGGACGCGGGGTTCCGCTGCCCGACCCGCGGACGGCGTGGGCAGCCTCGTTCACAGGTGCAGGATTCGTTCGGCGTTGCCGTGGGCGATGCGCTCGATGTCGGCAGGGGCGTAGGGCGCGGTGCGCAGGAACTCGACCGCCTCCACGGTGGACTCATAGGGATAGTCGACGGCGAACAGGACCCGGTCGATACCGACGGCATGGGTGGCGCCCAGCAGGGCGGCGTGGGAGCAGACGCCGCTGGTGGTCACGTACAGGTTGTTGCGGACGTAGTGGGACGGCAGGTGCCGCATCTTGTTGAAGGAGTTCACCACCTTGTAGCGACTGTCGAGGCGGGCCAGCTGGAACGGCAGCAGTTCCCCCATGTGCCCGAGGGTCACCGATGCCCCCGGGAAGTCGTCGAACACCCCGCCATGGATCAGCCGGAGGGCGTGGCCGCCGACACGCGCCGTCCACCCCCAGGCCATCATGTTGAGCTCGGGGTATCCCGCGAAGACCTGCCAGTCGTCCGCAGGGACGGCGGCGGGATGGATGTAGAGCGTCACCCCGAGACGTTCCAGCTCCGCCCACAGCGGCCGGAACTGCGGTTCGTCGAGGTAGTGGCCGCGGACATGGTCGTTGTGCAGCACCCCCTTGAGCCCCAGCTCCTCCACCGCCCGGCGCAGCTCGACGACGGCGGCGTCGGGATCCTGCAGCGGCAGTGCCGCGAAGCCGGCGAACCGTGTCGGGTGAGCGGCGATCACGCCGGCCAGATAGTCGTTGACCCGCCGCGCGGCGATGACGGCCTCGGCCGGATCGTCGATGACTTCGATGCCAGGCGTGGTGAGCGACAGGACTTGCATGTCCACGCCACCCGCATCCATCTCCGCCAGTCGCTGGTCCGTCAGATCGGCCAGCCGCGACCCCACCTCTTTGAGCCACTGGCCTCCCAGGTCGTCGCCTGAACCTCCCATGGACCACGGGATCACGTCAGGCGCCGAGAACGCCTCCTCGACAGCGATGACACGCATGACTTCCTCCGGAATGATAGGTAGCCTAATAATAGGCTACCTAATAGTATGGAGCAAGAGATCGCCCATCGCTGTTCCTGCCGGCTACTAGGATCGGCCTGTTGCGTCCAGCGCATTGCTCCACGCCAGAAAGCGGACCCTCATGTCTTGCTCCCCAACGGAACCCGAGCCGCTGGCCCGGCTGTTGTGGCGCGCGCACAACTGGTTCCGGTCCGCTCTGATCGCTGCTCTGGAGAAGGCGGACGGCCCGGCCGGGATCAGCGCGGCTCATCTGACGCTGCTCAACGCGACCGACCCGCAGGGCACGCCTACGTGAGTCGACTCGTGGCCCTGGTACTGACCGGCGCCCGCTCAACACCACCCAACAGCCACGCCAGGTCAAACCGCTGAGGAAAGAAGCAGAGCCATGCACGGGGCGTCGTAACCGACGTCGAAGACGACGAGGATGTCCGCGTCGCCCGGCCGCCACTGCCCGCCGGCGATCAGGTCCCCGACGACGCGGCGAACCTGGACGGCGCTACCTATCATGGTCGGGCTGACGCTGCTCCCCGACGACGACAGCCAGCCAGTGGCACTGCTCAAGGAGCGCATCGTCCGTATCGACGAACGCTCCGCTCGCCAGGCTGGGGGGAGGGTTCGCCATCGCCTGTGCCCTCGCGATCGGGCCGGACGTCGTCTTCGTCGACGAGCCCACCGGTGCCCGCGATCAGCGCACAGCGCAGAGGTCGCATCGCTGCTGACCTCCGTCACGCAAGCGTCCGGCGCCGCCTGGCAGTGGCCTCCCGCGACCGACGCCGACGTCGCCACCCCCCTGCACCCGGGTCCTGCACGTCCGCGACGGACGGATCGGCGGCCGCAGCACGTACACCGCCGCCTGACCGCAGCTCTGGAAACCGACAGCGCCTCCCCTTCTGCCCCTGGCCTGGCACCTCAGGCAGTCCTCCGGCCGCCGAGGACCGCAGAGTCACCTGTCGGCGGCCGCGGCCGCCGCCGTCAGCGCCTTCGTGCTGCTGGTCACGAGCACCGCCGCTCTCGGCTCCGGCACCCGTGCAGACCGCACGACCCGGCCCACTCCCGACGCCGTGCCCGCCGCGGCGACCGCCGTCCAGGCGCCGACCACGACGTACGTCCGCCATCAGCCCGTCACCGTCAATGGATCCGGCAGTCTCCAGCTTGCCGTCCGGGTGAGCGTCGGCGTACTCGGCGTACTCGGGATACTCGCCGCGCTCCGCGACAGCAAGCCGCTGCTGCGCAGGGTGATGGCCAACCCGATGCAGACCGCGGACTGACGAACCAGCCCCCGACATCCGCACGTCGGCTCAAGTACTTCGGCGGGGCAGACGGTCACATTGCGCAGCCGCAGTTCGGTGGCTCAGGTCTGCCCCGGCCGTCCGGTTTTCACTGCAGGTCGTGCTCCGTGCCCACAACGAGGAAGGGAAAATCCGAGGCGCCTCTCTTCTTCACAGTCAGGAATGACTGTGAGATGCTCATTTCGCAGTCAGAGCTGACTGCGAAGGGGAGGGTCATGACCAGGCGTGACGAACAGCGCGTCGCCACAAGGGCGCAGATCGTGGACGCGGCGGTCGAGTCGCTGATCGAGGTGGGCGTCGCGGCGACGACGACCCTGGAGGTGCAGCGGCGGGCCGGCGTCAGCCGGGGTGCGCTGCTGCATCACTTCCCGAC
>NZ_JBNGGG010000088.1:0-14983 GCF_049974585.1 Streptomyces sp. UG1 | reverse complement strand
GGAGCGGGGGCGGCCGGGGCGCGGGGGGGCCGCCGCCCCCCCCCCGCGCGGGGGGGGGGGGGGCCGGCCCGGGGGGGGGGGGGGGGGGGGGGGGGGGCCCCGGGGGCCCCCCCCCCCCCCCCCCCCCGACCGGAAGGCAGGACGAGCCGAGGCTCAGTACACCGGCTTGTCCGGCTCGATCTGGTTGACCCAGCCGATGACGCCGCCGCCGACGTGCACGGCGTCGGAGAAGCCCGCGGACTTCAGGACCGCGAGGACTTCCGCACTGCGGACACCCGTCTTGCAGTGCAAGACGATCTTCTTGTCCTGCGGGAGGTTCTCCAGGGCGCTGCCCATGAGGAACTCGTTCTTCGGGATCAGCCGGGCGCCGGGGATCGAGACGATCTCGTACTCGTTGATCTCGCGGACGTCGATGATCTCGATGTTCTCGCCGTCGTCGATCCACTCCTTGAGCTGCTTCGGAGTGATCGTGGAGTCGGCGGCCGCCGCCTGGGCCTCCTCGGACACGACGCCGCAGAAGGCTTCGTAGTCGATGAGCTCGGTGACGGTCGGGTTCTCGCCGCAGACCGCGCAGTTCGGGTCCTTGCGGACCTTGACCTGGCGGTACTGCATCTCCAGGGCGTCGTAGATCATCAGGCGGCCGACCAGCGGTTCACCGGTGCCGGTGAGGACCTTGATGGCCTCGGTGACCTGGATGGAGCCGATCGACGCGCACAGCACGCCGAGCACGCCGCCCTCGGCGCAGGAGGGGACCATGCCGGGGGGCGGGGGCTCCGGGTAGAGGCAGCGGTAGCAGGGGCCGTGCTCGGACCAGAAGACCGATGCCTGGCCGTCGAAGCGGTAGATCGAGCCCCACACGTACGGCTTGTTCAGCAGCACGCAGGCGTCGTTGACCAGGTAGCGGGTCGCGAAGTTGTCCGTGCCGTCGACGATCAGGTCGTACTGGCTGAAGATGTCCATCACGTTGTCGGCCTCGAGCCGCTCCTCGTGAAGGATCACGTTCACGTACGGGTTGATGCCGAGGACGGAGTCGCGCGCGGACTCGGCCTTGGAGCGGCCGATGTCGGACTGGCTGTGGATGATCTGACGCTGCAGGTTCGACTCGTCGACCTCGTCGAACTCCACGATGCCGAGCGTCCCGACACCGGCGGCGGCCAGGTACATCAGCGCCGGCGAGCCCAGGCCGCCGGCGCCCACACACAGCACCTTGGCGTTCTTCAGCCGCTTCTGCCCGTCCATCCCCACGTCGGGGATGATCAGGTGGCGGGAGTACCTGCGGACCTCGTCTACGGTGAGCTCGGGGGCCGGCTCGACCAGGGGTGGCAGCGACACGGGGACTCCGTTGGTCGGTCGATCACTACGGTTGTTCTCCTCGTAACAGTGCCATGGCCTTTTTCATTCCGAGACACCTGTTCCGATCCGCGAGACGATTTCGTCCCAGTAGCCGGGCATGGTCTCCCAGGGGTCGATCCGGCCACCGCAGTCCGTGCGGTCGGTGAACCAGATCGTCGCGGCGCCCTGCCAGCGGGCGATGCGCAGTGCCTCGTCGAGGTGGCCGAGCGGCACACCGTGGACGAAGTGGCAGAAGCGGTCGGGCGGATAGTCGGCCGTCCACTCCGCGACTTGCGACCAGCGGTAGTCGCTCCACGATCCGCAGAAGGTGACGAGCTGGTCGCCGCACTCGGCGTAGCCGGGGTACGGGTGGGTGCCGTGGCCCAGGACGATGTGGGCCTTGTCACGCAGCGCCCGCAGGGTGGTGACCGTGCGCAGGACGTCGGGCAGTGCGGTGCCGTCGGTCGGGCAGCGGTCCAGGAAGAAGCCGTCCACCCGGTACCAGTCGAGATAGCGGTGTGCCTTGGAGATCACCTCCCCGAAGGCGCGGGCGCCGTGGACCGTGCCGAGGTGGACCCGGTCGAGGGAGGACGTGTCGAGGTGGCCGAGGACGCGGACTCCGGCGTTGCGGAGCCGGCCGGCGGCCTCCAGGCAGTGGGGGTCGGGGCGGGAGCCGGGGCCCTCGGCGACGTTGAGGACGACCCAGTGCACGGGAGTGCCGGGGCGGGTGAGTTCGCCCCATTCGGTGGGGGCGAGGAGGGGGTGCGCATAGCCGGGGATGCCGAGGCCGGTGTGGAGGTCGGTGCTCGGCGCGGGCGACCGTGCACCGGTCAGATACGGCATGCCGCCTCCATCCAGATGTCGCCCAGGGACTCCTCGAGGTTGATCCGGGGGCGCCAGCCGAGCCGGTCGCGCGCGGTGCGGACATCGGCCTGCTGCCAGCTTCCGCAGCCGTCCGGGTAGGCGACGGGGGCGGTGTGGGCCGCATGGGCTCCCGCGTGTGCTCCCGGGTGGGTCACATGGTCGGAGTCGGCGCGCGGGTGGCCGATGGACGGACGCAACGGGCCGGGTGGGCCGTCGAGTTCGTGCAGGGCACCGCCGTAGCCGGCCACGCGGGCCAGGATGGCGGCGGCGTCGCGCAGGCGGACGGCACGGCCGGAGCCGATGTTGATGACCCCCTGCGCGGCGGAGAGCGAGGCGGCGTGGACGGCGCGGGCCACGTCACGGACGTCCACGAAGTCGCGCTGGGCGCCGAGGCCGGTGAGTTTGAGCTCGCCGTCGCCCGACTGCATGGCGCGTCGCATGGCCTCGGCCAGGCGGCCGAGGGGGGAGCCGGCGGGCGTGCCGGGGCCCGCGGGTGAGAAGACGCGCAGGACCACGGCGTCCAGGCCGGAGCCCAGGACCAGTTCGGTGGCGGCGAGTTTGCTGACGCCGTACGGGCCGCCGGGGCGGGGCACGGCGTCCTCCGCCGTGGAGGAGCCGGGCTGGCTCGGGCCGTACTCGGCGCCGCAGCCGATCTGGACGAGGCGGGCACCGCAGCCGCTGCGGCGCAGGGCCTCGCAGACGGTGGCGACGGCGACGGTGTTGTGGCGGGTGAGCTCGCGGGCGCCGCCCCTGGTGGCGCCCGCGCAGTTGACGACCACGCCGGGGTGGACCGCGTCGAGGAAGCGGGTGAGGGCGCCGGGGCTGCCGGAGGCCAGGTCGAAGCGGACGTCGGCGTCGTCGCCGCGGCCCAGTGCGGTGAGCTGCACCGCGGGGTCGGCGAGGAGGCGGTCGGCTACGAAGCGGCCGAGGTAGCCGTTGGCTCCGATCAGGAGGACTCTCATCGGGCGGCTCCCGTTGCCGAGGGGTGGTCGGGTCGGGAGGTGATCATTTGGGGGTCTCCTTCGAGGGCTTCAGGTAGGAGGTTCAGGTGGCTCGTAGGGGGCGCGTGCCTGCTGCGGGGTTCCGCGAGGAGTGCCGGCGTGTCACCACGGCTGGTCCCGTGGTGCGTGTGCCGACGCCCTGGTCAGCGTGCGCATCGCGTGCAGCAGGAGCGTCAGCGTGCCCGCGCCGCAGGCGATCGTGGGGATGGCTGCCGGGCCCCAGGTGTCGACGAGGGTCCGGACCGGGGTCGCCAGCCAGTCGCAGCCGGGGAGTCGGGCGGTGAAGAGGGTCGTCAGGGCCGTCGCCTCGGCTGAGGCCGCCGCGGTGAGGACCAGTGCGGGGGCCTGGGTGAAGCCGTGGGTGGTGAGGAGGCGGGACAGGAACAGCAGGGCGCCCAGGGTGAGGGTCTGGGGGTGGGCGGCGGGCTCGTCGAGGATGGCGGCGGTCAGGGTGAGCAGGGCCGTCAGGGCGCCCAGGTAGAGGGCGAGGATGGCCAGGAGCAGGGGTTTCGCGGAGGTGGCGAAGTCCTTCAGGGCGCGGCTGGCAGAGAGTCTGTGGCGGGCCCGTACGGCCAGGAGGTGGGCGCACCAGGCGGCGGGGGCGCAGGAGAGGGCGAGGGCCAGGAGGGGGGCCGTGGCGAGAGGCCAGGGGCCCTCTGCGGTGCCGGTCGGCAGGGCGTCGGGGCCGCCTGCCGCGGCTGCCCGGAGGAGGCCGTCGCCCAGGAGGGCGTAGAGGAGGAGCCAGCCGATCCGGGTGGCGGTCGGGCGGCCGGCGTGCTTGGTGGCGAGGGGGCCTCGGGCCAGGGCCGCGCGCAGGGCGAGGAGCACGGCTAGGGCTCCTGCGGCCGCCGTGATCAGGCGGGTCTGGCCGTGGGTGAGGTGCAGGCCGACCACCGTCGCCACGCAGAGCGCTCCGGGGAGGAGGGTGAGGAGCATCCAGTCGGCTCGTGGGCGGGAAGTGGTGAGGGGCTTGGTCCCCCCGGGCGCATTGCCGTCCCGGGGCGTACCGCCGTCCTGGGGTTCATCGCCGGCCCGGGGCCTATCGCCGTTCCGGGGTTCATCGCCGGCCCGGGGCTTGTCGCCGTTCCGGGGCGTTCGGGCGTACATCTCCTCGGCCAGGGAGAAGACGTCCCGGTGCAGGAAGCGGGCCGCCGTGCGGTCGGTGACGCCGTGGGCCTCCAGACCGGCCGCGATCTCCAGCGGGTCCACCGCGCGTTCGCACAGGTCGCGGTGGCGGTGCAGCAGGGCCTTCACCGGGTCGGCGCCCGTTCGGCGGGCGGGGCGGGCCGCCGTGGTCCGGTCCTCGCCGGGGGTGGTGTCCTCCTGGTCGGCCGGCGACTCCTCGGAGCGTTCGTCCCATGCTCCGGGGCTGGTCGGGGCCGCGGGGCGGTCCAGTCCTCCCAGGCCGTTCATCGTGCCCCCTCTGTCGCGGGGGTCACGGTGGCGCGTACGGGGGTCGGCGGGCCGCCGCGGGCGACCAGGCGGGCCGTTCGCCCGGTCCAGCGGCCGGGGACGTGGGCCTCGGCGGGAACGGCGAAGGGCAGCGGGGCTCCGGCCTCGTCCAGGACGACCCGGCGGACCGGGGTGCGCGAGACGATCTCCAGGTAAATGCTGTGAAATGCTGTGATGTTCTGCTCGACGGTGAACAGTTCGAGCGCACGCGCGCGTGCGGCCGCGCCCAGGCGCTCGCGACGCTCGGGGTCGCGCATCAGCGCGACGCAGGCCTCCGCGAGCGCCCTCGGATTGCGCGGCGGTACGACGAGACCGGTGCCGCCGATGACCTCGACCACCGCGCCGACGTCGGTGGACACCGTCGCACGGCCGCAGAACATGGCCTCGACCAGGCCGATGGGGAAGCCCTCGACGACGCTGGACAGGACGGTCACGGCGCCGGAGGCATACGCGTCGGCCAGGGCCGGAAGCTCCGGGCCGCCGATCTCCTCGAACGAGACCGGGTTGTCGCCGACCGCGTGCGGGCCCTCGGCCTCGTCGGGGAAGAGCTGCGCGGCCAGCGCCTTGCAGTGGCCGAGGTAGGCGGCGCCCTCGGGGCCGACGGGGGTGCCGACGATCCGCAGGCGGGTCTTCGGCTCCTCCTTGCGGACCTCGGCGAAGGCGTGCAGCAACGACACCAGGTCCTTGGTGGGTTCCACGCGGCCGACCCAGACCAGGGAGTCCGGGTCCGCGCACTCGGCACTCTCGCCGACCTCGGCGAAGCGGGAGGCGTCCATGCCGGGATAGACCGTGCGCAGCTTCGCGCGGTCGGCGCCGCAGCGTTCCTGCCAGCGGCGGGCGTGGCCGTTGCCGGGTGTGACGAGGGCGGCGCGGGCGTAGGCCTCGGCGGCGAGCCGGCCGTGGAAGGCGGCGAGCAGGGAGCGTACGGCGGGCGAGGCGTCGGGAGTGGCCAGGTAGTGCGTGCGGAGCCGGACGCCGTACTCGGTCAGCAGCAGCGGTACGTCGCAGAAGTGGTGGGCGAGCAGGCCGGGCAGGGCCGCGGGGCCGCCGGACGTGGCGTGGCACAGGTCGACCGAGCCCAGTCCGTCGTCCGTGTACCAGTCGAGGGAGAGGGGGCGCAGGGCGCGTTCCAGGTGGGCGGCGACGGTCAGCAGATCGGGTACGCGCGCCTCGCGCGCCGTCTGCAGAGCGCCCCGCGCCCGGCAGGCGCGCTCCAGGGCGCGTACGGCGGTCTCGGAGCGGAGCGCTCCCACCAGGCCGCCCTCGTCGCGGGCGAGTTCGGCGAGCCCGTACAGCGCGTTGCCGAAACGGTCCGCCTCAAGGGCCGAGGCGTCCTCGGAGGCTTTGGACGCGTCTGTGGCGCCCCCCTCGCAGAGCACGGCCACCAACTCGCCGTAGCACTCGGCGAACCGCCGACGCGCGCGCCGGCCATACACCGCGCCGTCCTCCTCGGCCACCCACAGCGGCGCCGTGCGTACGCGGCTGACCTGCGGTGGCAGCGGCACCCAGCCCTCGTCCTCCTGGCGCTCGCTGCGGCTGAGCGCGTAGACGTCGAACTCGTGCTGTGCCAGCCCGCGCACGAGTCGGTCGCACCAGAGCCTGGCGTCACCGCTCACATACGGATAGCCACCCTCCGCAATCAGTCCGATGCGCACGAGTGCACCCCCGATCTCCCTTAAGGGGAGCCGCCGTTCCCCCGGCGACTCACAGCGGGACGAACGTATGCGGACAGGGCGGTGGCGCGACGGACGGTTGTCCATCGCGCCACCAAAAGGGGTGAACGGTCGTAACTTTCCCGTGCGGGTCGCGTTCCATCGCGGTAGGAGATCAAGCGTGCACGGATCGTCATACCCGAGGCTGACGGACAGTGAATATCGGCCCCGTCAACTCCCGGGGTAAGCCCAGGGGTTGGGTCGGCAGTGGATCCCGTCGTGGTCGAGGAACTTGGTCTGCTGCTGCATGACCGGGGCGAGCTCGCCGTCCTTGTCGCAGGTCACATGGGGATAGCCGAGCCGGTGACCGATCTCGTGGTTGATCAGCATCTGCCGGTACTCAAGGATCCGGTCACCGAACGTCTCCGACCCCTGCGCCCACCGATACGCGTTGATCATCACGCGCTGGGTGGCGGCGGAGTCGCACGAGACGTTGTCCACGGTGGTGTCCAGACCCGACTTGGCACACCAGTCGGCCGTCGTACCGGGACTGGCGAGCGTGATCACGAAGTCGGGCTTGCCGCTGTGGATGCGCTCGAAGGTACGGGCGCCGTTGTGCGCCCAACTGCGGTCGTCGTTGAGCGTCTTGTGCACGGCCTGCGCGAAGAGCTCGCCGTCGAGCCCGAGCCCCTGCTCCACGTCCACGCGATAGGTGAACTTCTGCCCCGTGCCGGGCCCCTTGTCGATCCCCGGGATCGCGTCGAACTCCCCCGAGCCCTTGAGGTCGGCGTCGATCCGGTATGTCGCGGCCATCTTCTGCTCGTACGTCAGCGGAACGGCGCCCGGCGCACCGGACGGCGTCGGCCGCCCGTCCGCGCGCGAGGGGGAGTCCCCGGCGTCCCGCGCCTCGTCGGCGGCGGACTGCGACTGTACGTCGCCGTCGTCCGGCCCCTCGGCGACCTGACCGGCGACGACGACGGCCAGCACGGTGACGACGGCGGCAGCGGCGATGCCGGTGAAGGTCCGCCCCTTGCCGCCCTGTGCCTGCACCGGCTCACCGGTCGGCGGGGCGTCGTCGTCGGCCTCGGTGTCGTTCGCGACGCCCACGTCCGGCCCGGTGTCCCAGTCGGTGACGGTGGCGTACGGGGCGGAGGCGTGCGCGGCCTCGGACGTACGGGGCGCGAAGAGGTCGACGTCCTCGCCGTACCGCTCGAAGGCGTCGAGGTACTCCTGCCGAGGGCCTTCGGAGCGCGGCGCCTGCCGGGGGTGCGGCAGCGGGACACCGGTCGCGGGCGGAGCGCCGGGGGCTCCAGGAGCGCCTTGGACGACGCCAGTCCCGCCCCTCAAGTCACCCCAGCCACCGCCCTGTTCGCGCTGCTCCGGGTGGCTGCCACGGGCCTGGGGCGTGCCGTGGGCCGGCGTTCCGTCCGTGAAGCGGGGCACACCATGGGCCGGGGTGCCGTCGGGAAGCCTCGGGAAACCGTGCGCCGGAGTGCCGTCCACCGGTCCCGGGAAGCCACGGGCGGGCGTGCCGTCGGGAAGCCTCGGAAAGCCACGCGCCGGAGTACCGTCAGGCAACCTCGGGAAGCCATGCGCCGGAGTACCGTCAGGCAGCCTCGGAAAGCCACGCGCCGGAGTACCGTCAGGCAACCTCGGGAAGCCATGCGCCGGAGTACCGTCCGCCATCCTCGGGAAGCCATGCACAGGCGTGCCGTCAGGCAGCCTCGGTACCCCTTGCGCGGGCGTGCCCTCAGGGAAGCCGCGCCCGCCGTACGCCTGCGCGCCCCCCGTCGGCATCCCCGGCCGTGCGGGCGCCTGACCCGGCACTCGGCGACCACTCGGCCCACCAGGCCCACCGGACTGAGGCCACCCGCTCGGCCCCGCACCGGGAGGCGCACCAGGCCCCCCGGGCCCACCGGGTCGCGCACCCGGCACCCTGCCGGGGCCCGGCCCCGGCCCCGGTGCGGACGGTCCGCGCTGGGCCGTACCCGGCTCCGGCGACGCTCCCCGAGAGCTCTGTCGTGCTGTCGTGTCCGCGGTGTCCCTCTTGGCTGCCGACCCGCGACGGCTGTGGCGTCCCACGTCGCGCCTCAGCTCCCGGCGTTCTCGGTCACGGCCCCACCGTCACCGGCGGCGGCACTCCCGGCTCCGTCCGGGCCCGCACCCGCACCCGCACCCGCACCCGCAACGCTCCCGTCCACCGACTCCCCCGTCTGCGCGAGGAGTTCGCGGAACTCCCGGGCGACCAGCTCTGGGTACTCCATCATCGCCACGTGCCCGGCCTCCGGAAGGCTCAGCAGGCGGGAGTCACGGAAGGTGCGGGCGGCCTTCTGGCTCATGCGGTGGCCGACGAGCTGGTCGCGGCCGCCGTAGATGAGCAGCGTCGGGGCCAGCACCCGCTCGGCCTGGCGCCACAGCGCGTGCTGCCCGCCGAGGGTGTACGCGTTGACCAGCCCGCGCGCGGAACGCGTCATCGCGTCCCAGAAGTACGGAAGCCGAAGCCGCCGTTCCATCTCCTCGACGGCGTTGCGGAATCCTTCCGGCGTGGCCCGCCCGGGGTCGCCGTAGCAGAGGTTCATCACGCCGCGGACCCGCTGCTCGGCCGTCCACTCCCGGGTGAACCGGGCGAAGAGCGCCGTCACTCCGGGCACCGCGAGCAGCGCCGTGGGCACGGCGGTGCGCTGGACGCGGATCTCGGGCAGGGCGGGCGACACCAGGGTGAGCGTACGCACGAGGTCCGGCCGTACGGCGGCCACGCGCGTGGTGACCGCGCCGCCGAGCGAGTTGCCCAGGAGGTGGACGGGGCCGCGGTCGGAGGCGTCGAGATAACGGATCACCGCGCGTGCGTGCGCGGTGATCGAGTAGTCGCCGTCGTCCGGCGGCGGCGAGTCGCCGAAGCCCGGCAGGTCGATCGCCTCGCAGTCGACGTCGCCCTCGAGCTGCGCCATCAGCGCCGACCAGTTCTGCGAGGAACCGCCGAGTCCATGGACGTAGAGCGCGGGCGGCAGCCCCTCGCGCGCGGGTGGTCTCGAGCGCACCGACAGCGAGATCCCGGGCAGTCCGACCGATCGCAGCCGCTCACCCTCCGCGACCCTGACGGTCGCCGCCTTGGGGAGCGCACTGGCGGCCGGCGCGGACGGGAACTCGGTCGAAGACATGCGGCAATGTTACGAGACGATCACGCAGTGGTTCATGTGTTCGCCGTCACAAGTCGACACGTACATGGCAGTCCCCCGATCCGGGAACCGGCCTTCCCGGACCCGGGAACCGGCCCCACCCACCCCGCACTCGCCGGAGTACTCCCCAATTGCCCGCACATCCGCCCGCGGATCGCATAGCGCCCGAAACCGGTGTCTCCTAGGCTCGTACGCAGGGCACCCGGATGTGACCCCTGCTTCACCCGGGGACGTCACGCCCCTGGGGACCCCTAGGAAGGGAGCCCGCCATGGCCGTCGATCCGACCGACCCCGAGACGTTCGTGGACGACGACACCGACGAGTCCCAGGAGTACGACGTCGAAGCCCCGCGGGCCGACGCGGCCGAGCAGCACGCCGACGTCAGGCCGGACCGCGACGACCGGCTCACCGAAGCGGACAAGGACCAGGCGAACGAGGCCGATCTGATCGAACAGACACGCGTCGTCTCCACCGACGAGGACGACTATCGCTGACGCACGGCTCCGAGGCACGACGCCGACAGACGACGCCGATGGACGATCAAAAGAGTGCCGCTGAGCAGGAAAGAGGCGGCTTGTTGCCCGCTCCGCCCCGATTTGAAACCATCCGCGCGACTTTCGTCACCGTCCGGTCCGTGAAATTCTGCGCTCGCACCGCGCACAGCAGGGTTACCGAAAAGTACGATGGCCGCGCGGCGCACACCGCATGTGGACGACTTTGGGAGGCGGCGTGACAGCCATCGAGCAGACAGAGGCGGCACGCCCGCGGGGCACTCGCCTGCCGCGCCGTGCCCGACGGAACCAGCTCCTGGGCGCAGCCCAGGAGGTCTTCGTCGCGCAGGGCTATCACGCTGCCGCGATGGACGACATCGCCGAGCGCGCCGGCGTCAGCAAGCCGGTGCTCTACCAGCACTTCCCGGGCAAGCTGGACCTCTACCTCGCCCTGCTGGACCAGCACTGCGAGTCGCTGATCGAGGCCGTACGCAACGCGCTGGCGTCGACGACCGACAACAAGCAGCGCGTACGGGCGACGATGGACGCGTACTTCGCGTACGTCGAGGACGACGGCGGCGCCTTCCGGCTGGTCTTCGAGTCGGACCTGACGAACGAGCCGGCCGTGCGCGAGCGCGTCGACAAGGTCACGAACGAGTGCGCCGAGGCGATCTGCGACGTCATCGCCGAGGACACCGGCCTCTCGCGCGCGGAGTCGATGCTGCTGGCCTCCGGCCTCGGCGGCCTGGCCCAGGTCGTGGCCCGCTCCTGGCTGCACAGCGACCGCAGCGTCCCGCGCGACCAGGCGGTGCAGCTCCTGACGTCCCTCGCCTGGCGGGGCATCGCGGGCTTCCCGCTGCACGGCAGCGACCACCACTGACACAGGGCGCCGGGGGACGTCTGTTCCCGTCCTCTGTTCGCTGTTGGCGTTCTCGGGCGGAGCGTGCGCGTCCCCTCTCCGGGCTAATGTGTGCTGGGTACGGCGCGGAAAGGTCGCGCACTTCACTGACCGTCGGAGGGACATAGCCGTGGAGGTCAAGATCGGCGTGCAGCACGCGCCCCGCGAGATCGTTCTGGAGAGCGGTCAGAGCGCCGAGGAGGTCGAGCAGGCGGTGTCCGAGGCGCTCGCCGGGAAGACGCAGTTGCTGAGCCTGGTGGACGAGCACGGCCGCAAGGTCCTGGTCCCGGCCGACCGCCTCGCGTACGTGGAGATCGGTGAGCCGGCTCCGCGCAAGGTGGGCTTCGGCGCGCTGTAGGAGGGCGTCGGCGGACCCCGCCGAAACCGGACGCAATGGGAGGGCCCGGCGATGCAGATCGCCGGGCCCTCCCATTGCGCTTTCTTCTCCCCCTGTCTCTCGAACGGCACACAGGCCGCTCACAGACGAGGATTGCATTCCGCAGGTCAGGGGTATGACGGGCTACGACCGATTCGAGCGGGCCGGCCATGTGGGAGGGACCCCGACATGCTCTTGGAAGCGATCAGCTCCGCGATCCTCGGCCTGGCCCTCGCATGGGCAGCGGCACACCGCCTGCCGCACCGTCTGCCCGCCCGTTCCCTGGTCCTGCCGACGGGTGTCGCCGGCGCCCTCTTCGGCGCGTTCATCACGCACACCGCGCTCGACTTCGGCAACCTCGTCGTGATCCTGATCGGCTCGGCGGTCGTCTCGGCCGCCTCCCTCTCCCTGCTGGTACGCCCCGCGGGAAGACTCCGCCGCCACTCGGCGACCGCGTAGACCCGAGGAACCGGCCGCCGAAGCGGTGACGCCTTCAGCGCCGGCCACGGCCACACCTCTCAGAAGCGGGCGGGAGGAAACTACGCCGCCAACCCCAGCGCGGCCATCCGCTTGGTGTGCGCCTCGGTGATCCGCGAGAACATCTTGCCGACCTCCGCGAGATCGAACCCGTCCGCGACCCCGCCCACCAGCATCGTGGACAGCGCGTCCCGGTCGGCGACCACCCGCTGCGACTGCGACAACGCCTCCCCCATCAGCCGCCGAGCCCACAGAGCCAGCCGCCCGCCGACCCGCGGATCGGCGTCGATGGCAGCGCGCACCTTCTCCACGGCGAACGAAGCGTGCCCGGTGTCGTCGAGCACGGCCAGCACCAGCCCCCGCGAGTCCGAGTCCAGCCGAGCCGCGACCTCCCGGTAGAAGTCACTGGCGATCGAGTCACCGACGTACGCCTTCACGAGCCCTTCCAGCCAGTCGGAAGGCGCCGTCTGCTTGTGGAACCCGTCCAGCGCGGCGACGAACGGCTCCATCGCCTCCGTCGGCTCGGCCCCGATCTCCGTCAGCCGGTCCCGCAGCTTCTCGTAGTGGTGGAACTCGGCCGACGCCATCTTCGCCAGCTCCGCCTTGTCCGCCAGCGTCGGCGCCAGCTTCGCGTCCTCCGCCAGCCGCTCGAACGCCGCCAGCTCTCCGTAGGCCAGCGCGCCGAGCAGATCCACGACAGCGGCCCGGTACTGCGGATCGGCGGAGGCCCGCGCCCAGTCCTGGGCGGCGACCCCGGTGTGTTCGACGGTGGGCTCGGCGGTGTCGGAGGCGTCAGAGGTGTTGTCAGGCGTCGTCATGAAGCGCACAATAGTCCGCTCGCCGCGCCACGGAAGTCCCTGGTCAATCACTGTGACGCCGACTACGTGACCAATTCGGCCATCGCATGTGCGCGTTTCCGGGGTATGGTGGTAATGCACCCGCTGAGTACTCAGACGTATCTCAACGGGTCGCATGTTATGAGGATGCCCGGTCGGTGGCCCGATCGGCTCCGACCCGACAGCCCTCCCCGGCCGTACGGCACTGTGCGTACGACGACCGGAGGGACACCCTCAGCGGTACGAGCGCTAGAGCGTCGGCAGTGGTCCCGTGCCCTACGGCCAGCCCGTAAGGCAGCCGACGTCCCCGGCACGGTCCGTCAAAGACCCCCGCGCTCGCCTCGCACCGCGCACACAGAAGAGGCAGCACCCTGACTACGACGTTCCGCTCACTCGGGATCCTCCCCGAGACCGCCGAGGCCCTGGAAGCCGTCGGCATCATCACTCCCTTCCCCATCCAGGAGATGACCCTCCCCGTCGCCCTCTCCGGCACGGACGTCATCGGCCAGGCCAAGACCGGCACCGGCAAGACGCTGGGCTTCGGCCTCCCACTTCTGGAGCGCGTCACCGTCCCCGCCGACGTGGAGGCCGGCCGCGCCCAGCCCGAATCCCTCACCGACGCCCCGCAGGCGCTCGTCGTCGTCCCCACGCGCGAGCTGTGCACGCAGGTCACCAACGACCTGCTGACGGCGGGCAAGGTACGCAACGTACGCGTTCTCGCCATCTACGGCGGCCGCGCCTACGAGCCGCAGGTCGAGGCCCTCAAGAAGGGCGTCGACGTGATCGTCGGCACCCCGGGCCGGCTGCTGGACCTCGCGGGCCAGAAGAAGCTCAACCTCAAGCACATCAAGGCGCTCGTCCTCGACGAGGCCGACGAGATGCTCGACCTGGGCTTCCTGCCCGACGTCGAGAAGATCATCGACATGCTGCCGGTCAGGCGTCAGACGATGCTGTTCTCGGCGACGATGCCCGGCGCCGTCATCGGCCTCGCCCGCCGTTACATGTCGCAGCCCACCCACATCCGCGCCACCGCGCCGGACGACGAGGGCGCGACCGTCGCGAACATCGCGCAGCACGTCTACCGCGCGCACTCCATGGACAAGCCGGAGATGGTCGCGCGGATACTGCAGGCCGAGGGCCGCGGGCTTGCGATGATCTTCTGCCGCACCAAGCGCACCGCCGCCGACATCGCCGAGCAGCTCCAGCGCCGCGGCTTCGCCTCCGGCGCGGTCCACGGCGACCTCGGCCAGGGCGCCCGCGAGCAGGCGCTGCGCGCGTTCCGCAACGGCAAGGTGGACGTCCTCGTCTGCACCGATGTCGCCGCGCGCGGCATCGACGTCGAGGGTGTGACGCATGTCATCAACTACCAGTCGCCGGAGGACGAGAAGACGTACCTGCACCGCATCGGCCGCACGGGCCGTGCAGGGGCTTCCGGTACGGCGATCACGCTCGTCGACTGGGACGACATCCCGCGCTGGCAGCTCATCAACAAGGCGCTGGAGCTGGACTTCAACGACCCGCCGGAGACGTACTCCACATCCCCGCACCTCTTCGAGGAACTGAAGATCCCCGCGGGCACCAAGGGCGTCCTGCCCCGCTCGGAGCGCACGCGCGCCGGGCTGGCGGCGGAGGAGCTGGAGGACCTCGGCGAGACCGGTGGACGCGGTGCGCGCGGTCGCGGTGGCCGGGGCGGCCGGGACGAGTCCCGCTCGACCTCGTCGGAGCGCGAGCGCCCGGCGCGTACGCCGCGACGCCGGCGCCGTACGCGCAACGGAGCCCCGCTGGACGCGACGCCGGCGCCCGCCGCCGGTTCCGCGACCCCGGACGAGTCCGCGCAGGCCGCCACGGCGGAGTCGGTCACGGCCCCGCGCACCCCGCGCCGCCGTCGCCGTACCCGAGGCGGAGCCTCGACGGAGCCGACCCCGACGGTCGTTCCCGCGGAGGCCGCGGAGGCAGCCGTCACGACGGCGGAGGGTCCGTCCCTGGACCCGGCCGAGGAGACCCCGGCCAAGCCGCGCCGCCGTCGCACCCGCAAGTCGGCGGAGCCGAGGGCGACTTCGCAGGAAGCCGCCCAGGCCACGGAAGCGGTACAGGCGCCCGAGACGGCCACGGCCCCGCAGCTCGCAGACCCCGAGGAGCTCCCCGCCACCGAGCCGCGCCGCCGCACCCGCAAGGCCGCGGTCGCAGCGGAGACCGCGGTGGACACGGCCGAGGGCACGCAGGGTGCGCAGAGTGCGCCGGAGACCACGGAACCCAAGCCGCGCCGCCGCACCCGCAAGTCGGCGGCCGCAGCGGAGACCGCGGTGGACACGGCCGAGGCCGCCGACGCCACGCCGAAGGCACGCCGCACGCGCAAGGCAACGACCGCAGCCGAGGCCGCTGTCGACACGACCGAAGCCACCGACGCCACGCCGAAGGCACGCCGCAC
>NZ_JBNGGG010000087.1:0-15360 GCF_049974585.1 Streptomyces sp. UG1 | reverse complement strand
GGCCGCTGGTTCCAGCAGTTCGCCGCCACCCACGGCTTCCACGAGGCGGTCAAGTGGCGCGACTCGGGCCGCTGGATTCCCGACGGCGGCGGCCCGGTCCCCACAGCGCAAGACCTGGAGGAGTGACGATGCAAGAACCGCTGACCCGCTCGTACCGGCCCGCCGACACCACCCGCCCGGTCCTCGACCTCACCATCGGGGAGGTGCTCCGAGGCGCCGCGTCGACCGCCCCGGACCGCCTGGCGCTGGTCGAGATCGCCCCGCCCGGCGCCGCCCTGTCCGGCGCCGACCGCACCGACCGCACCTGGACCTACGCCCAGCTCCTGGACGACGCCGAGCACGCCGCGTCCTGGCTGACCGCTCGGTTCGCCCCGGGCGAGCACATCGCCGTGTGGGCCCCCAACATCCCCGAATGGGTCATCCTCCAGTACGGCGCAGCCCTGGCCGGGCAGATCCTGGTCACCGTCAACCCCGCACTGCGCGACGCCGAACTCGAGCACGTGCTCTCCCAGTCCGGTGCCGTGGGGCTGCTGCTGACCGACTCCTTCCGCGAGACGGACATGGCGGCGGCGGTGGAACGGATACGGCCGCGCCTCCCCCGCCTGCGCGAGCGGGTCTCCTTCACCGGCTGGCTCACCGAGGTCCGCGCCACCGCCCCCGAACCGCTGCCGCGGGTCGACCCGGGTGCCGCGGCACAGATCCAGTACACCTCCGGAACGACCGGCACCCCCAAGGGCGCCGTCCTGCACCACCGCGGCCTCGTCACCAACGCCACCTTCGTGGCCGCCCGCGCAGGCTTCCCCCGGAACGGGGTCTGGGGCAGCGCGCTGCCGCTGTTCCACACCGCCGGCTGCGACCTGACCGTGCTCGGCGTGGCCACCGCCACCGGCACCCTCGTCCTCGTCCAGGTCTTCCAGCCCACCCTCGTCCTGGAGGCACTTCAGAAGTGGCGGGCCACCTTCTTCGCCGGAGTCCCGGCGATGCTCACCGCCCTGCTGAACCACCCCACATTCGACTCCTACGACCTCAGCGCCTGCGCGACCGTCCTGTCCGGCGGCGACCGGGTGCCCCCGGAACTGGTCGAGGAGACCGAGCGCCGCTTCGGCGCCCGCTTCTCCACCCTCTACGGACAGACCGAACTCAGCCCCTCCGTCACCCAGACCAGCCCCGACGACAACGCCCAAGACAAACTCCACACCGCCGGCCGCCCTCTGTGGCAGGTCGAGGTCAAAATCACCGGCCCCGCCGGCGCCGATCCGCTGCCCGTGGCAGAGCCGGGCGAGATCTGCGCCCGCGGCTACCAGGTCATGCTCGGCTACCACGACCTTCCCGAGGCCACCGCCCAGACCATCGACCGCGACGGATGGCTCCACACCGGCGACCTGGGCGTCATGGACGAGCGCGGCTACGTCACCGTCACCGGCCGCCTCAAAGACATGATCATCCGAGGCGGGGAGAACATCTACCCAGCCGAGATCGAAGCGGCGCTCAGCACCCACCCCCGGGTACAACAGGCCGCCGTACTCGGCCTCCCCGACCCGGCCTGGGGCGAGCAGGTCGCCGCCGTCATCAACCCCACCGACCCCGCCGACCCGCCCACCGCCGCCGAACTCCACGACCACCTGCGGGCCGCCCTGGCCCCGCACAAGACCCCGCGCCACTGGTACCTGGCCGACACCATCCCCGCCAACGCCATGGGAAAGATCCAGAAGTTCCTCCTGCGACGGCAGACCAGCGACGGCCGCCTGAAGCCGCTTCCCTGAGCAACCGGACCGTACAGTCGCGGGAGTCCGTCGGCCCGGACAGGCCGTGCCGAGTGGCTGCGGGGAGGGTCACCTCCTCGCAGCCACTAACCACGGCCGGCGGGCGTGCGGTCTCCCGTCGAGGGAACGCGCATGCCCACCGGCCGTTGTCGTGGCTGCGGCGTGCGACACGGCTACGCGGGGCTGCCCTGGGCCTCGGCGGCGACGTCGGCCCATTCCACCCAGGTCTTCAGGCGCTCGGCGTAGACCTACGGGACGAGGTGCTGACCTTCGTCTACGAGCTGCCCGGCGGCAAGGTCACCACGGCCGGCACGGCGAAGCTCTCCGCTTCCGGACCCACGTGGCCTTCGAAGAACGCTTCCTGCCCGCCGGACGCGAAGATGCTTCTCTGCACTCGGGTGATCGCGACGTGCTTCTGAACCGCTGATGGGGTGTGTGACTGCCAGGAACTGGGAGGGGGTCCGAGGAAATCGGACTGTGGTCCCCTGGGTGAGAGGGCATCATTGCATGATGCCTGACCTGCTGTGGGATGACGTTAAGAACTTCTTCGACCCCGATTTGATGGGTTCGCTGCCGGATGTGAGTGTCACTGGTACTTCCGTCGATGACTGGCAGGCAGTGCTCGACTTGGCGCGGTCGCGGGGTTGGGCGTGTGAGTACTCCGAGGACGGTGCCGTGCTGCGGCTGCCACGGGCCGAGGTGATGCTGGTTCGGGGCGTCGAGGCCAGTGTGATGTTGAGGATCTGGCCAGTACCGGGAGTAATGGCGATCTTTCGTCCCTATGCGGCCGATTCGATCGACTTCGATGTCGATCTTCGGGAGCTCCAGGGGCAGGTGCGACTGAACGTGCTGTGCGGCTTCCTGCGGGCGATCGGACGGTGCTTGGACAAACCTGTACGGCTCGCGCCGGAGACTGACCCGGGTCACCCGGTGCTCGGATTTGATGTCGAGGCGGACCGTGTGGTGCTGCAGGCTGACCCGCACTTCACTGGATCGCACCGGTCCTTGCCGCTGAACCAGGCGTCGTCCGCAGGCCGACGCCTGGGGCCGGCGGGGCCGGAACTACGTAGGGTGCGGCTCTTTCTCAGTGAGTTGGTGATGCCGTGCGCCGTTGCCGTGTGTGCGCGGAGGGCGGATCGTCGTGTCCTGAGACGTGGTCTTGGAGGCGGCGATGGTGTCGTGGCTGGAGGAGATCGAGCGGCGGGAGGCGGCTGCTCGGGCCGAGATCAGTGAACTTCGCTCGCGGATGGAGGAGTTGGCTGGTCGTGTTGCCGAGCGGGAGGCTGTGCTGTCCCGGCTGGAGATCACACGGGAGACGATGACGGAGATCCTGTCCGGCGAGGGGGCGGTGACGGTGTCCGTGGACGAGGCTGCGGAGGAAGTCCCGCTGCCGGTGGACCGGAGCGGGGCGGGATCGCCGGTCGGGGTGCGGCTGGTGCCGCAGTGGGAGCCGGGGGTTGAGGCGGATGTGCTGCCGCGCTCGTACCGGGACGTCGTCGAGGTGTTGCACGACGCGGTGCATCCGATGCGGGCGCATCATCTGTGCGCCGCGCTGGGGTTGTCGACGGGCAAGAACAAGGTAGAGGGGTTCCGTTCGAAGCTGAAACGGCTGGTGGAGCGGGGCTGGCTGGCCGAGGGCGAGCCGGGCCTGTTCGCGTGAGGTGGTGCGCGGAGGGCGGGCGCGGGCGCGCCGGAGCGGGAAGCCGCGGCCGGTGAGCGGCGTCGCGCCGGTGTGGGGCCGGGCTCTCGTCCCTGGCGTCGATGGTGCCAACCAGATCGCCACTGTCCGAGGACGAGAGCCCGATGAACGCAGCGTACGAAACGGCCGCGGCGGCTGACCCCTTTGCCCGCGTGTTTTCTTCCCTCACTTCCCTGGCCGCCCGCCTCTCCAGCCCCGAAGCACTCACCGCGACGCATGAACAGGCCGAGGCCGACGTCGAAGCGGGCTCCCGGGAACTGGGGCGACTGCTCCTGCAGGCCCATCTCGAGTGGCGGGCCCGCCACGAGAAGGACCACCTGTCCGCCCTCGATCCGCATAGGCGGGCTGAGCTCGCCGGCGGCCGGAGCAGGCTGGAGAAGGGCCACCGGCGGCAACTGGCCACCGTGCTGGGGCCGGTGACCGTGACCCGATGCGCTCTGCGCGGCGCGGGCACGACCAACCTCTACCCCGCCGACGCCATGCTGGGCCTGCCCCACGGGCGGCACAATCTGGGACTGCGCCGCCTCGCGGTCCTCGAAGCGGCCCGCGGTTCCTACGACACCGCGCTGGAAGCGATCGACCGCAGCTGCGGGGGCCGGGTGGTGGGCAAACGCCAGGTGGAGGATCTGGTGCGGGCCGCAGCCGTGGACATCGCCGCGTTCTATACGGCCCGCACTGCCCACCCGGCTGCGTCCGGGACGCTGATCGTGATCAGTGTCGACCAGAAGGGAATCGTGATGCGCCCGGGCCACCTGCGCGAGGCCACCGCGAAGGCCGCCGCCAGGGCCCGGCACACCTTCCGCACCCGGCTGTCGACCGGGGAGAAGTAGCGTTGAGTTCCTCCAGGCGCGGGACGAGGGCCTTTTCATCGCGCATGTGGCTGCCGCGTCCGGTGACCTGCATTCCCCGTGGGACGGCGTGCAGGCGGCAGCGCGGTGCAACAGCGGGCAGAACGCTGGCGTGGTCCCCATACGGTGCTGTCGCCGCGCAGGTCGCGCACTTGGCGATCGCGGATCTCGATGCCTTCCTCCAGGGTTACGTAAACACCGCGAACCCGTCGGCGTCACCACTGCCCCCGGGGAACGCGACGAAGGACAAAGCGATGCCGAGACTGGCTTCCACCGCGCCGAGCACCTCCTGCAGATCCCCGACGACACCGCCGTCCACCAAGCCCTCTACGGCGGCCGCGAAGACACCGAAGCCGGCTTCTCCCAGTTCGACCGCTCCCTGTGGAACCACCGCCTGATCGCCTTCGGCGCCGAAGCCCAGAGCCTCGTCGTCCTCGGCTTCCTCCTCGCCCAGAACGCCACCAGCGGCAAACCCCACCGATCACGAACCCACTGAGGCATCAGCCTCAGCCCACCACCACCCCGATCCGCTACCCTGTCAGGGGCCGCCACCTCAGTGGCGGTCCCTGGCCCTTGCCGAAACCGCGGTGAATAGTCACTCAGAGTATTCAGCCACGTTTTACGCAAGGCCCAACATCTGCCGGGTTCGCGCGCTGACCGCTGGCGGGAGTGGGCCGTCGGATCCCGAGGCTGCTCGGTGCGCTTGCTGGGATGCCACCACTGAGTGACCCGAAGCCCACCGGATCCGTCCGCCGCCCTCCTTAGTGCACGGTGCTGCGCTGGGTTCACAGTTCGCCGAGGACCTCCCGGCGTTTGGCCTCGGCCTTGCTGTTGAGGGCGTTGGTCATCCGCACGGCGGTGATGGTGAACGCGATGCCGCCGCCGACGAAAGGTACGGCGAAGCCGATCCAGGTCGCGCGGCCGCCGACCCGGCGTCCGGCGGTGGAGGGCTGGACGACGATGACGTTGGCCTGGTCGCAGGGGCCGAGGCAGTCCGTCGTACGGACCTTGAAGCCGTGTTCGGCGGCGGCGCGCAGTCGGTCGAGTTGCCAGGCGTGGTCGGTGCCGGGGTGCTTGCGCGGGTTGCCGCAGCAGCAGCCCAGGCACACGACCGGCGTGCACGGCCGGTTCGCCGCACGGATCACTGCCCGGGGCCAGTGCTGCGGTTCGTGTGCGGAACGCGGTTCGCCTCGCCGCGGCTGGCCTTGGTCGTGGCGGCGTGAAGCGCGTCAGGGGGCGAGATCGGTCGGCTCTTCGCAGGTCGCCGGTGTCCAGTCGGCGGACGTAGCGGATGAGGGTGTAGGCGACGTCGGCGTGCAGGTCGGAGGTGAACGACACCGAGGTCACGTCGGCGCGGAGGCGGCGGCCGAGCGGGTCGTGGAAGAGGTTGTCGATCATCAGTGCGTTCTGCTCGCCGGTCTCAACGACCTCACTCCGCTCGTCGAGGGATGATTCCGGGTCGAGGAAGACCCGCCAGGCTTCCCTGACGTCCTGCTCGGCTTCCTCCGGGTCCTCCGGCGCGGTACCGGTCGGCGTAGGGGATTCGGAGATGGGTGAAGCTCTTCCGCAGGGAGTGGTTGAGCTGGGTTGTTGAGCCTGTGGCTGTGGTCCGGGCGGGTTCAGCCTGACTGCCGGACATTGGGCCGGACCGTGGGGCCGACTGGCGGAGAGGTGTACAGAACGCGACGCTGGGCGATGCCGAGTTCGCACCGTGGGGCGTCGACCGGTGACACTTTGCGGCGGCCGGGCAGACACGTCCGCCGACGACGCGTTCGGCAGTGGCTGGTTAGCTCTGCGGAGGGTTGCCGCAACCACACCGCCCCTAGAGACTGATAACGGTTTTCATATCTACGTGAGGGGTGCTCGTGACAGTAGATGACGGCCGCCGATCGATCCCGGAGGACACGGGGGCTGGTCCGGACACCAGTAGTTACCTCGACTATCTGCGCACAAACCGAGATTTCACAGCTCCTGCGGTGGCCGCCGCGGTCGCGGCGATCGAGCTGGCAGAATCCACCCTTCCCCTGCGGGTTCTCGACGTCGGCACGGGAGCCGGTGGCGCCCTGGGTCACCTGGCCAGACGGGTGCGAGCCGCCAGCCGTGATGAGGACGGAACGGTGGTGGCCGTCGACATCGATGCCCGGGCGATCGAGGTGGCCAGAGTTCAGCTCGACGACCTGCGGCTGGAACGTCTGGTCGACCTGCGCGTCGCCGACCTCCACGCGATCGCCGCCGAGGCTTCAGCCACGGGCAGCGCCTTCGACCTGATCTGGTCCTCCGACACCGTCTGGCCGGCAAGCTTCGACGACCCTGCCGCAGTCGTGCGAGCCTTGGCCGGTGCGCTGGTGCCCGGCGGCACGCTCGCGTTGTTCACCACGAACTACTACCAGTCGATGTTCCTGCCGGGGCATTCACGGCTGGAACGACTTATCCGGACCGCCTCCGAGCTCACCTGGGGCCTGCCCCATGACGGGCAGGCCCACTACGAGCGACTGGGAGCCTGGATGCGTCAGGCCGGGCTGAGCGACGTCACTCTACGGGTGTTCCCGGTGGTCGCCTCCACCCTCGCCGAGCCCGCGGCGCGCACGTTCCTGGAGCAGATCGTCTGGCCAGAAATGCGTCGCGCCGTAGCCTCCCACGGGCGGGCCGCAGGCATGAACGACGCCGACATCGCCCGGGCCGAAGAGCTGCTCGACCCGGCCAGCCCGGCTTGGGTCGGCACCGATCCGGACGGTTTCGTGGTCCAGCCCACCCTGCTGTGGACTGGGCGCTCCACGGCCGTCTGACCGCGGGCGATGGACTGTCCCCTGTGCTCTACCCTCCGCGCGGTACAGGACAACGGGGACTTTCCGGAGCCCTGGGCCTTCCCTGCCGAGCGTCAGTACCACCGCCGCATCAACCAGGCCCGCTACGACCTCATGGCCTGACTGCCTGAGTCACTCCAGGAGAGCCGCACCCTTCGGAGATCGACGGTGATGGGCTGAGTGCGGTGTGGCTGAACGACTCGGTAACGGGCGGCGGTGCCCTTCGAGGTGCGCCGCCGTCGCCGTCGTCGCAGGCCGCGGTGTGGGCGAGGGCGGTGGCGGCGACCACCACCGCCCAGACCGTGCGTGGTGCCGCAATACCCGGATTGGGTGGATGCATCCAGGGCGGGTTCGGGTGCGTCCGTGAGGAAGCGGGTGCCGCGTAACGGGGTAGAAGCCAGTCAGGACCCGAAGTGAGGATGGATGCGATGAATCGGATTCCCCGCTGGGTCGCCCAGGCGGTCGCGGTGCTGGCCGCCGCCGCGGTGTTGCTGTTGGCGGCTATCTGGCTTGTGGAGAACTTCTGAGGCGAGCCGTCCGCTGGGCGATGCCCGGATCAGGTCGGTACGTCGCGAGGAGGTTGATCCCCGTCTCGTAGGCGAAGATCACGGCCTGTAATCGGTCGCGGAGGCCGAGTTTCGTCAGGCTCCCCGCGGCCGGCAAAGTGGAAGATGGCCGTGACCGTCCGTATCACGGACATCGACCAGGCCACCGCGACGAGGACCGTCATGGTGCGCTGAGGGACCGGCGTCCGTGGCCACCGTGCCGCTCGGCCCGGGGTCCCGGCGCGGGAGTCACGCGTGGCGGGACGGTGCGGGGTGCAGTTCGTCGGCCACGAGGCTGTGACGGTGCCGCCAGCCGGTCCTGACCTGTGTGGCACCGGCGAGGTGGGGGTGGCCGTCATGGAGGTCGGTGTGCTCGTGCTCGACGATCGCCTGCCCCCGCCACAGACGCACGGCCAGCACAGACGCGGTCAGCGCGATGCCGCCCAGGAAGACCACGGCCGCCTGCAACCCGGCCTCGGCGCCCAGCCATCCGGCCAGAGGATACGTCAGCAGCCAACAGCCGTGCGAGAGCGAGAACTGTGCCGCGAACGCCGCTGTGCGCTCCTCGGCCGGTGCCGAGCGGCGGATGAGCCGTCCGGTCGGTGTGAGCACCATCGAGCAGGCGGCGCCGAAGGCGGCCCAGACGGCCAGCAGCGCGGGCCAGCGCCAACTCCCGCCCTGCGCGGCCGTGATGGCGCCCAGCCCGGCGAAGACGACGGCGAGCAACAACGCACCGCGCAGCATCACCGTTCGGTCGGAAACCCTGTCCAGCACGCGGGGCAGGACGAGCGCCACGACCATCGAGCCCGCCCCGTACGCCCCGAGCGCGAGCGGTACGGCGCCCTCTGGCTGCCCCAGGAAGTCCTGTACGTAGACGACGGAGTTGACGGTCACCATTGCGCCAGCAGCGGCGACCGCGAGGTTCAGGGCGAGCAGGGCGCGCAGCCGCGGGACGGTGAAGAAGAGGCGCGTGCCGGCGGTGGCCTTCGCGTACGCGCCGCCGGTGCGCGGCGCGGCGGGGGTGTTCGCCTTGGGGAGGACCGTGCAGACCACGAGCGCGGCCGAGGCCATGAACCCCAGCATGGTTCCCGTGAACAGCCAGTTGTACGTGATGACGGACAGCAGGGCTGCCGCCAGCGCGGGTGAGAACAGGCTCTCCAGGTCGTACGCGAGCCGGGACATGGACAGTGCCCGCGTGTAGTCGCGTTCGTCCGGCAGGACGTCGGGGATGACGGCCTGGAAGGTCGGTGTGAACGCGGCGGAGGCGGACTGGAGCAGGAAGACCAGGACGTACACCTGCCAGACCTGGTCGACGAAGGGCAGCATCAGGGCGACGCCGGCGCGTATGAGGTCCACCGTGACCATGAGGGCCCGTCGCGGCAGCCGGTCGGCTATCGCGCCGACGGCCGGGGCGATCGTCACGTACGCCACCATCTTGATCGCGAGCGCGGTGCCGAGCACCGAGCCGGCGTCGGCGCCGGCGATGTCGTAGGCCAGCAGACCGAGGGCCACCGTGGCCAGGCCGGTGCCGGCCAGGGCGATGACCTGGGCCGTGAAGAGGTGGCGGTAGGTGCGGTTGCGCAGGACGGCGAGCATGCGGGCGGCTCCCTGGGCAGAGCGGTCCGGTCGGGTCCGACGAGTGTAGCCATCATGTGCGCACCTGCGCACATGATGGCTGGAAGTCGACGGTCCACTGCCGAACCCGCCGAGCCCACCGCACTGGCCCGGTGGCTCTAGGCTGGCCTCATGCCAGAACGCCACCCCATATCACCTGCGGCCGATGCGCATCTGCGTGCCCCGGACAGTGCGCGGCTCGCCGAGGCGACCGGGGTGTTCGCGATGCTCTCCGACGCCACCCGCCTGCATCTGCTGTGGCTGCTGGCCCAGGGCGAGTCGGACGTCGGTTCGCTGGCCGAGCGGTGCGAGGCGTCGCGCACGGCGGTCAGCCAGCATCTGGCGAAACTGCGGCTGGCCGGGCTGGTGGACACCCGCCGGGAGGGGCGGCACATCTACTACCGGCTCAGCGACGGGCATCTGCGGCGCCTGGTGGTGGAGGCGCTCAGCCACGCGGACCACCGGGTGAGCGGGAAGGCTTCACACGACTGACATGCCGTAGTCCACGAGGGCCCTTGCACCCGAGACGGCTCGGTGCGCAAGGGCCCTGGAAGTGGGCGGCCGGACTACTGCTGGGCGCCGCCCCGGCGGCGTACGACGAACGCCACAGCCGCGACCAGGATGAGGATCGCGGCGACGATGCCGGTCCAGGCGCCAGCCGACAGCCCGCTGTCGTCGTCCCTCTCGGCGTCGGCCGCCTGCGGCGAGGGCGAGACGGAGGGGCTCTCCGACGCGCTGGGGGAGGGGCTGACCGGCTTCGCGCCCGGTCCGGCGGCCTTCAGTTCGAGAACCGGTGCTTCGTTGCCGTGGCCGCCGCCGCTGGACTCGCCCAGTTCGATCCAGCGGTCGATCTTGCCATCGCTGTAGGTCTGCAACGTCTTGAACGCCAGCTCCTTCGCGTCGGGCAACTGCCGTACGACGACCGAGTACTCGGCGTCCTCGCCGGCCTTCACGGCCGGGCCCTTGACGGTGTAGCCGTCGTCGCTGGCGGTGAACTTCCAGCCCTTGGGGCCCTCGCCGTACGTCACGTCGGACGGAGCGATTCCCTCGGGCAGGACAACGCGAAGCTCGGTGATGCCGGCCGTGGCGGACTCCGACTCGGCCACGAAGGTGAGCTCGACGTTTTCGGCGAGGGCCTGGGCGTTGTCGGACTCCACCTCCACGTGGGCGGCGGCAGGAACGGCGGTGAGTAGAAGGGCGGTTGCCGCAGCGGCAGCGGCGACGGTCAGGCGCCGCCCGGTGCGCGGCAGGGTGATGCGGGACATGGGGGTCTCCAGGCATGGGGGTATGGCGGGGCGGCGGTCCGGCGTGGGCCGAACCGGCGCCCGGGGGTCAGTTGACGAGAGCTGGACTCGTCGGCGGAGGACCCCGCCGTACCACCGCATGCGCGAGCACCGGCCCCATCGCAGACGGCCGTTCACCCTCCGCCGCTGCGAGAACGGGCAGCGCAAGCCGCCCGGGTGATGGCGGTCGCGTGCACAGCATCCGGGCGGCGGCGACGTTCGCCCGCACCGCGTCCAGCGCCGCCGTCACACCGCGGGCCAGCGTCCAGCAGGCCGCGTCCGCACGGTGCAGCAGGACGGCGACGAGCGCGGCGACCAGTGCGTGCGCCGCCGTCATGGCCACGGAGTCGTGCAGCCGCTCGTGCCAGGCCGCGTGGGCGTCATGGGCGTGGCCGCCGTGATGATGGTCGGCCGTGGCCGGGATGTGTCCGGAGTGTGCGGTGAGTGTCAGCCACAGGTGCAACCCGGACTGCCCCGCGACGCTGCAGGCCACGACCGTGGCCAGGCGGCGAGGACGGCGCGTGCCGAGGAGCCCGAGACCGAAGAGAACGGCGGCCGCGGCCGTGCCCTGTGCCCACGGCACCGGTCCCTCGGCGAGCAGGTGGTGGGCGCTCACCCCCAGAACCCCGCCGACGACGGCGAACACCGCTGCCCGGAGGACGGGCAGAGGGGCGCGGAGGGTCGGGTCGGACTGGTGCATGGCCCGCTCATCATGGAACATCGTCCGCACGGTTGGCAGGCCGGTCCGGGAAAGAGACCGATGCCTCACTGATCACACCCGTACCTGAGCCCCGAATCGGCGTATTCGTACCGTGGCTCGTCGTGTCATACGGCACCATGGACCGGACATGTCCGTCTGGCCGCTCCCGAACCGCACCGCGGGGGGCACCGCCGCCCGCGCGGCCGCTTATGCCCTGGCCGCCACCGCACTTACGGCCGGACTGCACCATGCGACAACCGACTCCACGGTCTCCTGGCCGGCGCTGGCGCTCGCGGCAGTACCGAAATCCCGGCCACGGCACTGGACGACCGCATGCGTCTGCCGTCGGCCTGGCACCACAACACCCTGGTCATGGCCGCGCTGAACTTCCTCGCCGGCCTCGCCCTGGTCTGCTTCTTCCGCAGCGCCTCCGACCTGCCCGGGCGGCTGTCGCACGCCGTCGCCGGGGCGGTGCGTGGCTGGTGGACGTGGCTGCTGTACGTCATCGGCCTCGTCCTGAGGCTGGCGGGCGTGCCGTTGCCCCGGTCCGCGCACCCGCCTCTGCCCAGAGCAACGCTCCCACGCCCGCACGCGCTCACGGTCCTGCTGCACCGCGCCCAGCCCTGCGCGCCGTAACCGCACGGCACTCCACCGCACCACGTCATCCCGCGCCGCCCTGGCCGCAGCGCGCCTTCACTGACACCGGAGTTTCTTGGTGTGCCCGTAATGTTTGTCCATCTCGAAGTTGACCAGCCGTATGCGCCGCAACAGCCCGACGAGGGCAACGGGATAGTCGAGTTCTTCACCTCGGCGCAGACGATCCTCGGCATCGTGGCTGCCCTGATCGCGCTGGCGCTGCTGCTGTCGTCGTTGTGGCCGGGCCGACGCCAGGCCCGGGATGAGGAAGGGGAGGAGCGTGAGGAGAAGAGCTAGGTCGCGTCGGTGACTGGCTCAGCCGGGATCGAGCAGGCCGAGGCGTAGGTGTTCGATGTGGTGGACGGCCTGGTCGAGGAGTTGGGCGACGTGGTCGTCGTAGAGGCGGTAGACGATGCGGCGGCCGTCGCGCCGTCCGGTGACCAGGCCGAGGGCGCGCAGCAGCCGCAGCTGGTGGGAGACCGCGGACTGTTCCATGCCGACGGCGGCGGCGAGTTCGGTGACCGAGTACGCGGCGTGCCGCAGGGTGGTGAGGATCAGCAGCCGGGACGGGGTGGCCAGGGCCTGCAGCGTGGCAGCGACGGAGGCCGCGGTGGCCTCGTCGAGGCGGGCGGCCGCGATGACGTCGCGGCCGCCCACATCCCCGTTGGGGCGAACGGGTTCAGCGGCGTGCACGGGCACGGGCCTCACGCGGCGGGCGGACGAACTGCAGCTCCAGCGCGGCCGGCGGTGACGCCACCCCCGGTCCTCCGTCGGCCGCCCAGCGCAGCAGGTCGTCCGTACAGTCGTCGTCCATGGCGAAGCCGATCCAGGTCGCCCGGCCGCCGGCCCGGCGTCCGGCGGTGGAGGGCTGGACGACGATGACGTTGGCCTGGTCGCAGGGGCCGAGGCAGTCCGTCGTGCGGACCTGGAAGCCGTGTTCGGCCGCGCCGGCCCGCAGCCGGTCCAGCTGCCAGGCGTGGTCGGTGCCCGGGTGCTTGCGCGGGTTGCCGCAGCAGCAGCCGCGGCAGACGACCAGCGTGCACGGGCGGTTGGCCGCTCGGATCACCGACCGGTTCACAGTGCCGCCTGCGAGGGCACGGTGTGGGCGCGGACGCGGCCGTCGCGGTGGGCGGTGATCAGGAGGTGAGGTCCTGCCCAGGCCAGCGCGGCGACGGGCGAGTCGACGTCGTCGAGTGTGCGCACGGGTCGTAGCCGGTTGGCGGGCTGTCCGGCGGTGGCGTACCAGAGCGCGACGGTGCCGTCGTGGCCGCCGCTGGCGAGGTGTCCGGCGGGGCCGGGCCGCCAGGCGAGCGCGGTGATCGTCTCATGGCAGCGCAGCTGGCGGGGTGCGGTGCCGGCGGGGCCTTTGCCGGAGAAGTCCCAGACCGTCAGGTCGGGGGCGCCGTCGGCGGCGAGCCAGAAGCCGGTGTCGTCGAAGGCGAGGCGGGAGACCTTCTCCGGGTAGCCGGACATGGTCAGTTCGCTGCCGTCTCTGGTGCGCCAGATGTGGATGGAGGCGTCCTGGTTGCCGCTGCAGATCCACTTCTCGGTCGGGGCGACGGCGAGCGCGAGGTGCGAGCCGATGTAGGGGTAGGTGACCACGGGCTGCGCGGTGTGCCGCTCGTGGCCGCGCACCGCCCCGTACGCGGCCACGGCCAGCCGCCGCCCCCGCCGCAGCCAGGCGAGGTCCGTGACGGTGGACGCGGCGGCCGCCGTACGCCACAACTCCTCGCCGTCCGCGTCGAGTACGAGCGCCGTCCGTCCGGAGGCGACCGCCACCCGTTCGTCGTTGGCCCAGGCGGCGGCGGAGGACCAGGCGCCGGATTCGCGCACGACGGTGCGGCCGTCCGAGCGGCGCCACAGCGCGTATCCCATGGGGCCGGTGACCGCCAAGTGCTGGGCGGTGGAGGAGAGTTGGGCCTTCAGGGTGCCGCCGGCAAGGTCGAGTGCGCCCATCTCGGCGCCCATCGCGGCATCGAGGACGCGTACCGTGCCCTCGGCTCCGGCGACGGCCACCAGGTCGCCGCGTGCACTCAGGGCGACGGGGGCGTCGTCGATGGTGATCTCCCAGGCGACGGTCAGGGCTTGGTCGGGTGTGGTGATGCTCACGCGGCGGCTCCCGCGGTGGCCAGGCAGTCGGCGAAGCCGCGCTCCAGCTCGTCGCGGTCGAGGTTGCGGCCGATGAAGACCAGCCGGTTACGGCGCGGCTCGTCGGCCCGCCACTGGGCGCCTTCCTCGCCGATGAGCAGCATGTGGACGCCCTGGAAGACGTACTGCCTGCTCGAACCGGCGATGGCGAGGATGCCCTTGGAGCGGAAGATGTCGGCGCCCTTGGTGCGCAGCAGGTTGCCCAGCCAGGCGTTGAGGCGGGTGTCGTCGACCTCGCCGTCGAGTTCGATACCGACCGAGGTGACGGTGGTGTCGTGCTGGTGCTCGGTCTCGGTGAGGAAGGACGGGTCGTCCTTCAGGACCCGGTCCAGATCGAAGGCGCCGACGTCGAGGATCTGCTTGAGGTCGACTTCGGCGTTGCGGGCGCGCAGGATCTGCACGGGTGCGTTGATGGCCTTCACGCGTGCCTCGACCTCGGTGATGGTCGCCTCGTCGGCGAGGTCGGTCTTGTTGAGCACGATGCGGTCGGCGAAGGCGATCTGCTCGACGGCCTCGTTCTCCACGCCTTCCGGTTTGACCTCGTCGAGGTGCAGCAGGACGTGGGCGGCGTCGACGAGGGTGATGATGGCGTCCAGGCGCAGTTGGGCTGCGATCTCGTCGTCCATGAAGAAGGTCTGTGCGACGGGGGCGGGGTCGGCGAGGCCGGTGGTCTCGATGAGGATGTGGTCGAACTTCTCGCGGCGTCGCATCAGAGCGCCGAGGATGCGGATGAGGTCTCCTCGGACGGTGCAACAGATGCAGCCGTTGTTCATCTCGAAGATCTCTTCCTCGGCGTCGAGGACGAGGGCGTCGTCGATGCCGATCTCGCCGAACTCGTTCTCGATGACGGCGATCCGCATCCCGTGGTGTTCGGTGAGGATGCGGTTGAGGAGGGTGGTCTTGCCCGAGCCGAGGAAGCCGGTCAGGACGGTGACGGGTACTCGCTCGTCGCGCGGTGCGTCGGTCGCGGTGGCTTCGGTTGTCGTCATCAGGGTCGGGCTCCTTCGGGCGTGGTGGTGAGCAGGGCGGCTTTGAGGTCGTCCTCGGTGATGTCGTCGGTGGGTTGGTGCAGGGTCCAGCGGCGGGCCGGCCCGTTCATCGGCAGGACGGCGACGACCGTCTCCAGGGGTGGGCAGCCCGGTTCGGTGCAGGCGAGCTGGCGGATCATGACGGCGGTGTCGTCGTCGAGGTCCAGCAGGGTGCGTACGGTCTCCTTCAGCTCGCGCAGGTGCGGACTTGGTGCGGCGGGGTTTCCCGGCCCGAATCCCAGGGGCATGGCGGCAGTTCTCCTCACTCGGTGGCGGGTTGGCAGCCGGTGCA
>NZ_JBNGGG010000086.1:0-15510 GCF_049974585.1 Streptomyces sp. UG1 | reverse complement strand
CTCGCCCTCGGCCTTCAGCGCCACCGCGAGCTTGGCCTCCGCGGTCTCCTTGTCCTTCTTGGCGTTGTCCCGGTGCAGCTTCGCGGCGTCCGCGGCGGCCTTCGCCTGCAACTCGGCGATCTCCGCGGCCTTCTTGCGGAACTCGGCCTTGGACTGCGCCGCCTGCGCCAGCGCACGCTGGGCGATCGTCTCGCTGTCCCCGGCGGATGCGCGGGTAGCGGCCTCGGCGGTCTCAGCGGCCTTCACCAAGGCCTCCAGACCGGCCACCGCACCGTTGGTGACCTGGGCCTTCTGCTGGCCTACCAGCAGACCCCGGCCACGCGGGGCGCCGTTGCTGTCCGCGATCCGGTACGCGGCCTGCTCAGCGGTGTCACTCGCCGTGGCGGCCTTCTTCGCCACCGCCAACTGGGCCTTGACAGCGGCGAGTTGCTTCTTCGCCTGCGCCCGGGCCGCCGTGATGCCCTTCTTCGCCTTGTCGAACTGTGCCTTGTCCGGGTAGGACAGGGTGTCCGTACCCTGGTGGCCCTGGGGGACGATACGGAACTTCTGCGGATTGGTGCCGTTGCACGTCCACAGCCAGGCGTCGTGGCCGTTGTCGAACTTGTTCAGGTCCAGGCACTTGTTCGTGGCGACGTTGCGCAGCTCGCTCACCGCGCGCACGTCGACCTTCCACTGCTGAGCGTCGCTGCCGTTGCACGACCAGATCTGGATCTTCGTACGGTTGGCGGAGTTGCTGCTCTGCACATCCAGGCACTTCTGGGCCCTGACGTTGTGCAGGATGGCGCCGTCACCGGACCCCCACAGATGCCACTCCTGCGCCGCGGAGCCATTGCACTTGTAGATCTGCACCGGCGTGCCACTGGCCGTCTTGCCGCCCTGCACATCAAGGCACTTGCCCTTGGCCGCCTCGACCCGGATGATCGACGGGGAATCACCGATCCAGCCGATACCACCGGGAGCCCAGTAGTCCTGCCAGCGGGCCAGATGGTCGGCGATCCACGACTGGCCGAGCAGATCGGCCATCGACTCGGCGCCCTTTGCCAGCGCCGCCGTGGCCTCGCGGTTGGCGTCGAGGATCTGGTTGCGCTGGGCGGCCTGGGAAGCGACCTCCTGCTGCCACTCCCGCGCGGCCGTGTCCTCCACCTGGCGCAGGGCCTTGTTCGGGTCGATCGGGTCCCGCCACGCGCAGGACGCGAACCGGGTCTTCATGTCCTCGACGGCGACGCGGTACTCGGCAGTGCCCGGCTGGGGGGCGGTTCGGGGGAAGCCGCCAGAGGCCAGGAACAGACGCGCGTCATCCGCGCCTTCGCCATCAAAGGTGTCGAACAGCGCCTCGAACGCCCGCTCTTCGTAGTACTGCCGATCCCGCTCCTCACGCGGAAGAGACGGGTCATAGGGCTTCTCACCGTAGAGCGGGGTGCCGAGATCGGTCACGGCCTTGAGGGTGGCGTCGTCGGCCTCAGGCGTCGGATCGTAGAAGTCGAAATTCTTGTTCCAGTCGGGCAGCGCGCCCGCCCACTTTCCCAGACCGGTCTGGTCGTAGAAGTCGTCGCCGCTGTGGACGCCGGGCACCCATTGGAACCCAGTGACGGTGAACCCACCCGGGGTCTCCAGGCCGTCAAGGGGCTTCTCCCACGTATCCCTGCGCGCGTGCAGGCGCTTCCACGTGGCGCTCCAGTCGCTCTTGTCCTTCTCGTGGGCCTGGTGCAGCGGTCCGTCGAACGCGCCGTCCATAGTGGCCAGCTCGCGCAGCTTCTGCGGCGTCTGGTTCAGCGCGTCCTGGGCGAAGCGGTACATACGCGGAGCGCCCAGACGTACGGCGTCGGCCATCAGACACTGATCGAACCGCAACTGCTCGTCAGCCGTGGTCTCGTACCAGTCCTGCGGATCGTCACTGGACCGGGCCGTCGCGTCAGCCGCCAACTGCGCCGCGAGGTCGGGCTGGACAGCCAGGCCGCCGAAGACGGCCAGCGCCGTGACGGACGTGATGACGGGCGTGAAGAATCTGGACTTTCGGGGTCTGGGTCTGCGGAACCCTGGTCTCGGGCGCAACAGGACATCCCTTCATCGCAAGGAAGAGAACGAGCGACGTGGGACGCACAACAAGCTGGTACCGCGGCATGGAAGGCCCTCCCCGTAGCGACACCGTTCCCCCGGTCGCTGACTGACGCGCGCGATGACGGATTGGTCATGATCCGGTCATGCGCGACGATCACCATACGCACGGGTAACCAGGACGGAACAGCGCCGACTTCGGGACCGGGGCAACGTGGCGCGAAATCACCTTTGACGGGTGTTCACACCCAACATGTGCAACTCACGTGCCCACACTGCGGATTACTTGTGTGACTCCCGTGAAGGAAACCAAGCTTTTGAGCCCCGACACCGCAAAAGATTGACCGAATCCAATCGCACCGCACGAAACCACACGAAGAGGCCGTGAGGGAAGCGACAACCAACCCCTCACGGCCTCAGCGAACAACACACACCCGGCGCTCAGAAGCCCGCCGGCTCCGTGTACACCCCCCACTCCTCCCGCAGCACCCCGCAGATCTCCCCCAACGTCGCCTCGGCCCGCACCGCATCCAGCATCGGCTCGATCATGTTGCCCCCACCTCGCGCGGCAGCCAGCATCCCGTCCAGCGCCCTGCGCACCGCGGCGTCATCGCGGCCCTCCTTACGCGCGGCCAGCACCCGCACCTGCTCCCGCTCCACCTCATGACTGACCCGCAGGATCTCCAGGTCCCCGGTGACGGATCCGGTGTGGACGTTCACGCCCACCACCCGCTTGTCGCCCTTCTCCAGGGACTGCTGGTACCGGAACGCCGACTCGGCGATCTCCCCGGTGAACCAGCCGTCCTCGATCCCCCGCAGAATCCCGGACGTGATCGGCCCGATGGGATGCCGCCCGTCCGGGTGCGCGCGCAGCCCGCGCTCCTTTATCTGCTCGAAGATCTTCTCGGCGTCGGCCTCGATCCGGTCGGTCAACTGCTCCACGAACCACGAACCGCCCAGTGGATCGGCCACGTTGGCGACCCCGGTCTCCTCCATGAGTACCTGCTGGGTGCGCAGGGCGATCTCGGCCGCCTGCTCACTCGGCAGCGCGAGGGTCTCGTCGAGGGCATTGGTGTGCAGGGAGTTCGTGCCGCCGAGTACCGCCGCCAGCGCCTCCACGGCCGTACGCACGACGTTGTTGTACGGCTGCTGGGCGGTCAGCGAGACACCCGCGGTCTGCGTGTGGAAGCGCAGCCACTGCGCCTTCTCGCTCGTCGCCCCGTACACGTCCCGCATCCACCGCGCCCAGATACGCCGCGCCGCACGGAACTTGGCGATCTCCTCGAAGAAGTCGACGTGCGCGTCGAAGAAGAAGGACAGGCCGGGGGCGAAGACGTCGACGTCCAGGCCGCGGGACAGGCCCAGCTCTACGTAACCGAAGCCGTCCGCCAGTGTGTACGCCAGTTCCTGTGCCGCCGTCGCGCCGGCCTCGCGGATGTGGTAGCCGGAGACCGACAGCGGCTTGTAGGCGGGGATGCCGGCCGCGCAGTGCTCCATGAGGTCGCCGATCAGGCGCAGGTGCGGCTCGGGCTGGAAGAGCCACTCCTTCTGGGCGATGTACTCCTTGAAGATGTCGGTCTGGAGGGTGCCGTTGAGCACGGCCGGGTCGACGCCCTGGCGCTCGGCCGCCACCAGGTACATGCAGAAGACGGGGACCGCCGGGCCACTGATCGTCATCGACGTCGTCACGTCGCCCAGCGGGATGTCCTTGAACAGGACCTCCATGTCGGCGGCCGAGTCGATGGCGACACCGCAGTGCCCGACCTCGCCCAGCGAACGCGGGTCGTCGGAGTCGCGGCCCATGAGCGTCGGCATGTCGAAGGCGACCGAGAGACCGCCTCCGCCGTTGCCGAGGATCATCTTGTAGCGCTCGTTGGTCTGCTCGGCGTTGCCGAACCCGGCGAACTGCCGGATGGTCCACGTCCGCCCTCGGTAGCCGGTCGGATACAGCCCGCGGGTATAGGGGTACTCCCCGGGCCAGCCGATCCGCTCGAAGCCCTCGTACCTGTCTCCCGGCCGGGGCCCGTACACCGGCTCCACGGGATCGCCGGAGAGCGTGGTGAAGTCCGCCGTGCGCTTGCGCGCGGCGTCGTACCGGGCCTGCCAGCGTCGGCGGCCCTCATCGATGGCGTCAGCGTCCATACCTTCGAATTTACTAGGACGTCCTATTAAATGTCGATGGGAAGCCGCCGCACGCGTTCCGTACGGCGGTGGGGTCAGGCCTTGGCGGCGGCCGGCTCCGGCCCGCTGACCAGGGGCTCGACCTGCCGGGTGACCTTGCGCTCCACGAAGAAGGCGGCGAAGGGAATCGTCCCGGAGAGCAGCACCCACAGCAGCTTGCCGAACGACCACTTGGCCTTGGAGCCGAGGTCGAAGGCGAAGATCAGATAGACGATGTAGAGGAAGCCGTGGACCTGGGAGACGGCGAAGGTGACGTCCTCGCCCATGTCGAAGCCGTACTTGAACACCATGCTCACGCAGAGGAGCAGCAACATGACGGCGGTGACGTAGGCCATGACGCGGTAGCGGGTCAGCACGGATTTTTTCATGCAGACGAGCCTAACCGGCCCGCAAACCCCAGCGTCGGCGGGGACGGCGCTACTCGTCCTCGAAGTCTCGCGCAGCGACCCGCAGCGGGCGCAGCATCGCGAAGATCTCCGCGCACTCCTCGGCGTCGTACACCCCGAGCCCGAAGTCCATCGCCATCAGGTCGCGGGTGGCCGCCTCGACCACCTCGCGGCCCTTGTCGGTGATGGAGGCCAGGGTGCCGCGTCCGTCGTTGGGGTTGGGGCGCTTGTCGACCAGGCCGGACTTCACCAGCCGGTCGACGGTGTTGGTCACCGACGTCGGGTGGACCATGAGGCGCTCGCCGATCTTGGACATCGGCAGCTCACCGGCCTTGGAGAAGTTGAGCAGCACCAGCGCCTCGTACCGCGCGAACGTCAGGCCGTACGGCTTGACCACCGCGTCGACCTCGGAGAGCAGGATCTGCTGGGCGCGCATGATCGAGGTGATGGCGGCCATGGACGGCACGCTGCCCCAGCGCTGCTTCCAGAGCTCGTCGGCGCGTGCGATCGGATCGAAGGGAAGACTGAGCGGCTTCGGCACGCGACCGACCTTACCGGCCGGTCACATGCTGGTCAGCCCCGTCTCGCCTTTCGGTCCGGCCCGGCTATGCGTCCGCTGTCTCCTTCGCTGTCTCCCCGACCCGGAAGACCCCCGTCCACCGGTCGTCGTGCAGACAGGCGTTCATCGGCCCGACCAGGGCCTGATGGGCGGGGGCGGTGCGCCAGCGCCGGACGGCCTCCAGGCCGGACCACTCGCTGGTGAGCAGCCACTGGGAGGGGTCGTCCAGGGAGCGGCACAGTTGTTCGCCGAGGTGCCCGGGGAATCCGGCCGCTGCCGCGCGGACGTCGTCGTAGGACCGTACGAACCGCTCCTCCATCCCCTCACGCACCCGCAGCAGCCGGATCACCCGCACCCGCCCGGGGGCCGCGGCGCCGGCGGTCATGACGGGTCGAGCACGACGGGCAGCTCCGCCAGCCCGCGGAAGGCGGGGAACGGCACGGTCAGCCAGCGGGCGTCCTCCGGCGCTCCGGCGAGGGTCATGCGGGGGTACCGGGCGAAGAGGGTGCCGAGGGCGATCTGCATCTCCAGTCGGGCCAGCGGGGCGCCGATGCAGTAGTGCGGGCCGTAGCCGAAGGCGAGATGGGTGGCCTGGACATTGGGGCGCTGGACATCCAGTTCGCCCGGGGCGGTGAACATCTCCGGGTCGCGGTTGGCGCCGGTGATCGAGATCTGGACGAGCGCGCCCTTGGGGATGAGCGTGTCCCGGATGACGACGTCTTCCTTGGCGTGGCGGAAGGTGGAGTTCTCGACCGACGTCTCGAAGCGGAAGATCTCCTCGACTGCCGCGTTCAGGGCGCTCGCGTCCCGCAGGGCCAGTTCCTTCTGGTCCGGGCGGCTCAGCAGGTGGTAGACCGCGTTTCCGATCTGGTACGCCGTCGACTTGTGGCCGGCGAAGAGCAGTACCCAGGCCGTCGAGACGAGTTCGTGGTCGGTGAGCGCTCCCTCCTGGTCCTGGGCGGTGACCAGTGCGCTGAGCAGATCCGATTCCGGCTCGCTGCGCTTTCGCGCGCACAGGTCCACGAGATAGTCGCGCAGATTTCCCTCGGCGATCTCCAGCGCCTTTCGCGCCTCCGGTCCGAAACCGGTCTGTGCGACGGTGGCGGACCATTCCTGCGCCTGTTTCCGCTCGTTCTCCGGAACGCCCAGGAGTTCACAGATGACGTGGAGTGGGAGCGGGAAACAGAACTCCGGGAGGAGATTCACCGGGCCGGACGCCGGGCGCGCTTCCAGCAGTTCGTCCAGCAGTTTGTCGGTGATCTGCTGAACTCGCGTCCGCAGCGATTCCACCCTTTTCGGAGTGAAGGTGCTGCCGACGATCCGGCGGAGCCTGGTGTGCTTCGGCGGGTCCGAGAAGAGCATGTTGTCGTCCAGTGCGATCGACGAGTCACCGAAGATGCGGTGGTAGGCGTCGATGGCGCCGTACATGTCCTTGCTCAGCCGGGGGTCGGCGAGGGCGGCACGGGCGTCGTCATAGCGCGTGATCAGGTATGTCTCCACGCCATGGGGCGGCGAGAGCGGGCACACGGGCGCCTTCTCGCGGAGCGCGGCGTAGACGGGATGCGGGTTGGCGCGGAACTCCCGGCTGCACGACGAGGCCGCGGCGGCGGCCGCCTCGGACGTCAGGGCCTCTGATTCCGAGGATTCCTCGGATGCGAACGCTTGCGTCATGACTGGTCCCCGGGTAGGCGTGAATTTCCTTGGGTCAGAGCCACCGTTTCCCGGGCTGCACGGCGCCGCAAACGGCGCTGCGCCATATGGGTCGGGTCGCCGGACGGCGTGTGTGTGGCAGGGCCGGTTGGTAAACATCGACGATGTGAGCGGACACGAAGCGGAATCTGTACCAGTTCTCATCGTCGGCGGATCCCTGGTGGGTCTTTCCACTTCGGTTTTCCTCGGCCGCCTCGGGATCGAGCACATGCTCGTGGAACGCCATGCCAGGACGTCGACGCATCCGCGCGGCCGTGGCAACAACGTGCGCACCATGGAGATCTACCGGACCGCCGGACTTCAGTCGCGCATCCGGGACGCGGCCCGCGTGCTCGCCGGGAACGACGGCATTCTCCAGGTGGACACCCTCACCGGGCAGCAGCGCCGCTGGATCGTCGGGGACATCTCCGGCGGCATGGACATCTCCCGGGTGAGTTCCTCGGACTGGTGCCTGTGCAGCCAGAACGACCTCGAACCGGTGCTCCTTGACTACGCCCGCGAGCAGGGCTCCGACATCCGCTTCGACTCCGAGCTGCTCTCCTTCACCCAGCACGGGGACGGCGTACGGGCCCGGATCAGGAACCGGGACTCCGGCGAGACGTACACCGTGAACGCCGACTACCTGGTGGCCGCCGACGGCCCCCGCAGCCCCGTCCGCAAGCGCCTGAGGATCGGTCAGTCGGGGCCCGGTGAGCTGTTCCACAACGTCAGCGTCACGTTCCGCAGCAGGGCCCTGAAGGACCACGTCGGAGAGAAACGGTTCGTCGTCTGCTACGTCACCGACCCGCGGGGCGAGGGCGCCCTGCTGCCGGTGGACAACGAGGAGCGCTGGGTGATCCACGTGCCCTGGTATCCCGACCGGGGCGAGGAACTGGCGGACTTCACCGACGACCGGCTGGCGGCGCACATCCGTGCCGCCGTCGGCGCGGACGACATCGACGTCGAGATCACCGGCAGGGCACCCTGGCACGCCTCGAAGCGGGTCGCCGACTCCTATGGCAAGGGCCGGGTCTTCCTGGCCGGCGACTCGGCCCACGAGATGCCGCCCACCGGGGCGTTCGGCTCCAACACCGGCATCCAGGACGCCCACAACCTCGCCTGGAAGCTGGCGGCGGTGCTGCGCGGCTGGGCCGGCCCGTCGTTGCTCGACAGCTACGAGCTCGAACGGCGGCCCGTCGCCCTCGCGACCGGCACGCGCGCATGCGTGCAGGCGGCAGACGAGCAGCACCCGGGGTTCAGCCCCGCCGCCGGCCGCAACAACGACCCGGCGGACCTGATGACCGTCGCCCTGTGCTACCGGTACGCCTCGAACGCCGTGGTGGGCGCGCCGCCGGAGCGGCCGATCGTCCCCGACGCCTTCCGGTTGGGCGGCGAGCCGGGCAGCCGGGCACCCCATATGTGGGTCATGCGCGACGGCATGCGGATCTCCACGCTCGACCTGTACGAGCGCTCCTTCGTGCTGCTCGCCGGATCCGGGGGGCAGAAGTGGCGTACGGCCGTGGAGCGGGCCTCTCTCAACCTGGGCGTGCCCATCGAGGCGTATCTCGTGGGCACCGGGCCCGATCACGACCTCGCCCCCGACACGGACGCCGACTGGGCGGAGCTGCACGGCACGGCCGAGGACGGTGCCGTGCTCGTGCGCCCCGACGGCTTCGTCGCCTGGCGGGCGGACGCCGCGATGCCGGACGCCGACCGCGTCCTGACGAACGTGCTGCAGAGCGTGCTCTGCCGTGACTGAGCGCTCCGCTGGGAGTGCCGCGATGGGTTGTTCTTCGTCTGCGGCGCCGTCGTGGCTGGTCGCGCCCGCGCGGCGGAGCCGCATATCGATACAGCCCCGCGCCCCTAAAGGCGTTGACCCCGCTGGAATCCAGATGCCCCGTACCGAACGACTAGGACGCTGCCATGACCCTTGCCGGACGCATCGACGTCCATCACCACTTCACCGCCCCTGCCTGGCTGGACTGGGCCGAGGAACGCGGTGTCGTCCACCGCGAGAAGCTGCCCTGGTGGACCCGATGGGACCTGGACTCGGCGCTGGAGATCATGGACAAGACGGGGATCGGCACCTCCGTCATGACCGTGGCGATGCTCGGCCGGTTCCAAGAGCGCGCCGAGCGGCAGGAGAGCGCCCGGGTCGCCCTCGGGGCCGCGGCCGAGGTCGTCGAGGCCAACCCCGCGCGCTTCGCCTTCTTCACCCCCGTCTTCCTCGACGACCTGGAGCTCTCCTCGTGGAGTGTGCGCCACGGTCTCGACGAACTCGGGGCGATCGGGGTGAGCACCCGGACCAGCGTCAACGGCGTCTTCCTCGGCGACGCCTCGCACGACCGTCTGCTGCGGGAGCTGAACGAGCGCTCCGCCGTCATCAGCACGCACCCCATGGAGGTGGCGGCCGGCAAGGACGGCGCCGAGGGGCTGGAGGGGATGCCGCCCTTCGTGTGCGACTTCCTGCTGGACACCACGCGTGCCGCCATCAACCTCATCAGGAACGGCACCCTGGACCGCTATCCGAACCTCAGCTTCATCCTTCCGCACGGAGGGGGCTTCCTCCCCTACATGGCCACCCGGCTCGACCTGTTCGGCGGGCGGATCACTCCCCCCATCGAGCCCGGCCGGGTCCGCGACTACCTGCACCGGTTCTACTTCGACACCGCCGGCCCCATGTCCCCCTCGGCCACGCCGACCCTGCTGGCCACGGTCGACCCCGACCGCATCCTCTTCGGCACCGACTGGCCGCCCACCCCGGCCCACGTCATCGTCGACAGCGTGACGCCCGCCCTGGACGGCGACCCGTTCCTCTCGGAGCCGCAACTGCGGGGCATCAACCGGGAGAACGCGCTGCGGCTGATGCCGGAGCTCGCGCGCCGGTAACCGTACGAACGCGGAAGGGCGCCCCCCCCCGGGGGGGGGCCGTGCCGGTGGGGGAGGGCCCCAACCCCCGGGGGGAGCACCCCCCCCACCCCGCCCTGCGGCAGCCCCCCGGGGGGGCCACCCCCGGGTTCAGGGGGGGGGGGTTTTGGCGGGCGCGCGCGGCCGGTAACCGCCCCCCCGGGTCCGGCCCCCCCCCGGGGGGGGGCGCCCTTCCGCGTTCGGTCAGTCCCTCTCCCAGTGGTAGAAGCAGCGCGCCATCGCGTCCTTCGGACTCCGCCAGGTCTCGGGGTCGTACGGGCTGACGAAGGCTTCGAGCCGCTTGCTGATGTCGACGAACTCGGGGTGCCCGGCCACCTTCGCGATGGCCGGTCCCGGGTCCTGCTCGGCCTCGATGAAGTGCATGTACACATCGCCGAACTGGAACAGGGAGCGCTGGGTCACCCCGACGAGGTGCGGGAGTTCGCCGCGGTCGGAGGCCGCGAAGACGCCGGCGATGTTCGCCGCCGACTGCGGGGCCATCCTGGCGACGATCAGTGCGTGGTGCATGCCGCCTCCACACGGTCGCGGATGAGCGCCATCTGGATGGGCGAGTTGCGGTTGATGATCTCCGTCATCCCGGCGTCGTCGACCGGGGCGTCGGGCTTCATCGCGAAGTCCTGCGTCCAGTGCATCCGGGTGCCGGCCGGGGTCTCCTCGTACTCCCAGACGATGTTCATGTACTCGAAGGGGCCGGTCTCGACGCGGCGGGCGCGCACGACGAGCTTCTCGCGGTCGGCGACCCGTTCCGAGACCCAGCTCCACACCTTGCCGTTCTCGTCGGGGTGCATGGTCAGACGGAAGGTCACCGTGTCGCCCTCGCGGGAGAGCACCTCGCAGGAGGCGTACTCGCTGAAGAGCTTGGGCCAGCGCTCCAGGTCGTTGGTCATGTCCCAGACGAGGTCGACGGGAGCGGCGATGGTGATCTCGTTCTCGGTGTGTCCAGCCACTTCAGGCTCCTGTCGTGAGTGCGCCGTTGACGAGGTCGAGGAAGGCGCGGGGGCTCTTGCAGCGCTCCGCGTCGGTGGGCAGTGCCCGGCCGTGCCGGTTCTCCAGCTCGCCCACGATGCCGAGCAGGCCCAGCGAGTCCAGGCCGAACTCGGCGAAGGGGGCGTCCGCGCGGCGTTCGAGGTCGTGCGGGTCGACCGTCACGCCGGCGCCCTTCTTCATCAGCGTGGCCAGTTCCTCGACGGTCACTTTGGTCACTTCGGTGGTCATGAGGGTTCTCCTTGTCTTCCCAGGCGACTTGTCTTCCTAGGCGGCGGATCCGGGACCTCGCCTGAGGACGAGCGCCGCGTTGGAGCCCATGAGTCCCCGGCTGAGGATCAGCGCCGTGCGCGGCTCGGCCGGGCGTGCCGTGACGGTCACCAGGTCGATGTCGTGGCAGATGTCGAACACGCCCGGCGTCGGCGGGATCAGCCCGTGCTCCATGGCCTGGACGGCGGCCACGATGTCCAGCAGCGGTGCCCCGCAGTACGATCGCCCGATGCCGGTCTTGGGAGCCGTGACCGGCACCCGGGTGCCGTGCCGGCCAAGGGCGTCGGCGAGGGCGAGCGCCTCGGCGCGGTCCGCGTCGGGGACGCCCATCGCGTCGGCGAAGACCACGTCGATCTCCTCCGGTGCGCAGCCGGCCTCGTCGAGGGCGCCGCGGATGGCCTGCGCGAGCCCGTCCCGCGACCGGTCCCAGCGCGAGGCCCCGGTGAAGGTGGCCGCGTGTCCGGCCACGGTGGCGCGGACCACCGCGTCCCGGCGCCGGGCCCGCTCCAATTCCTCCACCACCAGCACGGCGCCGCCCTCGGCGGGCACGAAACCGCAGGCCGCCGAGGTGAAGGGGCGGTAGGCGCGGGCCGGGTCCGCCTCGGTGCTGAGCTCGGGGTAGCCGAGCTGGCAGACGCCCGAGTAGGGGGCGAGCGGCGCCTCGGCCGCGCCGACCACGATCACGTCCGTCCCGCGGTGCACGGCGCGCGCGGCGTGCGCGACGGCGTCCAGTCCGCCGGCCTCGTCGCCGGCCACCACCGAGCAGGGGCCCTTGAAGCCCTTGCGGATGGATATCTGGCCGGTGCTGGCGGCGTAGAACCAGGCGATGGACTGGTAGGGCCCGACGAACCGGGGGCCCTGCCCCCACAGCTTCTGCAGTTCCCGCTGGCCGAACTCACCGCCGCCGGACCCGGCCGCGGTGACGACTCCGACGGAGTACGGCGCGTCGGCCCAGGCGGCCTTGCTCAGCCCCGCGTCCTTCAGGGCCGCGTCGGCGGCGGCGAGCGCGAAGTGGGTGAACTTGTCGGTCTGGACGAGGAAGGTCTCCTCGATCAGCGCCGACGCGTCGAAGCCGCGGACCTCGCCGGCGACGCGCAGCGGAAGGTGCTCGCAGCCCTCGCGGGTGACGCGGTCCAGGACGCTCGTGCCGTCCTTGACGTTCTTCCAGTAGGTGTCGGCGTGCAGGCCGCCCGGCGCGACCACGCCGATGCCCGTGACGGCGGTGTGCCGGGGGCGTGGACCACTCATCGTCGTCTCCTCCCGCTCGGCCCCGTCAGGAGCACCGCGGACTGGAACCCGCCGAAGCCGCTGCCCACGGAGAGCACGTGGTCGAGCCGGCGGGAGCGTGCGGTGCGCGGGACGTAGTCGAGGTCGCACTCGGGGTCCGGGGTCTCGTAGTTCGCCGTCGGCGGCACCACCTGGCGGGCCAGCGCGAGCACACAGGCGACGACCTCGATGGCGCCGATCGCGCCGAGCGAGTGGCCCACCATGGACTTGATCGAGCTCATGGGCGTTTCGTAGGCGTGCGCGCCCAGCGACTTCTTGACGGCGGCGGTCTCGTGCCGGTCGTTCTGCCGGGTGCCGGAGCCGTGCGCGTTGACGTAGTCGATCTCGGTGGGGTCCACGCGCGCGTGGTCGAGCGCGTCGTCGATGGCCCTGGCCATCTCCAGGCCCTCACTGGTCAGCCCGGTCATGTGGTAGGCGTTGCCGAAGGTGGCGTAGCCGCTGATCTCGCAGTAGACGTGCGCGCCGCGCGCGCGGGCGTGCTCCAGTTCCTCCAGTACGAGGACGGCGGCGCCCTCGCCCATCACGAAGCCGTCGCGGTGGGCGTCGAAGGGGCGGGAGGCGTGCTCCGGGTCGTCGTTGTGGGGCGAGGTGGCCTTGATGGCGTCGAAGCAGGCCATGGTGATCGGGGAGATCGGGGAGTCCGAGGCGCCGGCTATGCAGAGGTCGGCGCGGCCCTCCTCGATGGTGTGGAAGGCGTAGCCCACGGCGTCGAGTCCGGAGGTGCAGCCGGTGGACACGGTCTGCACCGGGCCCTGGGCGCCGAACCGTTCGGCGACGTCGGCCGCGAGCGTGCTGGGCGAGAACGCCCGGTGCAGATCGGGCTCCGCTGCGCGGTGGTCGACGTCCCAGCGCCGGCCGTGCTCGCTGACCAGGACGTAGTCGTGCTCCAGGCGGGTCGTGCCGCCCACCGCGCTGCCCAGGGACACGGCGACGCGCCAGGGGTCCTCGGCGGCGAAGTCGACGCCGCTGTCGGTGACCGCCTCCTCGGCGGCGACCAGGGCGAACTGTATGTAGCGGTCGGCGCGTTCGACGACCTCGGCGTCCAGGCCGTGCGCGAGCGGGTCGAAGTCGCACTCGGCGGCTATTCGGGAGCGCAGGCCCTCGGGGTCGAACAGGGTGATGCCACGGGTCGCCGTACGGCCCCCCGAGAGCAGGTCCCAGAACGCCGGCACTCCGATCCCGCCGGGGGCGACCACGCCTATGCCGGTGACCGCCACGCGCCGGGTCACGACAGCACCTCTGGGCGTTCGTGTTCGGGATGCGCGCCCTCTTTCTGCACGAGCGGGTACGGCTTGATGTCGTCGCTGATCTCCGGGGCCTCGGTGTCGACATGGCCGAGGCTCGGCTTGGGCGCGAGCGGGCCCAGGTGGAAGACCATGCGGGCCTCCTCGTCACCGACGTTGCGGAAGCGGTGCCGCATGTCGATGGGGATCATCAGGCCCTGGTCGGCACGGAGAGGAAACGTTTCGCCATCGAGGTCGACCTCGAGCCGGCCCTCGACGACATACACGAACTCCTCGGAGTACGGGTGATAGTGCTCGCTGATGCGTTCGCCGGGCCGCATGATGGCCAGGCCCATGAAGCCGCTCGTGGCGCCCACCGTGACGGGGGTGAGCAGGGTGCGCAGGTCGCCGCCGCGCTTGCGGTTGGGCTCGATCTCGTTCAGGTCGACGACGCGCGGGCGCATCTTGTCCATGGTTCTGCCTCCAGGTCGGTCGGGGGGATGTCGGTCCCGCGCCGTCAGGACTGCGCGGCCCTGCGGTCGGTGATCAGCGCCATGTCGGCGTGCGCCAGGAGGCGGCTGGTGTCCCGTTCGCCGGTGAGCCGTCCCGTGACACCGAGTGCGACGCCGTCCAGCAGGCGGGCCAGTACGGCGGCCTTCCTGGGGCCGTGGATGCCGAGCGCCCTGACCGGATCGGTCTCGGGGTCGCCGTGTACGTCGATGAGGCGGACGACGATGTCCTCGTGCTGGAAGACGGTGCTGCGGTGCACGGGGGACGCGGGGTCGGCCGCGGCCGCCTCGTCCTGCCGGCCGAGCAGCCGGGCCAGCGCCATGCCGCAGCCCTGTCTGGCCGGGTAGTACAGGGCGTGCCGGCGCAGGTCGTCCGGTTCCGGTCCGCCGCGCGCCACGTGGTGGACGGGCGGCATGGCGGCACGGATGAAGAAGGTGCGGGCGGACTCGGGGTCGGTGAGATCCCGGTCCCGCTCCAGGTACGGGTTGATGGCTTCCTCCACGGCCCGCACCTCGGGCTGGCGGGAGACGTGGCGCAGCGCCGCCGTCAGGTCGCCCTCCACCTCGACGGTGCGCACGATCCGGTTGCCGTGCATGAACAGGGTGGTGCGGCGCAGCCGGGTGGTGTCGTCGACGCGGGCCTCGGGCGGGGCGTAGCCGGCGAGGATCTCGGCGGCCTTGGACTCGGCGCCGGGCTTGACGGTGAAGGTCAGGGCGTGGCGGATCACGCCGTCGCCGACGCGGGCGGTCGTCTGGAGGGTGCCGGGCTTGGGGTGGTCGCCGCGGTCGCCGCGGTCGCCGCCGGTCTCGCGGACGATGCCGTAGCGCATCGAGCGGAGCTCACGGACGCAGCGCTGCAGCGGCCGGACCGTCTCGAGGTGCTCTTCGCTGTTCACCCAGGCGAGGTAGGGCGGGGCGGTGGCCCACTCGCTCGTGATGACCCACTGGGAGGGGTTTTCCACGGACTGGCACAACTGGTCACCGAGGTGACCGGGGACCGACGCGACTCGGTCACGCATCTGCTCGTACGCGTCCAGGAACTGTTGCTGGGCGCCCTCGTGGAGGTCGACGAACAGGAGGACGCGCATCCTGGAGCCGTCGAACGCCGACTGGGACATGTAGGGCGAAGTGGTCATCCGGCAGACCCTTCCTTCGCGGGAGCAAGCGGCGGCCGTCCCTGTTCCACCTGCGCGAACGCGGGTTTCGGCCCTGAGCCTTCATCGTGGGTCAGGGCCCTGGGGTCCGCGAGCCACGCGGGCCAATTGAGGGAATCGTGCGGAAGGTGTGTGCGGTGTGTGCCGACAGCGTGTCAGGCGGGGGTGCCGGGGGTGGCATGTGCCGGGGGTGGGGGGCCGGTTGGTGGGGGTTCGCGTTGATGCCTGCGGCGCCTGTGCGGGGTGTGTGGGGGTGCGCGTAGCGCCTGCGGGTGCGTTGTGGGT
>NZ_JBNGGG010000085.1:0-15640 GCF_049974585.1 Streptomyces sp. UG1 | reverse complement strand
GCCGCGGTCTTCGAGTGGATCGAGGGCTGGTACAACTTGCACCGGCTGCACAGCAGCCTCGGCTACCGCAGTCCCGCTGACTACGAGGCCGCCCTGGCGGCCTGACCACCACACCGATGGTGTCCGTCAAAGCGAAACAAGCTCACCCACACGATCGCGGCCATGCCGGAGGGCGTCGGCTTCGAGGAGGCCGCTCCCGCGACCGAGGGCTCGCATTACGCGCTCGCGTTCATCAGGGCGAGGGTCACCGGAGTGGAGCCCTCCCCCCAACCAACTCGTCCCACGTGGCGCAGGACACGTTCATGACAGGATTGTGCTGGGGAAAGTTCAGGGAAGTCATAGGGGCGCCCATGATTGCTGTGAAGGGATGACCCGTGACGTCCACGTCGCCTCCCCCCATACCCCGAGCCGCAGGATCGTTTCCGTTCGTCGGTCACGCTCTGAAAATGCGAGACAACCTCGGCTTCATCGACTCGCTGCGCGATACACGGGAACCCGTCGTCGAGATCATCCTGCAACCCGGGACGCGCACCATCGTGGTCCAGGACCCGGCCCTGATCCACCAGATGCTCAAGGCCTTGGCACCCACCCTCGACAAGGGCCGGCTCTACGACAAGCTGGGCCAGCTGCTGGGCGACAGCGTCGTCACCGCCACCGGCCGGAACCACGTACGCAAACGCCGCCAGTTGCAACCGGCGTTCGCCCACACCGAGATCAGCCGGTACGTCGACATCATGCGCGCCGAGGTGACGGCCACGGTCGCCGGCTGGGAGCCCGGTCGGACCCTCGACGTACGCGAGGCGATGGTCGGGCTCAGCCTCGACATGCTGGCCAAGACGGTGTTCGCCGGCAGCCTCGACGACGGCGTCTTCCGCCGGCTGCGCAGCGACCTGTCGGTGTTGATGAACGACGTCGGTATGCGCATGATGCTGCCCGACTGGGCCGGGCGCCTCCCGCTGCCCTTCAACCGCCGCTTCGACCGGGCCCGGGCCGGCGTACGCGCCACCATCAACACCGCCGTCGACGAACTGCAGGCCTCCGGGCACGACACCGGGGACATGCTCTCCATGCTGCTGCGCGCCGTCGACGAGGAGACCGGCGAGCCGCTGACCGGGGATCAGATTTGCTCCGAGGTCCTCACCCTGGCCGTGGCGGGCACCGAGACCACCGCGTCGGTGCTGTCCTGGACCCTGTACGAACTCGCCCGCCACCCCGGCATCGAGGCCCGGGTCCTGGCCGAGCTGAACGAGGTCCTGGGCGGACGGCCGGTCTCCTTCGACGACGTGACCCGCCTGCCGTACCTGAACCGGGTGATCACCGAGACCCTGCGGCTGCACCACCCCGGCTGGCTGGTCACCCGCCGCACCACCGAGGAGACCCGGCTCGGCGAGTGGACGCTGCCCGTCGGCACCGAACTGGCCTACTGCCAGCACGCCCTGCACCGCGACCCCGAGCGCTTCCCCGACCCGCTCACCTTCGACCCGGACCGGTGGAACGACGCCGCTCAGGAGCCTCCGCCGGGCGCGTTCCTGCCCTTCGGGGACGGCAAGCACAAGTGCATGGGGGACCGCTTCGCCCGCACCGAGATGGTCACGGCGCTCGCGACGATGCTGCGTTCGGTACGGCTGGAACTCGCCGAGGGCCAGGTCATCCGCCAGGTCGCCCGGCTCACCGTACGACCGCTCACCCTGCGGATGACCGTCCGCCCCCGGAACCGTCCCGAGCCGGAGTCGGCCTAGCGCGTGTCGCTTTGAGAGGGGCACGGGTCGGCGCGGGTGGGGCAGCGCCAGGTGGGGCAGCAGGGGTTGCCGCCGGTCCAGCCCCGCCTGTTCGGGCGGGCGGTGAGCGTGCTCATGGCTGCGATGACCGCCAGGACCCAGCCGGCGGTCATCAGCGAGCGGCGCAATGTGCCCTGCACGTCGGCCAGTTGGAGCACACAGCCCAGCACGAGCAGTCCATGGCGGGTGGGCAGTACGTTGCTGTCGGCCGGGCGGATCTGCGTGTCCTTGTGCGTGGAAGCGCGCAGCGTGAGGTACGCACGGAGTTCATCCTGTACGCCGCCCACGATGTCGTCGGCGTTCGCCGGCGCCCGCATACGCAGGCGTGCGGCGGCCCGGCCGGGCCCGCCTTTTGGAGAGCGGACCCGGCGAGGCGGTCCGCCCGGGTCAGACGTTGACGCCGAAGTCGGAGGCGATGCCGGCCAGTCCGGAGGCGTAACCCTGCCCGACGGCGCGGAACTTCCATTCGGCGCCATTGCGGTAGAGCTCACCGAAGACCATGGCGGTCTCGGTGGAGGCGTCCTCGGAAAGGTCGTAACGGGCGATCTCGGCGCCGCCCGCCTGGTTGACGATGCGGATGAAGGCGTTGCGGACCTGGCCGAAGCTCTGGCCGCGGCTCGCGGCGTCGTGGATGGAGACCGGGAAGGTGATCCTGTCGACCTCGGCGGGCACGGCCGCGAGGTTCACCTTGACGACCTCGTCGTCACCCTCGCCCTCACCGGTGAGGTTGTCGCCGGTGTGCTCCACGGAACCGTCCGGGCTGGTGAGGTTGTTGTAGAAGACGAAGTGCCGATCGGACAGCACCTTGCCGGAGGCGTCGAGCAGCAGCGCGGAGGCGTCGAGGTCGTAGTCGGTGCCGGTGGTCGTGCGCACGTCCCAGCCCAGGCCGACCAGGACGGCGGTCAGGCCCGGCGCCTCCTTGCTGAGCGAGACGTTACCGCCCTTGGCCAGGGAAACTCCTACTGTGTGCTCCTTCTCGATGGGTCAGGTCGGAGCCCGGAGGGGCTCAATCAAAATCTACAACACTGTAGAAGAAATGGGGGTGTTGACTCGGGTCGGTCGCGGGAATGGCCGACGAGGATGGGGGAGCAGCTGTCGGGCGTCTCGACGATCTCCGGTCGGGAACGGGTGGCAGCGGAAGGGGCCGGAGTACGGCGGATCACCGGCGCTCGGCGGCGACCTCGCCCATGCGACGGTGATCACGATCCTGACCCGGCTGCTGACCAAGGCGCGGTGACCCGCAAGATGCGCAAGGTGCTGGACGCCGAGAGCGACCACACGGAGCCGAACTCGACGGCGTTGTGACCTGCACAGGTGTCTCAGACCCAGGATGTCTCAGGCGGCGCACCTCCGCGGACGAGACACGTTCGCCGCCGATGGCTCGGGGAGCCGAAGAAGGAAACAAGGCCGCGCTGCCTCGGCGCGGCACAGATAACCTGCGCGAATGCAGCGGATTCAGCGGGCCGCCGGCGCGGTCGTCGGCTCAGCGGCGGGTGACGCCCTGGGCGGCCCCTTCGAGTTTGGTCCCCGCGGAGCGTTCTCCGCACGGTTTCCCGCGCCTGGTGCCGGTGGCGAGATGTGCGGAGGCGGTGGCTGGGACCCCGGCGAGGCCACTGACGACACGCAGATGGCCGTCCTGGTCGCGGAGTCGCAGCTGGAGCGGGGCGGACTGGATCTGCCGGACCTCTTCGCCCGCTTCCAGCGGTGGGCGGCATCAGAACCGAAGGACATCGGCTTGCAGACCGAAGACGTCCTGACCAACGGCATGCCCTGGGACCTAGCCGCCGCGATCCATTTCCAGGTCAACCAACGAGCAGCGGGAAACGGCTCCTTGATGCGGGCGTCGACCTCGGCGGTCCACTTCGCGGCCGCCGGCCAGGAAGCCACCATGGACGCGGCCCGCCGCATCGCCGCGCTCACCCACGGTGACCGTGCGGCCTGGGAAGGCACCGCGATCTTCCATGCGCTCATCCGCGTCACGTTCGACGACGCCGACCCCCTCACCGCGCTCCCGGACATCCTCGCTCTTGTCCACCCAGACCACCGCGGCCGCTACACCGCAGTCCTCGCGCCCGACTGGCACCCCGATCAGGCGACCGAGTTCAACGGTGCCGTCTGGCCCTGCCTGGGCTCCGCCGTCTGGGCCCTGCGCACCACCACCAGCTTCGAAGACGCGATACGCGCGGCGATCGACCTCGGCGGTGACACGGACACCGTCGCCGCGGTGACCGGAGGCCTCGCGGGGGCGTACTACGGGCTGGATACGATCCCCGCCCGCTGGACCCGGCCGCTCCATGTCCCCCTCCCGGGCTTCGACGGACGGGTGCTGCACCTGGCAGATCTGCTCCACCTTGCACAGCGCCTCGCGCTGGGTTGTCTCACTTGACGTCGCCGCTCAGTGGTCCATTACGGCCATGTGCCAGACGGCGCCTCTCAATACGTCATGTGATGCATTGACCTCACAGTGCCATCGGGGTTGCATGCGCCGCATCGCCTTCTCGTCGTCGGTGAATGCGCCGCCCACTGGGGGCAGTTGTTCAGAGACACGAAGATCTTCCTGTCCCAGGTGGGCACGACAAGAACGATCGGCATCAACTGCTCGGGCCTCAGCTGCAGCCGGCCGTCGCTGAGTGCGGACGGCCGCTACATCGCCCACGTCGCCACCTTCAGTCGGCCAGCGTCGCGGCAGAGCGTCGAGGTGATCGACTGGCGTGCCGACACCAAGGAAGTCGTCGCCGAGTTCGCGCACCCCCTCCCGGCCCGGCCGTCCATCAGCGGCGACGGCGAGTATGTCGCCTACCAGGACGGCGAGGCGCAGGACGTCTGGCCGTGGAACCGCACCGACGGCACCACCTCCGACCCGATCGAGGGCCCGTCCAAGGCGGCGACTCTCGTCCAGCTCAGCGCGGACGGCGGCAAGGTCGTCCACGTCGGGCTCCGACACCACGTCTACGACGTCAGCTCGGACACCGACCAACTGTTGCCGAACGTGCGGGGCGTGGGGGGGCACGGACGAGGTCGTCTCGAACCAGCCCGCCACGGCCGAGACCGGCGCGGTCAGCGCCGGTGGGCGCGACGTGGTCTTCCAGTCCACGGCCGACGACATCGTGCCCGGCGACACCAACGGCAAGTCGGACGTCTTCGTCCGCCGCTTCTACTGATCGTCCCGGCTGCCGCGCTCTCGGCACTCCACCACCGCTCTCGCGCCCGCGCGGGAGCGGTGGTGGGGCGACATCGCGCTCGTCGGGCCGCCTGGCCATCGGAGCCGGGGACTCAGCGTGGAGGGAACCAGCCAACCGACCCCAACCGCCCCCTGCGATGGGGGTCGGAGGTTGGAGTTACGACCCTGAACCTGACCTTCTATTCGGCGCGCAGCGCCGTCGCGGTTCGGGCCCCGGCGGCCCAGCCGGCGGGCAGGAGCGCACCCAGGGCCGCGATGAGCAGGCCGCCGAGTGCGAGCGGGAGCAGTTCGGCCGCGTGGTAGACGGCGATGACGGAGCCGGGGAGCCGGAGCCCCACGCTGTCGCCCATCGCGGGGATGACCCAGCCGTGCAGGGCCACGCCGAGCGGCACGCCCAGCGTGCCCGCGATCAGACCGGTCACAACGACGGAGGTGATGACCATGGCGAGGGTCTGCCGAGGTGTCATGCCGAGCGCCTTGTGGACACCGATCTCCCGGACGCGCTCGCGGGTGTCGAGCAGCACGCCGTTCAGCACGCCGAGTGCGGCGACGGCGACGAGCATCAGCGTGAGGAGGAGGGACAGCGAGTTGAGCGTGACGACCATGTCGCCGCCGGAGTCGAGACCGCCGGCCCGAGCGGTGGCCCCCAGCGGCGCCAGGTCCCTGTTCAGCACGTCGACGTAGCCGGTCACGTCGGTGCCTGACGCGACCGCGATGTGATGGCTCGTCTCCGTCAGGTCGGGATGCGCCGGCGCGAGGGTCGAGGCGTCGGTGAAGACCTGCATGCCGTCGTTGCGGGGGTCGAGGACCTCACCGACGATCCTGACCGTGACCGGCCGGGCCAGGCCGCTCAGGGTGACGGTGTCGCCGATGCGGGTACCGGTGGCGGTCAGGAAGGGAGTCGGGACCACGGCCTGGCCGGGCCTGTCGATCCAGCGGCCCGAGACCATCGTGTAGCCGCCCCAGGAGGCGTCGCCGGTGAAGGCGATCACGTCGATGGTGCCGGTCAGGCCGGACAGGGTCGCCCGTACCGTCGCGGCGCTGTAGTACTTCCCGGTTCCGGAGGCGCTTTCGATGGCCTCGGCGACTGCGGCGGGAGCGGCCCTGGGCTGCCGCTCGGAGGCGGGACCCCCCGGTCCGAAGTCCGGCAAGGGCGCGGGCACGACGACGTCGGCGGCGTCGTGGGCCCTGGCCTTCATCACCTGGCCGAGCGAGGCGCCCATCCCCACGGTGAACGTGACGGCGATGGCGCCGAACAGGATCGCCGTGCCCATGGCCAGCGCGCGGGCGGGCCGCGCGAAGGGCCGGACCAGGCCCAGGGCGACCGGCTGGGGCAACGGCAGCCGTCCGGCCAGGCGGGCCGCCCACCGGCCGCGCCCCGCCGAAGCGCTGCGCCCGACGGCGAGCGCATCGACCGTACGCAGCCGACCGGCCCGCCAGGCACTGGCCCACGCGGTCACCGCCACCAGGCCGAGCAGCCCGGCGATCACCGCCAGGTCGACCCAGGGAGCGATGGCCAGGGACGAGGTGCCGTAGACCTCCCCGGTCTCGGCCAGTACGGGGACGGCGAGCAGATGGCCGGCGAGGACACCGAGGGCCGTGCCGACGGCGGCCGGGATCAGCGCCTGGCCCACGTAGGCCCGCACGACCTGGGCCGGGGTGAAGCCGACGGCCTTGAGGATGCCGATGCGGCGCGTTCCCGTGCCGACGGCCGACGCGACGACGTTGCCGACGATGAGCACCGACATGACCAGGCCCAGGGCGCCGAACGCGATGAGGAACGGGACGTAGACGGCGGTGTCGCGCTCGGCGGCCTTCTTGACGGTGAGCCATGACTGCTCGCCGACGGCCGCTCCCGGCGGCAGGGCCTGCGTCACAGCCTTGCTGCCCGCGGTGATCTTCGTGGGGGAGCCCGCGTCGGTGAAGCGGTAGAGCATCTGGTAGCCGCCGCCCGGCGCGGTGAGCGTCGGCATCTGCGACGGAACCACCCAGCCGTCCGCGGTCTGCGTGACCGAGCGGGCCACACCGACCACCGTCAGCGTCGGACCGCCGGGCAGATCGGGGAAGGCGAGTTCCACGCCCAAGGCCGGGACGAGCGCGGAGTCGGCGGACAGCGCGATCTCGCCGGGGCGCGTGGGCCACCGTCCGTCGAGCAGTGTCACCTCGTCCACGCCCCGGCCGGGACCGTCCCGGCCGACCACGGTCATCGGCCACCCGGGGCCCGCCCCGTCCGACCGCGGGGTGACCGTCGCCGTGCGGAACGGCCCGGCCGCATTGCTCACCCCTTCCGCGCCCTTGGACTTCGACAACTGCCCGGCACTCACCTTGCCCGCGTCGAACTGGACGGACAGATGCGCGCCGTGCTGCCTGGCGAAGGCGTCGTCGAAGGGCGCGCCGGACACCACGAGCAGCGAACCGCCGAGGACGGAGGCGGCCACCGCCATCATCGTGGCGAGCCCGATCACCAGCGTCTGCACCCGGCGTCGCCCCACCCCCGAGCGCACCACCTTGCCGAGCGCGCTCATCGGACGGCTTCCGAGGCGACGGCCCGCGACCGGACGTCGTCGGTGATTCGGCCGTCGGCGATCCGGACCGTGCGGTTGGTGCAGGACCGGGCCAGAGCCAGGTCGTGGGTGACCACGACGATGGTCTGCCCCTCGGTATTGAGGCCGGTCAGCAGCCTGCTGACGTCCTGTCCGGCGGCCGTGTCCAGGGCCCCGGTCGGCTCGTCGGCCAGGAGCAGCGTCGGCCGGTTCATCAACGCCCGGGCCACCGCGGCCCGTTGCCGTTCGCCGCCGGACAGCCGCCCCGGGTAGGCGCGGGCGTGCCGGTCGATGCCCAGCAGTTCCAGGAGTTCCGCCGCGCGGCGTTCTGCCTCGCGACGTGCCATACCCGCCAGGCGGGCGGGCAGGACGACATTGTCGGCGACGGTCAGATCGTCGAGCAGGTTGAAGAACTGGAAGATCATGCCGATCCTCGACCGCCGGTAGCGTGCCGAAGCGGCTTCGCCGAGCTGGTCCACCCGCACTCCGTCCAGGGTGACGGTCCCCGAATCGGGCCGGTCCAGGCCCGCGATCAGATTGAGCAGCGTGGACTTGCCGCTGCCGGAAGGGCCCAGGATCGCCACGGCCTCGCCGGGCCGCACGGTCAGCGACGCCTCTTGAAGAGCGGGTGGGCCGTCGTCGTATCGACGGCTCACCTCGCACAGTTCGATCACCGGCATGGTCATGAAGGAGCTCCTTGGATACGGCAGTTGGGCTGCGTGAACGCTAGAAGCGGACCCGGTCCGCACGCATCGCCCGCTCGAACCCCCTGCGGTACCGCACCCGGAGTGAACCCCGGGCACGTCATCCCTGCGATGTAGGCGTGCGATGTATCCGGTGCGTTGGGAATGACCATCGGGACGGACTTCGCCGGGTCCGCGCGGCGGCGACAATGAACCGGTGATCGACGTACGTACGACGCTGCAGCGGCTGAGGGAGGCCGCCCGCCGGACGGTCCGCGACGCCGCGCTTCCGACCGGTCCGCCGCTGCGGCTCAGCCGACGCGCCCGGCAGTTCGACGTGCTGGTGGCCCTGGCGCTCGGCATCGCCACTGTCTATTACGGCATCGACAACACGGACAACATCGTGGTGCGGGAGATCGCACCCGGCGTGATGCACGTCGTGCCGCGCCCGTCCGGCCCCGGCGGCATGGCCTTCATGGTGACCCTCGCCGTCATCGCCTCGGGTGCCCTGGCACTGCGCCGCCGCTACCCGCTCGCCGTGCTGTGCGTCGTGACGGCCGCGACACTGGCGACACCGCAGAGCGTCCTGCGCCTGACCTTCTACGCGTTCGTCATCGCCGTCTACAGCGCCGCCGTGTACAGCCCGTACCGCGTGGCGACCCTGGCGGCGCTGCCGGTGTCGGTCGTCCTGGTCGGCACCTCGGGGAACTCGGTGATACCGATCATCCCCAACGAATACGTGGTCCTGCTCATCCTGGTCCCGATGGCCGTGGCCGCCCTCGGGCTGCGCACCTGGAAACTCCGGACCGACGAAGGCCGGACCCGGCTCTTTGCCCTGGAACGCGAACAGGCCGAGGCGCTGCGCCGGGCGGTCGAGCACGAGCGCGCGAGAATCGCCCGCGAACTGCACGACGTCGTCACGCACAACGTCAGCGTGATGGTCATTCAGGCGGGCGCCGCCCGCAAGATCATGAAGACCGCCCCCGAGCAGGCCGACGAGGCCCTGCTCGCCGTCGAGGCGGGCGGCCGGGCCGCCATGACCGAACTGCGGCACGTCATGGGCCTGCTCACCATGTCCGGCGAAGACGAGGAGACGGACGAGGCCGGTAGGGCGGCGGAGCTGACCCCGCAGCCCGGCCTGGACGAACTGGACACGCTCGTCGGACGCGTACGGGACGCCGGCCTGCCGGTCGACCTGACCGTGACCGGACCACCCCGCGAGATCCCGTCCGGCGTCGAGCTCACCGTCTACCGCGTGGTCCAAGAGGCCCTGACGAACACCGTGAAGCACGCATCCGGCGCCACCGCCTCCGTGACCGTCGCATACGAACCGGAACGGCTCCGGGTGGAAGTCACCGACACAGGGGGACGCCCGGGCGCGGACGCCGCCACCGGAAACGGCCGGGGGCTGATCGGCCTGCGCGAGCGCCTCGCCGTCTACGACGGGACCCTGAGCACCGGCCGACGCCTGACCGGCGGCTACCGTGTGGAAGCGCTGATCCCCCTGGAGGCACCGTGACCGAGCAGCCGCTGCGTGTGCTCCTGGCCGACGACCAGACCTTGGTCCGCACCGGTTTCCGGATGATCCTCAGCGCCGACGGCATCGACGTCGTCGCGGAGGCGACCAACGGGGCCGAAGCCGTCGAAGCGGTCCGCCGCACACGTCCCGACGTGGTCCTGATGGACATCCGGATGCCGGAGATGGACGGCCTCGAGGCCACCCGCCGCATCCTCACCGGCGCCCCCGGCGAACCCCGCGTCATCATTCTGACCACCTTCGACCTCGACCGGTACGTCTACGCGGCCCTGTCCGCCGGGGCCAGCGGCTTCCTCCTCAAGGACGTCACCCCCGAGCACCTGGCCTCGGCCGTCCGCACGGTCCGCACCGGAGACGCCCTCCTCGCGCCGACCATCACCCGCCGCCTCGTGCGGCGTTTTGCCGGAGGTGAACATCGATACAGTGCCGGAGGCGAACATCGATACCGTGCCGGAGGCGAGCATCGATACGGCGCCCAGCACGGCGGCGACAACGACACCCCCGCCCTCCACCGCGACCTCGCCTCCCTCACCCCGCGCGAACTGGAGGTCCTCGGCCTGCTGGCCCGAGGACTGAGCAACGCCGAACTCGCCACCCGCCTCCACCTGGCCGAGGCGACCGTCAAAACCCACGTCGCCCGCATCCTCGCCAAACTCGGACTCCGCGATCGTGTCCAGGCCGTCATCGTCGCCTACGAGACAGGTCTGGTCAGCGCCGGCGAACACGAGGCCGTCCAGCGGTCCACCGGGCAGACGTAGAACGGGGAACTCGCGGCGGGTTGCGCCAGACCGAGTACAGCGGGTGCGCGAGAGGTGACCGCAGTTCCGCCTTCGGCGCGACCTCGCTGGTGGCCCAGGAGGACCGCCCTGTCAGTCCTCCTCTTCCCCCTCTTCCCCCTCTTCCTCCTCGCCCTCGAAGAAGTCCCCGACCTCGTCGACGACTTCGGCCGCGACCATGCCGCCGGCGACGCCGACGGCGAGTCCGGCCGCGCCCGCGGCGACGGCGGTTCCCACGCCGGGGCCGGAGCGGTGGCCGCCATGGTGGTGATCGGCGTGGCCGCCGTGGCCGTGCGTCGGGTACGGGGAGCCGTGCTCGTCGGCGGCGTGTGAGCCGTAGGAGCCGCGGTGCTCCACCAGCCGCCGGATCCAGCCGTCGACGATCGTGTTCCAGTCCTGGTGCTCGACGCCCTCGTGGGAGACGGTGAACCGGGTCAGCGCGTCGTGGCCGGAGGAGAAGAGGCCGCCGCGCTTGTCCGCCTCCAGGACGACCTCCATGCCACCCGGGCCCGCCAGGAAGGTCACCTCGATCTCGTTGACCTGCTGCGCGTACTGCGGCGCCGGGGTCAGCTCGATCTCCTGGAAGAAGGGGAGTTGCTGTGCGGTGCCGCCGATGCGCCCGTACTCCAGGTCCGCGGACCTGAAGCCGAAGCCGAGCTGTCCGAGCGCTTCGAGGACGGCCTCCTGCACGGGCAGCGGGCCGACGCTCAACTGGTCCAGGTCGCCCTTGTCCTTGGCGCCCGCCACCGCCAGCTCGGTGCGGACCCCGAGGACGATGCCCAGGCCCTGCCCGTGGAGCTCGGTGATCGGGGTCTCCCACGGCAGCGTCACGCCGAACGGAACGCTGCGCGGCTCGCCCGCGGCGAGACGGAAGCCGCCGCCGACGGTGAACCGGTCGAAGGTGACGGCGCCCTCACTCTCCCCGCCGTCGTGCTCGGCCTCGACCCGCGCCACCAGCTCCAGGGTGATGTGCTCGATGTCGAAGTCGGCGTCCCCGCCCTTGAGATGGACCTGGCCGGACAGGGTGCCACCGGGCTGAGCCGCCCCCGGGTCGAGGACCGTGTCCACCGTGGGGCCGCCCACGCCGAGCGAACCGAGCAGTCGTTTGAACACCATCGTGGCGTCCACTCCTTAGCGCGTGGATCCTCTACAAACGCGTAGAAGCATAGGGCTGTCGGGGACCGAGAGGATCGCAGTCCGCGCCGGTGCCGCGGGAAAGGCCGAAAACGGGTCCTTTACAGTTGGTGTAGAAGCAGGTGGCCTTGCTTCCGACCACTGTCCTCATACGCGTTCGAGAAGGAGCCGAAGTCCCGCGATGGGTGAGCCCCCCAGTACCAGCCGTGCCGTTCCCCGTCCGTTGCCTGTGCGTGAGGGCCGGGGGGTGGCACGGTGACCGAGATCCTGCTGCTCCTGCTGGCCCTGCTCCTCACGCTGGCCTGCGCGCTGTTCGTCGCCGCCGAGTTCTCGCTGACCACTGTCGAGCGCGGTGAACTGGAGCGCGCCGCCGAGGCCGGTGAGAGGGGTGCCGAAGGCGCGCTCAGGGCGGTGCGTCGCCTGACCGTCCAGCTCTCCGGCGCCCAACTGGGCATCACCGTCACCTCGCTGGTGATCGGCATGCTCGCCGAGCCGTCGCTGGCCGCGCTGCTGCGGGGTCCGCTGGAGGCCGTGGGACTGGGTGGTGCCGCCTCGTCGGTGGCGACCGTGCTGGGCGTGGCGCTCTCCACCGTCGTGCTGATGGTGGTGGGCGAGCTGGTGCCGAAGAACTGGGCGATCTCCCGGCCGCTGGCCGTTGCCAAGGTGGTGGCGGGTCCGCAGCGCGGTTTCACGGCCGCCTTCGGACCGTTCATCCGGCACTTGAACAACACCGCGAACCGTTTCGTACGCCGCTTCGGCCTGGAGCCGGCCGAGGAGCTGGCCTCCGCCCGCACCCCCGAGGAACTCGTCGCGCTCGCCCGGCACTCGGCCGCCGAAGGCGCGCTGGAGGCCGACTCCGCCGAACTGTTCGTCCGCACCCTGCACCTGAGCGAGCTCACGGCCGAGAACGTGATGACCCCGCGGGTCGACGTCCGGGCCCTGGAAGCACATGCCACGGCCGCCGACGCGGCGAACCTGACGTACGCCACCGGCCTGTCCCGCTTCCCGGTCTACCGCGACAGCCTCGACGAGGTCATCGGCACCGTCCACATCCGCGACGTCCTCGCCCTCGACCCGGAGAAGCGGGCCACCACGCCCGTCACCGAGCTGGCCACCGAACCCCTCCTCGTCCCCGACAGCCTCACCGCCGACCGACTCCTGGAGCGCCTGCGCACCACCCGCACCATGGCCGTCGTCATCGACGAGTACGGCGGCACCGCGGGCGTGGCCACGATGGAGGACATCGTCGAGGAGGTCGTCGGCGAGGTCCGCGACGAACACGACCCCGTCGAGGCCCCCGACCTGCTGCCCGCCCCGCGCACCGAGGACGGCCGCGCGGTCTGGGAGGCGGACGGAGGTGTCCGCCTCGACGAGCTGGCCGGCATCGGGCTGACGGCGCCCGAAGGGCCGTACGAGACCGCGGCCGGCCTGATCGCCACCCGCCTCGCCCGCATCCCCGCCGAGGGCGACACCGTCGACATCGACGGCTGGCGGCTGGAGGTGGTGGACGTCGAGCACCACCGCGCGGACCGTGTACGCATCACCGCGCCCGCCCTGGGCGAGGTCGACGCCGACGCCGACGCCGACGTCGACGAGCAGCCGGAGGTGGCCCGATGACCGTCCTGCAACTCCTCATCGGTGCCCTGACGCTGCTGACCAACGCGTTCTTCGTGGGCGCCGAGTTCGCCCTGATCTCCGTACGCCGCAGCCAGATCGAGCCGCGGGCGAAGGAGGGGAACAAGCGGGCCCGGATGACGCTGTGGGCCCTGGAGCACCTCTCCGCCATGATGGCCACCGCCCAACTCGGCATCACCGTTTCCTCGCTGGTGCTCGGCGCGGTCGCGGAACCGGCCATCGCGCACCTGCTGGAGCCCGGCTTCGAGGCGGCGCACATCCCGCACGCCCTGGTCCACCCGATCGCATTCGTGATCGCGCTGACCGTGGCGACGTATCTCCACATGCTGATCGGCGAGATGGTGCCGAAGAACATCGCGCTGGCCGCTCCGGTGCCGACCGCGCTGCTGCTCGGCCCGCCGCTGGTGGCGCTCACCCAGGCGCTGCGACCGGTCGTGTTCGGCATCAACGCCTTCGCCAACGCCCTGCTGAAGCTGTTGCGCGTCGAGCCGAAGGACGAGGTCGAGGCCGTCTTCACCGACGACCAGCTCGCGCGCATGGTCGTCGAGGCCGGCGAGGCCGGACTGCTCACCCCGGCCGACGGCGAACGACTGCGCGACGCGCTGGAACTGGGCACCCGCCCGGTCGGCGAGATCCTCGTCCCGGTGCAGCACATGCACACCGTCGACCACACCGTCACCCCGGCCCAACTGGAGCGCGTGGCCGCCGACGCGGGCTACTCCCGCTTCCCGGTCACCGGTCCCGACGGCGCCCTCCTCGGCTACCTGCACATCAAGGACACCCTCGGCGTCGCCGACCGCGACCGTCCCTTCCCGGGCACCGCCCACCACCCGGTCACCCGGGTGCACATCGACACCCCGCTGGACGACACCCTCACCGCCCTGCGCGCCGAGGGCAGCCATCTGGCCGCTGTGGTCGGCGGGAGCGGCAGGGTGATCGGCTTCGTGACGATGGAGGACGTCCTGTCCGAACTGGTCGGCCCCGCTCCGGCCACCGCATGACCGCCGTGCCGCCCTGAGCGCGCCTCCGCGCAGGGCGGCACGGTCCGGAGTACCCGTCCAGGAGCCAGGGCCTCTTCCTCCCTCCGATCGCCCAGGACCTGCGGACGAGCGGATCAGCCCTGCCCGGTGAGCAGGCAGTGCGTCGTGGCCGCCGTATGCGCCGGATCGTCCTGCTCGGCGACGGAGACCTCGACATACCGGGTACCGCTGGCCGCGTGGCGGTCGTGCACGGCAGTGGCGCTCCGTGGGGCGCACGGGACGATCGCCACGACCCCGTTGCGTGCCAGCACCTCGGCCAGCAGACCCGTGCGCCGGGTGTCGGCGCCCAGATCGGCGTACCGGTCGAGCACCTGGACCCGGCGCTGTTCGGCCGTGAGCCGGTCGGCCAGTGCGTAGGCGGCCGCCAACCGGTCGGCCGTGGAGGGGCCCGTCACCCAGACCGTCGCGCCGGGACAGGTGCACCGGCTCTTTCGGTCGCGCGGAGGGTTCAGCACGGGTACCCCCAGGCGCGGGTGATGTCGCGCAGAGCCGGCGGTACGTCCTCGGGTTTCGGCAGCGGTCGGGCCCGCTGGATCTTCGCGGACTTGATGTTGTCGCTCCAATCTCCGATGAACGGCACGAACGGCCCGTGATCACCCTTGCGGTAATCGAGCATCTCGGGGGTCCACTGCACCCCGAGGTACGCGCAGATCTCCTGCGTGACCTGATCAGGTCTCTCCGTCAGCTCTTCGTAGCGGACCGTGAGACCGTCCAGGTTGTTGCGGGCCGCCTCGACGGCATCGACGTACCCGCGCACCTCCCGCACCGTCGGTTCCAGCTCACGGTCCGGCCGACCGGCGATCAGCGAGTTCACCATCGATGCCGGATGCCGCAACAGGAAGAGGTACCGGGCCTGCGGCCACCCCTCATGCAGCCGCTCCCACACCCCGGCGTTGCCGGGTGTCTTGTCCACGATGATGTGCTTGCCGCTGCGTACGAGTTCCCGGTGCAGGATGCGGTCCCACAGCAGATACTCCAGCGAACGCTGGTCGAGGCCGAGTTCGGCCATGGCCTTGATGGTGTACGGCTTGGTGAGGTTCACCGACAGGGTCCGCAGATGCATCTCGTGCGGGGCGCGGATCTCGGGATGGCTGTTGAGCAGGACCCGCAGGAGCGTGGAGCCGGAACGCACGGAGGAGAGCACGAACACCGGCTCGGGGACGAGCCGGCGGGCGGAGGGCGGTACGGGGGGCTCGGCCAGCCTGCGTACTCTGCGTTTCACCCCGCGGGCGACCCGGCGCATCATCGGACTGACGCCTAGGGCGTGTATCGAGTCGTGATCAATCTGCGGGATTCGCTGTCGTGGCGGGTTCTGGACCGGTAGGCCTTCTTG
>NZ_JBNGGG010000084.1:0-16539 GCF_049974585.1 Streptomyces sp. UG1 | reverse complement strand
GCCGTTCGTCAGATCCCCACGTCCCACGGGACGTGATCATCAACGAACAAGATCCACTTTCGCAACAGGCCCTAGCCCCTCAGACCTGTTGCGGCTGCCCGGACCGGCCGAACGTGCCGCGCAGCAGGGCCCGGAAGGCGTCCGCCGCGGGAGCCGCCTCGTCGCTGCGGTAGGCGACCGAGATCGTACGGCGCAGCTCTCCGCCTTCCAGCGCGCGCACCCCGACCGGAGTGACCGATGTGCGCGCCACCATCTCCGGTACGACCGCGACCCCGAGCCCCGCACTGGCCAGCGCGCACACCAGCAGATAGCCCGGTGTCGGCACCAGCACCGACGGCGTCGCCCCGGCCCGGGTCAGCGCCGACTCCACACCTCGCCGGGCCGGAGCGTCCGGCGCCATGCTGATCAGGGGCTGTCCGGCGAGTTCGGCCAGTGGCAGCCGGGCGGTGCCGGTGGTGAGGGTGTGGCCGGGGGCGGACACCAGGACCAGTTCCTCCACGAGGATCGGCTCGACGCCGACGGTGGCGGGCAGCGCGACCGGTTCCCCCGGTTCGTAGGCGTGCGTGAGCGCCAGATCGACCTCGCCCGCCGCCACCGCCGCGACACCGGCCGACGGCTCGTAGTCGGCGACCGTCAGCTCCACGTCCGGATGCGCCCGGCGAAAGGCGCTCAGGGCCGGTGGCAGCAGATGGATGCCCGCCGTCTGGAAGGTGCCGAGCCGCAGGGTGCCGCCCGAGAGGCCGGTCAGCCGGGCCAGTTCGTGCCGTGCCCGGTCGAGCTCGTCGAGCACGCGCCGCGCCCGGGCCACCAGCAGCTCGCCCGCACCCGTCAGCCGCGTCCCGCGGTGGTGCCGTACCAGCAGGGCGGTGCCCGCCTCGCGCTCCAGCTTGGCGAGCTGCTGGGAGAGCGCGGGCGTGGTGTAGCCGAGCCGCTCGGCGGCCCGGGTGATCGAGCCCGCCTCCGCGACCGCCACCAGGGCGGCGAGCCGGACCGGGTCGTACATGCGGACCCCCGATCTGCCTTAAGCGATGCTTTAGGGCTTCCCAGGATATTCCTAATACCTGCTGAAGGCCTCAGCGCGGCAGTCTGGACCGCATGGACGCTCAGCTCATCGCCTTCACCGGGGTCGCGGCCGGCCTGGTCGCCATGCCGGGCGCCGACTTCACCGTCGTCGTACGCAACGCCCTCGTCTCCCGCCGGGCCGGCATCGCCTGTGCGCTCGGGATCGGAGCCGGACTGCTGGTCCATGTGACGCTGGCGGTGGTGGGGGTCGCCGCGGTCCTGGCCGCCGTACCGGACCTGTTCCGCTCGCTCCAAGTGGTGGGCGGCGGCTATGTGTTGTATCTCGGCGTCCAGACGCTGCGGCAGCGGCACTCCGCGGCCGGGGACACGCACGGGCGGTCCACCGCGCGACCGCTGCGGCAGGGCTTCGTCACCAACGCCCTCAACCCGAAGGCGTCCCTGACGTTCCTCAGCGTGCTGCCCCAGTTCGTGCCAGCGGGCGCTGCGGCGCTGCCCCGGACGCTGCTACTGGCCCTGATCGTGCCGGCGATCGCGCTGGTGTGGTTCCAGGCGGTCGCCCTGCTGGTGGACCGGCTCGGCAGGTGGCTGCGCCGGCCGCGCGCCGCACGGGCGGTCACCGTCGGCACCGGCGCCGCGCTGATGGCCTTCGGCGCGGCACTCCTGGCCGGGCCCGTGCTCGCCCTCTGATGCCCCGGGGGCGGTGACGGCGCGTCAGGCCGCCCGCACCGCCCCCGGGAAGGTCACTTGACCCGGCCGTACCAGACGCTCTTGGTCCAGATCTTCTGCAGCTTCACGACGTCCCCGGACTTCGGGGAGTGCCAGATCTTTCCCTTCCCGGCGTAGATGCCGACGTGGTAGACGTTCGACCCCGAGTGGAAGAACACCAGGTCTCCGGCCTTGCGGCTCTTGGCGGAGATGTGGCGGGTCTTGTTGTACTGCTGGGCCGCCGTGCGCGGCAGCTTCTTGCCCGCCTTCTTGAACGAGTACAGCGTGAGCCCCGAGCAGTCGAACCGGTTCGGCCCGGCGGCGCCCCACTTGTACGGAGAGCCCTTCTTGGAGGCCGCGACCCGAAGTGCCTTCGATGCCGGTGTGGCGGCCTCCGCCTCGGAGGCGAAGCCGGGAGCCACGATCGAGCCGCCCACTGCGGCGATGGTGAGGGCCGAGGCCGTACCGGCCCGGGCCATGAGCGACGGGACACGATTGAGCGCAGTCATGCGCAACCCTTCGTCAGCCGCCTGTGAAGGATGACCTGTCGGATTCGGGCTGGCGAAGTTGCCCGGCCGCGTTGCCGCGACTTCACCCCAAGGGTTGCTCGGCTCGAACGAACGTCCGCTCCGGCGACCCGCCTTGCTTGGGTCCTCCACTCCTGCCGATCCACTCCGTCGACCGGTCATCCGGGCGGCGGCAGGACTCGGCGTCCGCCCGGATCGCCCCGCCGCTGCGGCGGGGGCTTGTCGTCAGACAGGGATCTTGACGCACGGATGAACGAAATACCCAACGGAATCGGGGATTTGTGGTGTTACTCACCACTCACCCGTTCGGGTGGGTGGCCGGGTGTTCGAGGGGGTGTCCAGAGGGCCGAGGAGTCCCGGACCAGCGATGGAACGCCTCATTCCGCCTGGGGGTCATGCCTCTTGCGCAACCCTGGCGGGCGCGCAAAAAGTAGGCTCGGCTACGCCGAAAGGGGGTAGCTCGACTGGTCCGTTTCAGCTCGGTTCCGGACGCCTCGTCAGCGGGCCGGGACGCCCGGAATCAAGCTGTACGCGTCGTCAACTGTCGGAGCGCGGCGGCACCGTGACGCGAGCCGTGCGGCGCTCTCCGTCCAGCACGCGCAACGCACGCGCCAGCGTGGGCGCGTGCAGCTCCGTCTCACCGCGCTGGTGCATCAGCGCCAGCGCGTCCCGCAGCTCGGCCGCCCTGCTCACCAGGGCCTGGGCGGCGCGCAGCCCGCGGTAGGTGTCGCCGTGCTGCGCCGGATTGATCCGGCCGAGCAGGTCCACCACATCCAGATAACGGTCGATCAACTCCCCCTCCGCACGCGTCAGCGCGGGCAGGGGCGGCAACTCGGGTGGCAGCACCGGCCGATCACCGCCCCGTCGGCGGGGCCATCGTGGACCTGCGGTTGGGGATGATCCGGTCCGCCAGCCCGTACTCCACGGCCTCCTGTGCGGTGAGGACCTTGTCCCGCTCGATGTCCTCGGCCACCTGCTCGCGGCTGTGCCCGGTGTGCTCGGCGAGCATCTCCTCCAGGCGGGCCCGAACCCGCGTCAGTTCGTCGGCCTGGATCGCCAGATCGCTCGTCTGCCCCTGGACCGGCTCGGGCAGCGCGGGCTGATGGATCACCATCCGGGCGCCCGGCAGCACGAACCGCTTGCCCGGTGTGCCCGCGGCCAGCAGTACGGCGCCGGCCGCGCCGGCCTGGCCCAGGCAGATCGTTTCCACGTCGCAGGCGACGTACCGCATCGTGTCGTAGATCGCCGACATGGCGCTGAACGAGCCGCCGGGCGAATTGATGTACAGCGAGATGTCCTGGTCGGGGTCCTTGTGCTCCAGGTACATGAACTGGGCCATCACGTCGTTCGCCGACGTGTCGTCGATCTGGGTGCCGAGAAAGACGATCCGCTCCTCCAGCAGCTTCGAGTAGGGGTCCTGCGTCCTGAGGCCGGAACTCGTGCGCTCGGTGAACTCGGGCAGTACATAGCGCGCGGACGGTCGGGTCATGGTCACGCCTCCCTGTCGGGGTGCCTGTAAAAAATGTACAGGACGTACATGACGTAATGTGGGGACCATGGCCTACGAGATTCCGGTGACGCAAGCCAGGGCTGAGCTCGCCGAACTGATCAATCGCGTGGTGTACGGCGGTGAGCGCGTCGTCGTGACTCGTCATGGCAAGCCCCTTGTCGCCCTTGTCTCCGCCTCTGACCTCGAACGACTGGAGAAGCTCGGGGCGTCGGCGGAACTCGCCGAGGAGCAGGTGATCAGCGCGGTCTCCAGCGTCCGCGAGGTCGCGTCCGTTCCCCGCGAACCCCAGCGCTTCGGCATCGCCGCCGAGCACCGGGGGGCGAGCCCTTCCTAGTGTCGAGGGCGAGCCCTTCTGGTGCCCCGCATCCCAGTACCCGCTTCCGGCACGACAAAGACCGTGCACCCCCGTCCGCTACAGCGGGGGTGCACGGTCGGTTCGGGGTGGCCGGCGGTCAGCCGACGGTGGCCGGCTCGCGCTCGGGTGCCTGCTCGGTGTCGGCCTTCCTCGCCCTGAGCGCGTTCCCCAGCAGTACGGCGCCCAGGCCCAGCGCGGCCCACCAGGTCAGGGTCAGGGCCGGGCCGGTCGCGGCCGCGCCGTCGAAGAAGGACACCGAGCGCAGCAGGGTCGTGCCCGCGCCGGGCGGCAGCCACTGACCGATCACGCCGACCGGCTCCGGCAGCATCTGCGGCGCCGAGGGCGCCCCGGAGAAGGGGTTGCCGAACAGCATCACCGTGCCGGCCACGATCCCGACACCGGCGGTGCCGATGAGCGCGGCGAGCCCGGCGACCGCGGCGCTCACGGCCAGTGTCGCCAGGGCGAGCACTGCGGCCTCCGCCCACCAGTCGCCGGTGAGCACCCCCAGCCAACTGTGCGCGAGCGCGGCCGCGATCACGCCGATCAGGGCGGCGACGCCGACCAGTGCGCTCACGGCGCGCATGCCGCGCAGCCTGAGCAGGGTCACCGCGGCGCCCGCCGCCATGCCGGCCAGGGCCAGCGGCAGCACGCTGGCGTTCAGGGCCGCGCCGCGCGGGTCGTTCTCCGGCGCGGGCACGACGTCGACGGTCCTGACCTGGGTGCCCTCGGCGGCGGCCGGCTCGGCCACCGCCTGCTGGAGGAGCTGGGCGACCGTCGGGCTCGCGGCCGAGGCGGTCAGCAGTTCGGGCCCCTGGGGTGTGACGACGACCGCGCCGTATACGGTCCGGTCCTCGATGGCCTCCCGGGCGGCGGCCGCGTCGGCGTAACGATGGATCTCGAACGCGCCGTCCTTCTGGGCGAGCTGCCGCTCCACCTGTGCCGTGGCCGCGGCGGGCCCGGCCACGCCGAGCGGCAGGTCGCGCGGGGCGGTGCGGGCGGCGGGCCAGGCGAAGGCCCACAGGGCGAGTGCGGCGATGACGGGGACCAGGACGACGATCGCGATCAGGCGGTGACGTGTAGCGGAAAGGGCGGACATGGTGTCTCCCTGAGGCTCGGAGGTGACGGAACTAAAAAGAAGGATCGTTCGTTTTTGCTGTGTCACCACCGTGCTGCGCGGCCCGGGCACTTGTCAAGAAGGAATGTTCGTTTTACTTTTTGGCCATGGCCCGTGTATCTCAGGAACACCTCGACGCCCGCCGCCGGCAGATCCTCGACGGCGCCGCGCGCCTCTTCGCGCGCAACGGCTTCCATGCCACGTCGATGCAGGACGTGCTGAAGGAGGTCGACCTCTCGGCCGGAGCGGTGTACCGCTACTTCAGCGGCAAGGACGAGCTGATCGCCGCGATCGTCAGGGAGGTGCTCGGGGAGGTCCGCGCGGCCTTCGAGGACGTCACCCGGCAGAGCCCGCCTCCGCCGCCGGACGTCCTGGTCGGCGAGGTCCTGAGCAGAGTGCTCGGCATCTGGGAGTCCCTGAACGTGGACGCCGAGCCGGTGCTCCCCCGGCTGATCATGCAGGTGTGGGCGGAGACCGTGCGCAACGAGGAGCTCGCAGCCGTCCTGGCAGAGGGCTACGAGGCGGTGGGGCAGGGCTGGGTGCGGGTCGTCGAGGCGTACCAGGAGGCCGGGATGATGCGGTCGGACATCCCGGCGGAACATGCCGCCCGCACCATGGTCGCCGCGGTGCAGGGGTTCATCGCCCAGCAGGCCCTCTTCGGGCCGGCGCCGGTGGAAGTCCTCCAGGACGGCCTGCGAGGGTTGATGAGCATGCCGGACGCGTAGCCGGGCGCCTGAGAGATCACAGCTCGGTTAACTTGCTTGAAACGCGGTCCAACTAGCCTGCCCATCCACGCCACCAGGCACTTTGCCCCGTGGCCGCGGCAACCGGACCCCGCACGGTCCGGAGCGAGGACTGTGAGGTGGGACGTGCAACTGACCCCGCACGAGCAAGAGAGGCTGCTCATCCACGTGGCGGCCGACGTGGCCGAGAAGCGCCGGGCCCGCGGGCTCAAGCTCAACCACCCCGAGGCGGTCGCCCTCATCACGTCGCACATCCTCGAGGGCGCCCGGGACGGCCGTACGGTCGCCGAGCTCATGTCCTCCGGGCGCAAGCTGCTCACCCGGGACGACGTCATGGAGGGCATCCCGGAGATGATCCACGACGTCCAGGTCGAGGCGACCTTCCCGGACGGCACCAAGCTCGTCACCGTCCACGACCCGATCGTCTGAAGGGGGCCTCGATGATCCCCGGAGAGATCCTTTTCGCCGACGGCCCGATCGCCTACAACGAGGGCCGTGAGGTCACCCGGCTGACCGTCCTCAACGCCGCCGACCGGCCCGTCCAGGTCGGCTCCCACTACCACTTCGCCGAGGCCAACCCCGGTCTGGACTTCGACCGCGCCGCAGCGCGCGGCAAGCGGCTCAACATCGCCGCCGGCACCGCCGTGCGCTTCGAGCCCGGGATCCCCGTCGACGTCGAACTCGTCCCGCTCACCGGCGCCCGCGTGGTGCCCGGACTGCGCGGCGAGACCGGAGGTGCCCTCGATGCCTGAGATCTCCCGCGCCGCGTACGCCGACCTGTTCGGCCCGACCACCGGTGACCGCATCCGGCTGGCCGACACCGATCTGCTGGTCGAGATCGAGGAGGACCGTTCCGGCGGGCCCGGCCTCGCCGGGGACGAGGCCGTGTTCGGCGGCGGCAAGGTCATCCGCGAGTCCATGGGCCAGTCGCGTGCTACGCGCGCAGACGGCACCCCCGACACCGTGATCACGGGTGTCGTGATCATCGACCACTGGGGCATCGTCAAGGCCGACGTCGGCATCCGCGACGGCCGCATCACCGGCATCGGCAAGGCGGGCAACCCGGACACCATGGACGGGGTGCACCCGGACCTCGTCATCGGCCCCGAGACCGAGATCATCGCCGGCAACGGGCGGATCCTCACCGCCGGAGCCATCGACGCGCACGTGCACTTCATCTGCCCCCAGATCGCCGACGAGGCGCTCGCCTCCGGCATCACCACGCTCGTCGGCGGCGGCACCGGACCCGCCGAGGGCTCCAAGGCGACCACCGTCACGCCCGGCCCGTGGCATCTGGCCCGGATGCTGGAGGCGATGGAGCACCACCCCGTCAACTTCGGCCTGCTGGGCAAGGGCAACACCGTCTCCCACGAGGCGATGCTGTCCCAGATCCGCGGCGGCGCGCTCGGCCTGAAGCTGCACGAGGACTGGGGCTCCACGCCGGCCGTCATCGACGCCTCGCTGACCGTCGCCGACCAGACCGGCATCCAGATCGCCATCCATACCGACACCCTCAACGAGGCCGGTTTCGTGGGCGACACGCTAGCCGCGATCGCCGGACGCGGCATCCACGCGTACCACACCGAGGGCGCGGGCGGCGGGCACGCGCCGGACATCATGACCGTCGTCTCCGAGCCGCACGTGCTGCCCAGCTCGACCAACCCGACCCGGCCGTTCACCGTCAACACCGCCGAGGAACACCTCGACATGCTGATGGTGTGCCACCACCTCAACGCGGCGGTGCCCGAGGACCTCGCCTTCGCCGAGTCGCGGATCCGGCCGTCGACCATCGGGGCGGAGGACATCCTGCACGACCTGGGCGCGATCTCGATCATCTCGTCCGACTCGCAGGCCATGGGCCGGGTGGGCGAGGTCGTCATGCGGACCTGGCAGACCGCCCATGTGATGAAGCGGCGACGCGGTGCGCTGCCGGGGGACGGGCGCGCCGACAACCTGCGAGTGCGGCGCTACGTGGCCAAGTACACGATCAACCCCGCGCTCGCGCAGGGCCTCGGCGGCGAGATCGGCTCCGTGGAGAGCGGCAAGCTCGCCGACCTGGTGCTGTGGGAGCCGGCGTTCTTCGGCGTCAAGCCGCAGGTCGTCATCAAGGGCGGGCAGATCGCGTACGCGCAGATGGGCGACGCCAACGCCTCCATCCCGACCCCGCAGCCGATCCTGCCCCGGCCGATGTTCGGCGCGATCGGGCGGGCGCCCGCCTCGAACTCGGTCAACTTCGTGGCGCCGCTCGCCATCGAGGACGGTCTCCCGGAGCGGCTCCAGCTCGGCAAGCGGTTCGTGGCCATCGACTCCACGCGTGGCGTCACCAAGGCCGACATGCGTCAGAACGACGCGCGGCCCGACGTACGGATCGACCCCGACAGCTTCGCCGTGCACATCGACGGGGAGCTGGTGGAGGCCACGCCCGCCGCCGAACTGCCCATGGCCCAGCGCTACTTCCTGTTCTGACGGCCGGGCTTTCGATGTCACGCGCAGCACTGCTCGTCCTCGCCGACGGCCGCTTTCCCGCCGGGGGCCACGCGCACTCCGGCGGGGCGGAGGCGGCCGTCAAGGCGGGGCGGATCACCGGGGCCGCGAGCCTGGAGGACTTCTGCCGGGGGCGGTTGCACACGGCAGGCCTGGTCGCGGCCGCGCTCGCCGCGGCGGCCGCGCTCGGCGTCGACGCGGGCGCCCTCGACGCGGCGGCCGACGCCCGTACGCCGTCGCCCGCGCTGCGGCTCGCCGCCCGGAAGCTGGGGCGGCAGCTCATGCGGGCCGCTCGGGCGACCTGGCCTTCGGCGGAACTCGACGCCCTGGCACGCCGGTTCCCCAAGGGCGCCCATCAGCCGGTCGTGCTGGGGGCCGCGGCGCGGGCCGCGGGGCTGGGAGCCGTCGAGGCGGCCTACTGCGCCGCGTACGAGAGCGTGAGCGGCCCGGCGACCGCGACGGTGCGGCTGCTGAGCCTCGATCCCTTCGACGCCACGGCCGTGCTGGCCCGGTTGGCGCCGGAGCTGGACCGGGTCGTGGACCGGGCCGTGGAGGCGGGGCGGCGCGTCGTGGACAGCGGCGTCGACGAGTTGCCCGCGGCGTCGGGGCCATTGCTGGAGATCGCGGCACAGGCACATGCGGCGTGGGCCGTACGGCTGTTCGCGTCGTAGCACCCCGTCCACCACCGAACCAGGCCAGCCCCCACCACCACTCGAACCGAAGGAGCCGCCCATGCACCTCGACCACTCCCACGACGGCCCCGGCGCCGTCAGCGCCGACGCCCACCGCCCCGACGGATCCCGCCGGGCCCTGCGCATCGGCCTCGGAGGACCCGTCGGATCCGGCAAGACCGCGACCGTCGCCGCGCTGTGCCGTGCGCTGCGCGACGAACTGTCCCTCGCCGTCGTCACGAACGACATCTACACGCGTGAGGACGCCGAGTTCCTGCTGCGGGAGGCCGTGTTGCCGCCCGAGCGGATCACCGCCGTGGAGACCGGGGCGTGCCCGCACACCGCCATCCGGGACGACATCTCCGCGAACCTCGAAGCCGTCGAGGACCTGGAGGACGAGGTCGGTCCCCTCGATCTCGTCCTCGTCGAGTCCGGCGGTGACAACCTCACCGCCACCTTCTCCAAGGGGCTCGTCGACGCGCAGATCTTCGTGATCGACGTGGCCGGCGGGGACGACATCCCCCGCAAGGGAGGGCCCGGCGTCACCACCGCCGACCTGCTCGTCGTCAACAAGACCGACCTCGCCCCGTACGTCGGCTCCGACCTGGCGCGGATGGCGGCCGACGCCAAGGCGCAGCGCGCCGAACTGCCGGTGGTGTTCCAGTCGCTGCGCGGCGAGCCCGGAGTGCGGGACGTCGCCGCATGGGTGCGGGCGCGGCTCGAGGCGTGGACGGCATGACGACCCTCGCCGGCGGGGTACGGGCCCACGCGCGGATCGCCGCCCGGGACGACGGGCGGGGCGGCACGGCGCTGCCCGTGCTCGACGGCGACGGACCGCTCGCCCTGCGGCGGACCCGGGGGAGCGGTGCCGAGGCGCGGGTCGTGCTCGTCGGCGCGATGAGCGGGCCGCTCGGTGGCGACCACTTCACCGTCGAGGCCGAGGCGGCGGACGGCGCGCGGCTGCGCGTCGGCTCGGCCGCGGCCACCATCGCGCTGCCGGGGCAGAACAAGGGCGAGGCCCGCTACGACGTACGGCTGTCCGTGGCCGACGGAGCTGAACTGCACTGGCTGCCCGAGCAGTTGATCTCCGCCCGGGGCAGCGACCTGCACGTCACGACCCACGTCGAGGTCGGTGCGACGGGTCGGCTCGTGCTGCGTGAGGAGCAGGTGCTGGGGCGGGCCGGGGAGGAGCCCGGGCGGCTCGGCAGCCGGATCCGGGTGCGCGTCGCCGGGCGGGTCGCCCTCGACCAGGAGCTCTCCTGCGGGCCCGGGGCGCCGGGCGGCTGGGACGGGCCCGCAGGGCTCGGCGGACTGCGTGCCGTAGGTCAACTCGTCGTCGTACGGCCGGAGTTCGCCGATGCTCCGGTGGCGGCCCGGATGCTGGGCGAGACCGCCGCGGTGATGCCGCTGGCCGGGCCCGCCGTGCTGGTGAGCGCTGCGGCGCAGGACGCGCTGCGGCTGCGCCGGGTGCTCGACGAGGCGCTGGAGTCCTTCGGCTGAGCGAGTCCGGTCAGCTGATGGATTCCAGTCAACTGATGGGCAGGCGCGGGAACTTGCGCTCCTTGTCCACCTTGGGCGCCTTGGTCGCGGCCTCCTGCTCCGCCTTGGCGACGGCCGCGTACTGGTCGACGTACTCCTGCTCCGAGAGCGACAGGATCGCGTACATGATCTCGTCGGTCACGGCGCGCAGGATCGCCTTCTCGTTCTCCATGCCGGCGTAGCGGGAGAAGTCCAGGGGCTTGCCGAAACGGATCGTCACCGGGTGGATGTTGGGGATGACCTTGCCCGGCGGCTGCGCCTCGAAGGTGCCGATCATCGCGCACGGGATGACCGGGACCCCGGCCTTGAGGGCCATCACGGCGACACCGACCTTGCCCTTGTAGAGGCGGCCGTCGTGGGAGCGGGTGCCCTCCGGGTAGATGCCGAGGAGCTCGTCCTTGCTCAGGACCCCGAGTCCTTCGCGGATCGCGGCCTGGCCCGCCTCCTTGCCGGTGCGGTCGACCGGGATCTGGCCGGCGCTGCGGAAGAACGCCGCGGTCAGGCGGCCCCTGATGCCGGGGCCGGTGAAGTACTCCTTCTTGGCGAGGAAGGTGATGCGCCGCTTGAGGATCGCCGGCATCAGGAAGTGGTCCGAGAACGACAGGTGGTTGCCGGCGACGATGGCCGCTCCCGTGTCCGGTACGTGCTCCAGGCCTTCTATTCGGGGCCGGAAGACCAGTCTCAGCAGCGGTCCCAACAACACGTATTTCAGTACGTAGTAGAACAAAGGGGCGCTCCTCACTCGGGGGGATCAGCTCGGGCCGCCGCGTTCTGGCAGGTCAACCAGCGTGCCATGGGGGTGCCAGTGTAGGCGCAGGGGTGGGTGGCCGGAACTGGGTCGGGTCGGACGGATGCCGAACCATGCCGATTTTCCTGACTGGATGTCAGGAGGCGGTATGCGTCGGCGTTTCGCGGGTGGGGAGGGGCCGCCGGACCAGCCTGGTCTTCCGGGGTTGGGCGCGGCAACCCGATGGCCCGGTTTGGCGTGATCACGGTCGCCGGGTGGCAGGTGGCCCGTCCTTGCGGTGCGGCGGTGCGTCTGCTCGTTCATCACAGCCGCACGATGACCAGCGCCGTGTCGTCCGTCGCGCCGCCCGGCGGCAGCAGTTCCAGCAGCACGGCGTCGGCGAGGGACTCGGGGTCGTCCGTGCGGTGGCGGACCAGGGAGTCGGCGAGGCGGGCCAGCCCGGTGTCGATGTCCTCGTGGCGGCGCTCGACCAGGCCGTCCGTGTACAGCACGAGCGTGGCGCCGCCGGTGTAGGCGGTGACGGCCTCAGGTCGCGGCATCGGGTCGGGACGGGCGTCCAGCGGCGGGTCGGTGGCCCGGTCGAGGAACTCCACCCGGCCGTCGGGGTGGACCAGGGCGGGCGGCGGATGGCCCGCGCTGCTGTAGGTGATGGTGCGCGCGTCGCAGTCGATGAAGGTCGTGACCGCGGTGGCCGATTCGGCGCCGTCGACGACATGGGCGTACCGCCCCAGCACGTCCAGCGCCTGGGCCGGGCCGTCGGCCACCCGGGAGGTCGCGGTCAGCGCGCTGCGCAACTGGCCCATGACACCGGCCGCCTCCAGTCCGTGCCCGACCACGTCGCCCACGGAGACGCCGATACGGTTGCCGCCGACCAGCTCGACCACGTCGTACCAGTCGCCGCACACGTTCAGCGCGCCGACCGCGGGCCGGTAGCGCACGGCGGCCCGGCGGCTGCGGACCTGCCGGTGGGCGGGCAGCATCGCCTCCTGCAGGGCCAGGGCCACCTCGCGCTCGCGGGCGTGGGCCTGCCGCAGCCGTTCGTTGAGCTCCTGCAGCTCCCGGGCGCGGGTGTACAGCTCGGCCTCCAGCACCTGGGTGCTGCTCATGCCCGGGCCGTCCCGTCGACCGCGCGCCCGGATCAGTTCGGTGATCTCCTCGATCCGGTGCACGATCAGCGTCACCTTCCCGTCGGGGTCGAGCAGGGGCGCGTTGACGAGGCTCCAGTAACGCTCTTCCCAGTGGCCGGGCCGGTCGGGATCCTCGACGTCGTAGCGTTGCGGCGCCATGGTGTCGCGCTCGCCGGTGGCCACCACGCGATGGATCGACGCCTGGACGTTGCGCATGCCGGCGGCGGCGGAGTTCTTGGGGTTCTCGGGGAAGACGTCGAAGACGTACCGGCCCACCAACTGGTCGCGGGTGCGTCCGGACAGCCGCTGGAAGTCCTCGTTGGCGTCGGCGTAGACCAGTTCCGGGGTGAGCAGCGCCACCATCCCGGGCAGGCTCTGGAAGACCGCCTCGTAGTCGATCGCCTTCTCGTCCATGGCTCTCGCCTCACCGCCGGGATCCGACCAGTCTTCCGTGTCACATATATGGCGTATGTATCGATGTACTACATCTGCGCCGATTCGGCAGGTCGAAGAGTGGGACCCGACCTCATGGCGAGGGATCCGTCAGAGGCTGCTCGGCCCAGATGATCTTCCCCTCGGGGACGAAACGCGTGCCCCAACGCTGGGTGACCTGGGACACCAGCAGCAGGCCGCGGCCGCCCTCGTCCGTGGTGCGCGGATGGCGCAGGTGCGGGGCGGTGGCGCCGCCGTCGAAGACCTCGCAGATCAGCGCGCGCTCCTTGATCAGGCGCAGCCGGATGGGGCCCGCGGCGTACCGGATCGCATTGGTGACCAGCTCGCTGACCACCAGTTCCGTGGTGAACGCCAGCTCCTCCAGGCCCCACTGCGCCAGCAGTTGGGCGGCCGTCTTGCGGGCGGCGGCGACGGCGGCCGGGTCGGCGGGCAGATCCCAGTCGGCGACCTGCTCGGCGCCGAGCAGCCGGGTGCGGGCCATCAGCAGCGCCACGTCGTCGTTCGGGCGGGCCGGCACCAGCGCGTCGACCACGGTCCGGCAGCTCAGGTCGAGTGTGTCCGCGCGTCGCTCCAGGGCCCGCCGCAGCCGGTCCCGGTCGGTCTCCACCACCCACGCGCCGTCCTCACGCGCCAGCAGCCCGTCGGTGTGCAGGGCGAGCGTGCTGCCCGCCGCCAGGGCCAGCTCGACCGACTCGAACGGGGGACCGCCCACACCGAGCGGCGCTCCCTGCGGCAGGTCGACGAAGGTGACGTCCCCGTCGGGCAGCACGACCGCCGGCGCCGGATGGCCCGCGGCCGCCATGGTGCACTGCCCGTCGACCGGGTCGTAGACGACGTACAGGCATCCGGACCCCACGGACTGGGCGATGGCGGCCTCCTCCGTGCCCGGCTCGACGCCCTCCTCGCGGGCCGACCGCGCCACCAGGTCGTCCAGGTGGGCGAGCACCTCCTCGGGCGGCAGGTCCAGCGCGGCGAGGGTCCGTACGGCGGTGCGCAGCCGGCCCATCGCCGCGGCGGCGTCGATGCCGTGCCCCGGCACCTCGCCCACCACCAGGGCGACCCGGCCGCCGGACAGGGTGATCAGGTCGTACCAGTCGCCGCCGAGGCCGGTCAGCTCGTCGGCCGGGCGATAGCACGCGGCGACCTCCACCGCGTCCTGCTCCGGCAGCCGGTGGGGGAGCAGGCTGCGCTGCAGGACCAGCGCGGCGTCGCGCTCCCGGGTGTAGCGGCGGGCGTTGTCGACACAGACGGCCGCGCGCGAGACCAGGTCCTCGGCGAGGGCCAGGTCGTCCTCGTCGAAGGGGGCCTGGCGACGGCGCCGGAAGAACGTCGTCACGCCGAGGGTGACGCCCCGGGCGCGGATCGGCACGATCATCACGCTGTGCAGCCCCAGCTCCAGGAACGTCGCCTCCCGGCCGCCGGGTATGTCGGTGGCCCACTCCTTGGCGAGCGGATCGAGGCGCTCCTGGCGCCAGGACGTGCCCGTCGTCAGGGCGCGGATCGGCGGGGACCCGGCGAGGTAGGTGGCCACCTCGCCGATCGCGACGACGGCCTCCGGCACGTTCTCGTTCACCGACTGGTGCCCCGCGCGGCGCAGCGGCACATCGGCCGTGTCGCCCGGCGGGCCCGGGGCCAGCTCGGCGCCCGCGAGCACCGACGCCAGCAGGTCCACGGCGACGAAGTCGGCGAACGTCGGCACCGCCACGTCGGAGAGCTCCTGCGCGGTCTGCATGATGTCCAGGCTGCGGCCGATGCACTCGCCGGCCCGGTCGAGCAGGGCGAGGCGCTGCCGGGCGCGGTGGCGCTCGCTGATGTCGACGACCGTGTAGTACACGCCCATCGGATTGCCGTGCTCGTCGTCGAGCCGGGTGAAGGACATCATGTGCGCCGTCTCGCGCTGCGGTGCGGACCGCACGAGGCCGACGTGCTCGTACCCCACCACCGGGTCGCCGGTCTCCAGCACGCGCCTCATCTGCGCCTCGATCGACTCGGCGTCCAGGCCCGGCTGGACGTCGGCCAGCCGCATCCCCAGCCGGTTCCTGGCCGGGCCGCCGCCGAACTGCTCCAGGGCCTCGTTCGACCACACGAACCGCAGGTCGGTGTCCACGATCGCGATCCCGACGGGCGATCCGGCGACCATCTGCTCCAGCACCGGCCGGCTCATGGCCCAGCCCGGGGCGTGGCCCATCTCAGACAACAGCACCAGCCAGCGTGACGGACCGGGCGGCTCCTGCGCCGAGGTGACCCGCACCATCAGCCTGACCGGCTCCCCGCCCCGGCGCACCGCGGTCAGCAGCCCCGCCCAGCCGCCGTCCCTACGGCACCGCCGCCCGAGGTCGGCCACCCGCAGCGCGTCCTCGGCGGCCAGCAGGCTCCCCGCCTTCGCGCCCACCACCTCGGCCGCGGGGTACTCCAGCAGCCGCTCCGCGTCCCTGGTCCAGCCCGTCACCCGCCCCTGGGCGTCGAGCAGCAGGGCCGCAGCGTCCGCCACATCGAACCACTGCCGGTCAACGCCCTGCTCTTCGAATGTGCCCACGGCCGACCTCTCTGTCGCTGAGAGCGGTCTACCACCTCTTGTCCCCATCTTCACCCTCCCACTCACCCCCGCCTCTTGGTGAGGGCCGGGAGGGTGCGGGGCGAAGGGGTGGGACGGGGCCGCCCGACGACGAAGGCGAACGCGAACAGGCGGGGCGGGTCGAGCGGGGGCGGTGGAGTGCCACGGGACGGGCGGGTCGGGCAGGGTCGGTGGAGTGCCGGCGGGTCGGGCGGGGGCGGCGGGGCGCTGGTGGGCGGGGCAGGGGTGATGGAGTGCTGGCGGGGCGGGCCGAGCCGGGGCGGTGGAGTGTCGGCAGGCCGGTCAGGGGGTGGCGGGGCGCTGGTAGGCGGGGCAGGGGTGATGGAGTGCTGGCGGGTGGGGCGGGTCTCGAGCGGGTCGGTGGAGTGGTGGTGGGTGGGGCGGGTCTCGAGCGGGTCGGTGGAGTGGTGGTGGGTGGGGCGGGTCGAGTGGGCGTGAACAGGTCGGTCGGGGCGGTCGGGGCGGTCGCGGCGGCGGGGCGCCGACAGGTCGGGCAGGGTCGGTGGAGTGCCAGCGGGTCGGGCGGGTCGAGTGGGCGTGAACAGGTCGGTCAGGTCGGGCGGGGGCGGCGGGGTGTCGACAGGCCGGGCAGGGGTGATGGAGCGGTGGCAGGCGAGGCGGGTCGAGCAGGGGCCGTGGAGTGCCACAGGGCGGGCGGGTCGAACCGGGGCGGGCCGGGGGCGTCGACAGGTCGGGCAGCGGTGATGGAGCGCTGGCAGGTGCCAGGGCGGTGGAGCGCCGGCAGGTCGGGTGGGGCGGGCGGGGGCGGCCCGGCGTCGACCGGCCGGGCAAGGGCGGTGGAGCGTCGGCATCCTGGCGCACCCCCGCATCCCCCCCCGCACCACCCGCACCCCCGGGCATCCGCACCCCCGGGCATCCGCACCCCCGGGCATCCGCGCACCCGGCATCCGCGCACCCGGCATCCGCGCACCCGGCATCCGCGCACCCGGCATCCGCGCACCCGG
>NZ_JBNGGG010000083.1:0-17921 GCF_049974585.1 Streptomyces sp. UG1 | reverse complement strand
GGCCCTCACCCATTTCAAGATCGATCAGCCGTGAGCCCTGTCACCGTCCACAACCTCCCGGGACAGAACACCTAGTCAGCGCTCTAGATCTCCACGAGCACCGTGAACGGGCCGTCGTTCGTCAGCGACACCCGCATCTTGGCGCCGAACCGGCCCGTCGCCACCGTCGCGCCCAGGCCGCGCAGTTGGGCGACGACTTCGTCGACGAGCGGCTCGGCGACGTCGCCGGGGGCGGCGGCGTTCCAGGTGGGCCTGCGCCCCTTGCGTGCATCGCCGTAGAGGGTGAATTGACTGATGACGAGAAGCGGGGCATCGATGTCGCTGCACGACTTCTCGTCGTCCAGCATGCGGATCGACCAGAGCTTGCGGGCGAGTTGGGCCGCCTTCTCCTTGGTGTCCTCATGGGTCACCCCGACGAGGACGCACAGCCCTTCACCGCTGATCTCCCCGACGGTCTCACCGTCCACGACGACACTCGCGCCGTCCACTCTCTGCACCACAGCTCGCATGCGGCCATCATGCCGTGCGCAGGCGAGTACCCGGTAAGGGGCTTCATTTTGGAGCCCTAAGCACCCATCTGGGGCTGTTCACGGGCGCTCGGTCACATAGCGGCCCTTTGGGATGGCACGATGCTCCCACACGCCGGTCGAGGGGACGGTAGAGGCACATGAGCACACCGAGTACCGGGCAGCCGCCTGGGGCTGTCGTGCTGACCCAAGCGGGTCAGCCGGCCGCCTTCAGGCCGCCCACACAGCGCACCGCCGACGATCCGGGCCCGGGCCCGCACGCACGGCTGCCCGTGGAACCGCCCGAGCAGGACCTGACCGTGCTGAGTCTGCCCGAACTGCGCACCCTGCGGCGGGACGCCCAGCGCGACGAGGCGGACCTGAGTTATGTACGGCGACTGCTGCAGGGGCGGATCGACATCCTGCGGGCGGAACTCGCGCGCCGCTCTCCCGCGGGCGCGGCGTCGGTCGTGGACCGCCTCCCGGAGATCCTCACCGACGCCCCGGCCCGCCATCGCTCCTCGGCCCGCCATGTGACGCTGGGCACCCCGCAGAGCGAGGAGTACCGGAGGCTGGCGTCGGAGATGCTGGCCGAGGTGGAACTGTCGGACCTGACCGCCCGCACGGACGCCGAGCTGAACACCGCGATGGGGCGACTCGTGCGCTACGAGCACGAGGTGTCGGGCCGCCGCCAGGCGCTGCAGCGCACGACCGACGAGTGCAGCGCGGAGATCGCCCGCCGCTACCGAGACGGCGAGGCCCAGGTGGACGACCTGCTGACGTAGGGGTGGGGTTCGACGCCGGTCGGCATCATCCGGCTCGTCCGGGGTTCGGGTCGCGCCCCCAACGGGCGGGCGAGGCCATCCGGTTCGTCCGGTGTTTGGGGGCAAGTCTTGGCCGTCCCGAGCCCTCGCGCGCCCGTTGGGGGGCCACCTTTCAACGTGGGTCGGCGCCATCCGGTTCGTCCGGTGTGTGAGGACGAGTCTTGGCCGTCCCGAGCCCCCACCCACCCGCTGGGGGCGCTACCTTTCAGCGCTGGTGGGCATCATCCGGGCGCCACCTTCCCACCCCGGCCCGCACATCCAGCCCGTCCGGCGTTTGAGGACAAGGCCCCTTCAGGGCCCCGGAGCGGGGTCTGGGGCGGTAGCCCCAGTGGGGTTGAAGGGGCGGAGCCCCTGGGGATGGGACGGGTAGGGGCGGCGGGGGCGAGGAAAACTCGGCGACACCTCCGCGCCCGCCCACCTACCGTGGCCCCATGACCCGCCCCGAACCCCACATCGACGTCCGCCCCATCACAGTGGCCGACATCCCCGACTGGATCCGGGCCCTGAACACCGGCTTCCTCCGCACCCCCGACGTCACGGAGGCGGAGATCGCGGACCGGTCCTCCTACATAGACCCCACCCGCACCCTCGGCGCCTACGACGCCGGCCGCTGCGTAGCCACCTTCCGATCCTTCGCCCAGGAGATCACCGCGGTCGGCGGCACCCCCGTCCCCGCCGACGCCATCTCCAACGTCACCGTCAGCCCCACCCACCGCCGCCGAGGCCTCCTCACCCGGATGATGGCCCACGACCTGACCGCGGCGAAGGACAGAGGCGACGTCGTGGCGACCCTGATCGCCGCCGAGTACCCGATCTACGGCCGCTACGGCTTCGGCCCGGCCACCTGGACCGCCCAGTGGACGGTCGACGTCCACCGCACCGGCCTCGACCCGAAGTGGTCCGGCCCGGACGACGGCGGCCGTATCGACCTCGTGGACGGCGCGGACGTACGCAAGATCGGCCCGGAGCTGCATGAGCGCGTGCGCCGCGCCCAGCCGGGTGCCGTCGACCGGGACGAGAGGTGGTGGCAGACCAACACCGGAGTGCTGCGCCCGGACAGGTCCCCGTGGACGGAGCCGTTCTACGCCGTGTACCGCGCGGCGGGCGGCGAGGTCGAGGGCCTGGTGTCGTACAAGGCGGACGATCACTGGGGCGACGGCAAGCAGCCGCTCAACACGGCCACCGTCAACTGGCTGAGCGCCACGACCCCGGCCGCCGAGCGCAACCTGTGGCGCTACCTGTGCTCGATCGACTGGATCGCGACGGTGAAGAGCGACTGGCGGGCCCCCGACGACCTGCTGCCCTTCGTCCTCCCCGACCCCCGGGCCGCCATGATCACATCGCTGGCGGACTGGCTGTGGGTGCGGGTCCTGGACGTCGTACGGGCTCTGGAGGCGCGTACGTATGCCGGGGAGGGCGTCCTGGTGCTGGAGGTCGTGGACCCGGCGGGGCTGAGCGGCGGGCGGTACCGGCTCGAGGCGGCCGCGGACGGGGCGTCATGCACGCCGACCACGGCCACCGCCGATCTCACCCTCGACATCGCCGAGTTGGGCACGCTGTGGCTCGGCGACGAGTCCGCCGTACGGCTCGCGGCGCTGGGGCGGGTGCGGGAAGAACGAGCGGGCGCCGCCCGGGTGGCCGACGCCCTGCTGCGTACGTCCAGGCGACCTTGGTGCCCGGACATCTTCTGACCCTCCTCTCTGCCGACGACAGGTCTGCTCATCCGTAGCGAGCTATGCGGTTGTAGTTGTTGATCACCGGTTGTCCAACGGTTGTTGTTCAGTTGTGGCTGTGCGAGTCACTGTCGCTGTTCAGTTGTCGCTGTTCGGTTGTGGCTGTGCTGACCGGCCGGGCTCCCGGCTCCCCTCCGGAAGGGAGCCCGGACGGCGCTAGTGGGCGAGCAGCATGACGAGGATCACCGCGCCGATGCCGCCGATCATGGTGTTCTTGGCCTTGATGCCGATGGACAGGGCGAGGAAGGCAATGATGCCCATCGGCCCGTACTTCCACTGGATGAGTTGCTCGAATCCAATGACGAGCGCGGCGACGGCGAGGTAGACAAGCGGCATGCTGGCCAACCTTCCTGAAGCTCGACCATGTTGCTTAAGTTGGCGACCAACTTCACTGTACTTATGACCGCCAGGAAGCGTCTTATAACCACCATCCCTGGAACTGCCTAAAGATGGCGGGAAGTTGTAATGTTTGGTCGTGGAGCCGAAACACGCCTCCGTCAATGGACGGAAGAGTTCACAGCGGCCACAGAAGTCACACCGGGAGGTCGCCGACGAGCTGCGCGCCCGGATCACCTCGGGCGAGTTGCGGCCTGGCCAGCGCATGCCCACCCAGGCCAGGCTGGCGGACGAGTTCGGCGTCGAGCGCGGAGCCGTACGGCAGGCGCTGCGCATCCTGCAGTCCGAGCACCTGCTCACCAATGTGTCCAAGGGCGCCCCGGCGACCGTCGCCCCCGACCTCGGCAAGGCGCTGACCGGTCCCGGAGCCCCGCCGGCGCCCACCATGGTGGCCCTCGGCCCGCGGATCGCGTCCGCCTTCGCGGCCCCGCACGTCGAGATCGACGCCCTGTGTCTCACCTCGGTCTCCCTCACCCTCGCCATCGGCGAGCCGCTCCGCCAGATCCACGCCGGGCAGCTCAAACCGGCCAAGGTCGACGTCCGGGTGCTGCTGCCGAGCCGTGACATCCCGCTCGCCTTTCCGACGCCGGTGGAGGACTCGGACTCGGACTCGACCGACGACGACCCCGTGCACCAGCGCTGGCTGGCGATGCGCAACGCCCAGGGACAGGTGCTGCGGCACAATCTGCAGGCGCTGCGCTCCACGCACGGCATCGATGTGCGGGTCACCTTCCGCGCGCTGCCGTTCACCCCGCCGGTGAAGCTGTACCTGCTCAACAGCACGGAGGCGCTCTTCGCCTACTACACGCTCAGCCGCCGCGAGGTGGAGATCGGGCAGCAGCAGCTCGAGATGTACGACGCCCCGGGCATCCAGTCCATGCTGTTCGCCTTCGAGCAGGGGGCCGGACTGCGGGACATGACGTTCGTGGAGCAGTCGCATGTGTGGTTCAACGCACTGTGGGAGACGATCAGTTCGGAGCTGCTGCTCTCGAGCTGATCATCCCCCACAGCGTTTGATCAGGGTGTTTGCCGATTGGATCATAGGGCGGGCCCCGAGACCAGGATCGCGAGGACGACGGCCCCGATGGAACTGACGGCCGGGCTCTTGGCCTTGATGCCTATGGTGAGCAGCAGCAGTCCGATGATGCCGGTGGCGCCGTACTTCCACTGGAGGGTCTGTTCGACGCCGACGACGAAGACGGCGGAGAGGAGTGCGAGGACGGGCATCGGTGTTTCCTCCTTCGGGCTCCTGGGGATGGAAGGATTACTTCCGCCAACTTGACCAACTTGACGCCAACTCTGATTAAGTTGTCCCCACTTGGCCCCCACCTTGAAACAAGGTACAAACAACTCCCACTAGATGGGTGTGAGTTGTAGCGTTTGGTCGTGACCCAGGAGAACGTGGCAGTGAACGGCAGCAGGAGACTCTCGCCCCAGGAGATCGCCGACATCCTGCGGGAACGCATCCGCGTCGGAGACCTCAAGGCGGGCGACCGTCTGCCCACCCAGGCCGAGCTGGCCGAGGAGTTCGGCGTCGAGCGAGGCACCGTACGCCAGGCCCTGCGCGCCCTCCAGGAGGACGGCCTGCTCACCAACGTCAGCAAGGGAAGCCCGCCGCGCATCGCCCTGCCGACCCCCACGCGGGGCGCCCCGCAGCCGACGATGGTCAGCCTGGCGCCCCGGCTGACGGAGGCCTTCTCGGCACCGCACGTCCGCGTGGACGTCGTATGCCACACCTCCGAGACCCTGATGCTGGCCCTGGGCGAACCGTTGCGCCTGATCCACGACGGCTCGATCCGCCCCGAGTCGATCGACGTCCGCGTCCTGCTGCCGTCGCGGGACATCCACCTCGCCTTCCCGGTGCTGGTCGAGGGAGGCGGCGACGACGACCCCGTGCACCAGCGCTGGCTGGCGATGCGCAACGCCCAGGCCCAGGTGCTGCGCCACAATCTCGAGGCCATGCGGTCGACGCACGGCGTCGATGTGCGGGTCACCTTCCGCGCGCTGCCGTTCACACCACCGGTGAAGCTCTATCTCCTCAACGGCGACGAAGCCCTGATCGGCTACTACGTCCTGACCGAGCGCCAGGAGGAGTACGAGAGCCGGACCCTGGACATGTACGACGCCCTCGGCTCCCAGTCCCTGCTGTTCTCCTTCGTGCGACAGGCCGGACAGCGCGACGCCGCGTTCGTGGAGGAATCCCAGAAGTGGTTCGACGCCCTCTGGGAAACCATCACCACTGACCTGACACTCTCCTAGTGACTTCTGATACGACGCAGACTGAACCCGTGACCGCCGAGACCGAGAACCAGACGGAACAGCTCCGGGAACTGATCAAGCACGCTCGCGTCGTGCTCTGGGACTTCGACGGACCGATCTGCCGCCTCTTCGCCGGGCACAAGGCGGAACGGGTGGCCATCGACCTGGTGGACTGGCTGGAGGGGCGAGGGCTGCACGGGTTGCTGACGGAGGAGGAGCGCGAGTCCCTCGACCCGCACGTCGTCCTGCGCGCCGTGGACCGCCGGCACCCCGGCAGCGACCTGGTCGCGGAACTGGAGGAGCGGCTCACCCAGGAGGAACTGCGGGCGACCTCCTCCGCGATGCCCACCGCGTATGCCGACCCGCTGATACGCACCTGGTCGGCGGTCGGATCCCGGTTGGCCATAGCCACCAACAACTCCCCCCGCGTGGTCCGCGCGTATCTGAACAGCCGCGGTCTGCTGCCCTGCTTCAGCCCTCACATCTACGGCCGCACCCAGGACCTGCACCGGCTGAAGCCGGACCCGCACTGCCTGAACCGTGCCCTGAACGCCATGGGCGCGGCCCCCACGTCCGCCCTGATGATCGGCGACACCCCCTCGGACCTCGTCGCCGCGAACAGCGCCGGAGTGCCGTTCCTGGGCTACGCGCGTAACGACCGCAAGGCGAAGCTGCTGCGGGAGGCCGGGGCCACCGCGGTCGTGGATTCGCTGGGGTCGGTACTGCGAGGGGTGCGGGCTCAGGCCTGACTCATCAGGAACACGAACAGCACGACCGCCCCCACCGCGAGCTGGTTGTGCCGGGCCCGGACACCGATGAAGACGGCTGTCAGGACGACCAGCCCCATCACCCCCAACCTCGCTTGCGCCATCAGGCCCAGCGTCAACTCGGTTAATGCGCACAGCGCCTGGAACAGCACCATGTCCCCCACCCGCACCTTTCGGATTCATCAAGGCGCCCAATTGGCCTTCCAATTGGGCTGGTTGGCCTGAGATTGGTTTTCCCTGACGGCTAGATCCCTTAACTGGACCGGCGGTTGGACCGGTCAGTTGACTGAAATCGGTGTGCAGGCGGGTGAGAAGCGGTACGGTCGGCGGGTGGGTGGACAGCGGGCCGCCGAGGGAGGCGGCAAGGAGTTCGAGCGAGTGCTGGACGCACTCCTCCTCCGTATGTCCGACGGCACCTACGCCCTGGGCTCCCTGCTGCCGCCGCAGCGTGAGCTGGCCCAGGACCTGGGGGTCTCCCGGGACACCGTCCAACGAGTGCTGAGGGAGCTCGTCGAGCGCGGGCTCGTCGAGTCCCGGCAGGGCAGCGGATCCCGGGTGATCGGGTCGCCGCCGCCCCAGGACCGGCAGCAGCCCGCCGGCCGCTCGGCGCATCCGGGCCGTATGACCCTGGGCCCGCACATGGCCAGGGCGTTCCAGGAGCCCGAGGTCGCCCTGGACGTCTTCACCTTCACCTCCGAGTCCCTGGCCGCGCACTTCTGGATCCAGGCCGAGCGGATCCGCTCCGGGGAGGTCGCCCCGCGGCGGATCGCCCTGCGCATGCTGCTGCCCTCGGAGGACCTGCCGCTGCCCTATCCGCGGACCGTCGGCAACCCGGACGACCCCCGCCCGCAGGAGCGGCTGCGCGGGATAACCCGGCGCCATCTGCAGTCGCTGCGGCTCGTCCTGCAGGAGCTGGAGGCCGAACAGCTCGTGGGGGAGGTCGACGTCGCCATCCGGTGGGCGCCGCTCACCCCGACGTTCAAGCTCTACCTCTTCAACCGCACGGAAGCCCTGCACGGCATGTACAAGGTGGTCGAACGCCCCGTCGTGCTGGACGAGGAGACGATTCCCGCCCTCGACGTCGTCGGGCTCGGCGCCGTCCTGGAGCACCATGTGACGGACGACGATCCCAACTCACCCGGCTCCGTCTTCGTGACCGAGCGGCAGGAGTGGTTCGACTCCGTCTGGGAGTATCTGGCGACCGAGTGACCGCGTCGGGGCTCAGCGCGTCGGGAGGGTCGACAGCGCGCTCATGAGCGGCTCGAACGAGGCGATCACGCTGTGCGCGCCCCCGTGCCGCATCAGTGCCGCCGTCCTCTCGTCCCGGGTGAGGCCGAGGAACGGCACCTGCGCGCTCCGGGCCGCAGCCAGGTCGGTGAGCTGGTCGCCGATCAGCAGGGTCCGGGACGGGTTCGGCCTGCCGAGCTCGGCCAGGGCGCGGTCGACGACGTGGCGATGCGGCTTCATCAGATGCGGATCGTGCGGGTCGCGGCCCAGCACGGCCGTGAAGTGCCTCAGCAGATTCCGTCGTTCGAGGTACTCGCGCACCGGGCCCTCGGCGTTGTTGGTCACGATCAGCAGGGTCTTGCCGAGCCGGTCCAGCTCGCCCACGAGCTCGCTCGCACCGGGCGTGGGGGCCGCCCGGAGCACCGCCGCGTACTCGTACCGGGTGACGATGCCGTCCGCCCAGCCCAGCCGCGTCCCACGGTGGCCGCCCGGACGCCGTACCGCCATGTCGGCCAGGTGGCGCAGCACCCCGTGGGAGTCGGCGCAGGCCTTCACACGAGGGTCGAGCCATCCCCACTCGTCCAGGGCCCGTTCCTTGACCTCGTCGGCGATGTGCGCGGTGCAGGCGCCGCGGAACAGGTCGCACACCGGGCCGTCGAAGTCGAGCAGTACGGCGTCGGCCCGTTCGAGGAGGCGGTGCGGCGTGTCACGGTCGCCGCGGCCGTCGTACATGGTGCATGTCGTCGTCACCGGGACAGTGTGGGACTACTGGGATGTCTGGGGCGGCAGGGTGGGACGTCGGGCGCGCCGGGCCATGTGTCGACTGCCGCGGGTACTCACCCGTTCGGGTGAACGTGACGCGCTCCTGACTCAGGGGGTTCGGTGCGAACAGTCGCGTCACTTCTGGCACGATGCGCTCTCACAGGGGGATGCCGTGCAACACGTCCCCGCCACTGGCGCGGGACCGGTCGAGAGAGCGGGCGATGTCAGCAGAAGGGGTGTCCCCGACACGGGAACGAGCCGTTCGGATGAGCGGCGGTGACGCGAGCGCGGTCGAAGGTCCGCTCGAGGGCTATCACCACGAGACCTATGTGATCCCCCTGCCCGACGCGGCGGGTGAGGACGAGGACGACGAGGACGCCGCTCCGGTCCGGGCCAAGTGCCGTGCGCCGCGCGGCGGCCTGCTGTGGTTCGACCGGCGTTGCTTCGTCTCGGAGGAGCAACTGCTGCAGGCACTTCAGGGCCGGATCACCGGTGTCCCGGACCTGATCGAGGTCGGCGAGATCCGGTTGCAGCGGTTCATCGAGGGCCGCACGCTGGGTTCGCGGTACGCCGCCGGGCGGACGGTTCCCGAGCCCGTGGTCGACCAGATCCTGGACCTGTTCCGGCAGTTGATCGGTGTCTCACCCGGGTCCCTGGCGGCCGAGCGGCGCTGTGTGCCCGAGGACCGTGCCGAGGACGGGGACTGCGCGGGGTTCCTGGAGGGGCTGGTCCGGTTCGTCGAGGAGCGCGTCTACCAGGACAACCTCGCCTCCTTCGAAGAGCTCTTCGCCGCCCTGGGCGTGGACGAGGACTCCTTCCGCGCCCTGCGCAAACACGTCGTCGTCCCCGGTTTGGCGGAACGGCCCTTCTGCCTGCTGCACGCCGATCTGCACCGCGAGAACTTCGTCCTCGACCCGGCCGGCCGCCTGTGGACCATCGACTGGGAGCTGGCCATGGTGGGCGACCCGCTCTACGACCTGGCCACGCATCTGTACCTGATGCGCTATCCGGACCAGCAGCAGGAACGGTTGATCGAACGGTGGTGCGCAGTGGCCGAGGAGATCCGGCCCGGCAGCACCGAGGGCCGGCGGGAGGACCTGCCGAGGCTGCTGGACTTCAAACGGGCCCAGAGCGTGTTCACCGACGTCATCCGGGCGACCGAGATCCTGGACACCGGCAGGTCGTTCAACTGGCGGCGCTGGCCCACCGAGGCCATGAGGGTGCAGCGGGTGCTGGCCCGGGCGGCCGTACCGCTGGGGCTCGACGAGGTGCCGACTCTGCGGACCGTGGCCGCCTCGCTGCTGGACTGGTACCGGCTGCGGGGGCGGCGCACCTCATAGGGTCGACAGAACGACTTCCGGCCGCGCGGCGCTCCCGGTTGCTCTACAGTCTCGACTACCTGTTCTTCCTCCTTCAGGAACGCGCGGCACAGGAAAGCCATTTGAACGCAGCACTCGCACGTCCGCCCACCGTGTACGCGGAGTTCGTCCGGTACGCCGAGGAGAACGGACGGCAGCTCCAAGGGCATCACCACACCAACTACCTCGTGCCGTTGACCCCTGAGATGGCGTTACTGCTGCGGCAACCGGTGAACGGTCCCGTACTGGTGCGCATACCCCGCCCCGACATCCTGCGTGTGGTGTTCAAGACCTGGGCGGACGAGGCGGCGGTGCTCGATGCCATCAGGGGAACGGTGGAGCATGCTCCGGTCTGCCTGGCCCACGACTGGATGACCTCGGCCGTCCACACCTATGTGCAGGGCGTTCCGCTGTCGAAGACCTGCCGCGACGTCGCGAAGGTCGACCGCTCGCTGATCGCGGCGATGGCCGAGGGGCTAGCCCGGCTGGCCCGGGTCGACCGCGACGCGGTGCCGCCGCTGCCGCACGGGTGGCCGGCTCCCCCGGAGACCCGGGAGTTCCTGCGCACGGTCGTGGAACTGACGGAGCGGGACGTCAGAAGGCCCAACTCGGACCGCTACCAAGGGATGTTCGACCGACTCGGGGTGCGGCCCGGCGCCCTGATGAGACTGGCCGGCCGGGTGCCTCCGATGGCCAGGCGGCCGTTCAGCCTCCTCCACGGCGACCTGCACCGCGACAACGTCATCGTGACGCGCGACGGCGATCCGCCGCTGGTCTTCGTCGACTGGGAACTCGCCTCGTACGGCGACCCGCTGTACGACCTCGCGGTCCATCTCGTGCGCACGGGGCACACCCCGGCCCAGCGGAACGCGGCGATCGCCGCCTGGGCCAAGGCCGTTCGGCAATGGAACCCCGAGGCGGCGAACGGGCTGAGCGACGACCTGAGGCACTACATCGCGTTCGAGAGAGCGCTGTCCGTCTTCCCGGACGTGATGCGCGTCCTGCACACCCTGGAGCTGCGCCTGCCGAGCGAGCGGTGGCTGAGGGAGGCCACGGTCCGGGTCCAGGGCGCGCTGACCGCCGCCGCCGAACTGCTCGACATCGACCCGGTTCCGCCGCTGAGCGACATCTGGTTGCTGCTGAAGCGGTGGGCGGAGTTCGTCCACGGCGCCCCGGTCGACCGGGTCCGCCGGGTGCCCGTGCAGTGGCACCCGGACCGGGCGCATCCGTGCCGCCAGGACTTCCCCGACTCGTGCGTGGACCGGGCGCTGGCCGACGAGTGCCGGGCCCCCGAGGGCCGGCTGCTGCGCGGCACGACCCATGTCAACACGGTGGTCGTGGCGCAGGTCGACAGGGCGGACGTCCCGGTGGTGGTGCGACGCCGGGTGGCGGGACCGCGGCGGCGGAACGATTCGCGGACGCTCGACGAGCACACGGTCCTGCGGGCCCTGGAGGAGGAGGGCGTGCAGGTCCGGGCGCCGCGCGTGCTGGCGCTGGGGGAGGGCGGCCGGCGGCCCGGTGCCTTCGCCGTACAGACATATCTGGGCCCGCGTGACGGGTCCGCGCCCGAGCACCCCGCGGACGGCCTGCGGCCGCACGAGGCCGAGAGCGTCGTCGACCAGCTCTACGAGCTCACCAGGGTGGACTACCTGGCCCTCGACCCGACGGCGTCGTCCGATGGTTTCTACCAGCAGCGCGTGGACGAACTCGGCGACCTGGTCCGGCGGCTGCCCGACGACGTGCGCGCACTGGCCGAGGGACTCGGCCTGCCCGGCCGTCGACAGCTCCACGCCATCCTGTCGCGGCACACGGTCGAGCGACGTACGCCGACGCTGCTGCACGGCGATCTGAACCCGTGGAAGCTGGTGCGCACCGTCGACGAGCGGTTCGGCATCGGCCTCATCGGCTGGGACCGGGCCCGGGTGGGCGACCCGCTGTACGACCTGGTGCGGCACACCTACCTGGCCCGGACCGACGACCGCCGCAAGCACTTCATGAAGCGCCACTGGGAACGCACCCTGCCCCGCCACTACACCCGGGGCTGGCTGTCCGACTGGGGCAAGTACGAGCGCCTGGAGATCGTCCGCGCCGCCTACGAGGACCTCGACCACCTGGTCTCGGGCCGACACCCGAACGTGCCCCGCGTCCGCACGGCGGTGGAGTCCTACGCCTGGACCCTGCAAGCCGCCCTGGCCGAACTGAACCTGGAACCGCGCCGCGACAACCCCTATCTCCTGCGCGCCCTGCCGCAATAGCCGCCGGGGGCGGCGGGCCGGCCGCGCGTAGGCTCACAGTCATGAGTGACGACGGTGACGCCGAGATCGGTCTGCGCGAGCGCAAGAAGCGCCGTATGTACGAGACCGTGTCCGAGACCGCCATCCGGCTCTTCGTCGAGAAGGGCTTCGACGCCGTCTCCGTCGCCGAGGTCGCCGCCGCCGCCGAGATCTCCAAGCCGACGCTGTTCCGGTACTTCCCGGCGAAGGAGGACCTGGTGCTGTACCGGATCGCCGATCACGAGGGGGAGGCGGCGCGCGTGGTGCGGGAGGGGCCCTCGCCCCTCGAGGCGCTGCGGCGGAACTTTCTGGACGGCATCGAGCGGCTCGATCCCATCACCGGGCTCAATGATCACCCCGCGGTCCTCGCCTATCACTCGCTGGTGTACGGGACCCCGGCCCTGATCGCCCGTATGCACGCCTACCTGGAGCGTTCGGAGGCCGCGCTCGCCGAGGCGCTGGGCGGGGACCTGGACGCGCGGCTGGCGGCGGGGCAGATCGTGGCCGTGCAGCGGATCCTCGCGCAGGAGAACTGGCGGCGGATCTCGGCGGGCGAGCCGGTGGCCGAGGTCAAGGCGGACGCGGTGGTGGCGGCCGAGCGGGCGTTCGGGCTGCTGGAGTCGGGGCTGCCCCCGCTGGCCGCCGCGCCCACCTCGCAAGGCGAGTCTCGGTAAATAATTTAACTCAGTCTCATTCCTTCTGTACGCTTGCTGGAATGACGCCGACCGACCCCGCCCTCCACCGCGCCCTCCGCCAGGAACGAACCCACCACGACCGCTGCCGCACCGCCCTCGCCGGCATGCTCGAAGGCGCCGACGAACAGGTCGTCATCGGCGAGAACGCCTCCGCGTCCGGAGCCGACGCCGAGGTCCTGGGCTACCAGTTGCGCAGCCAGGCCAAGGCGCTGCGCGAGCTGCCCGAGGGCCCGCTGTTCTTCGGGCGGCTGGACTTCACCGGCGGGGATCACCAGGCGCTGCACATCGGACGGCTGCGGATCAGCGAGCACCCCGCCGAGCCGCCCCTCGTCGTCGACTGGCGCGCCCCCGTCTCCCGCGCCTTCTACCAGGCCTCCGCCCGGGACCCGCAGGGCGTCGCCGTACGACGGCGCTTCGGCTGGGCGCCGGGAAGCCGCGGCGCCGCCACCGACCTCACCGGCCTGGAGGACGAGCACCTCGACCGCGGCGAGTCCCGCGCGAGCGAGATCGTCGCCCGGGAGATCGAACGCCCTCGCGTCGGGCCGATGCGCGACATCGCCGCCACCATCCAGCCCGAGCAGGACGATCTCGTACGGGGCGACCTCGCCGTCTCCCTGTGCGTACAGGGCGCCCCCGGCACCGGCAAGACCGCCGTCGGCCTGCACCGCGCCGCGTATCTGCTCTACACCCACCCGCAGCGCATCCGGCGCGGCGGCCTGCTGATCCTCGGACCCAACCGCACCTTCCTGTCGTACATCTGCGAGGTGCTGCCCGCCCTCGGCGAGATCGGCGTACGCCAGTCCACGCTGCGGGACGAGATCGCCCGGCATCCGGTCAGCGGGACGGACGAGGAGCGGGCGGCCGTCGTGAAGCACGACGCCCGGATGGCCCAGGTGCTGCGGCGGGCCCTGTACGCGAGGGTGGGCGCGGGCGAGGGGATCGGTGCGCTCGCCGTGCCCGAGGGGTCGTACCGGTGGCGGGTGCCGGGGGAGGAGCTGCTGCGGATCGTTGCGGGGGTGCGGGCCGAGGAGCCGCCGTATGCCGTGGGGCGGGAGCGGGTGCGGACGCGGATCGTGCGGCGGATCCTGGAGCAGGCCGAGCGGCGGGGCGGGCCGCCGGGTGCCGCGTGGGTGCGGAAGATCTCGCGGGCGCGGGCGGTCGGGGAGTACGTCGAGGCGGTGTGGCCGAAGGTCCGGCCCGAGGAGGTCGTGTCCCGGCTGCTGATGGATCCGCAGGCGCTGGCGGAGGCCGCCGACGGGCTGCTGGACGCCGACGAGCAGAAGGCGCTGCTGTGGGCGAAGCCGCCGCGGTCGTGGAAGTCGGCCCGCTGGTCGGCCGCCGACCTCGTGCTGCTCGACGAGGTCGCCGGGCTCATCGAGCATCCGCAGGGCTACGGCCATGTCGTCGTCGACGAGGCGCAGGACCTGTCCCCGATGGAGTGCCGGGCGATCGCGCGCCGGGCCGCCTTCGGGTCGGTGACCGTGCTGGGGGATCTGGCACAGGGGACGACGCCGTGGGCCGCGCGCTCGTGGCGGACGGTGCTGGCGCACCTCGGCAAGCCGGACGCGGTCGTCGTACCGCTCACCACGGGGTTCCGGGTGCCGGGGGTGGTGCTGGAGCTGGCCAACCGACTGCTGGAGCGGGTGGATGTGGAGGTGCCGGCGGCCCGTTCGCTGCGCGGGGACGGGGAGCTGCGCTTCCGGGCGGCGGACGGCGATGGCGATCTGCCGCGTGCGGTGGTGGACGCCGTACGGGATGCGCTGGGCCGGGAGGGATCGGTCGGGGTCGTCGCCGCCGACGCCGACGTGGCCCGGGTGCGCCGGGCGCTGGGGGAGGCCGGGATCGAGGCCGGGGGCGCGCAGGAGACGGGGGCGCGGGTGGCCGTCGTGCCGGCGAGCGTGGTCAAGGGGCTGGAGTACGACCATGTCGTCGCCGTGGAGCCGGCGGCGATCGTGGCGGGGGAGGAGCGGGGGTGGCGGCGGCTGTACGTGGTGGTGACGCGGGCGGTGGCGGGGCTGGAGGTGGTGCACGGGAGGCCGCTGCCGTGGTGAGCCCTGAGCGGGTCCGGGGACGTGCTCAGCGGGTCGACGGCCTCCCGTACTCCCGCCTCCTACGCCGCGTCCAGAACCGGTATCAACTGCTCCTCCTCGTACGCCAGATGCGCCTCCAGCTCCCGCGTCAGGCGCTCCACCTCGGCGCGGGCGGCGGCCGGGTCCGCGTGCTCGGCGGTCACGACGCCCCGCAGGTCCTCGACGAGCGCGGCGATGTGCTCGTGCTCCTCGCGCAGGCGGGACAGGACGGGGGCCAGCTCGGGGTGGCTGTCGGCCAGGTGCGGGAACATGGCGATGTCCTCGCCGGTGTGGTGGTTGTGCAGGCCGGTGCAGAAGGTCAGGCAGTTGATGCGGAGCTGGGCGCCCAGGGCGGTGCCGCCGCTGTTCATCTCCTCGCGTATCAGGGCGAGCTCACGGCGGAAGACGTCGTGGACGACCTTGATGGCCTCGCCCATGGAGGAGGCGTTGATGTTCCCGGGACCGCCCTGGGCCAGGGAGTGCAGGGCGATCACGGGAATCACCCGCTCCGTCTTCTCCTGATACGCCGCCCACCCCGGATCGGCCTCCACGGCCCGCGCGAAGGCCCGGTCCCGCTCCTCGCCCTCGAGGACGACCGCCCGCGCCTCGTAGGTGAACGCGCCGCTCTCGACGGTGACTTGGGGGTTGGCCACGAGGTTGTGGAACCACGCCGGGTGCGTGGGCGCGCCGGCGGCCGAGGCGATGACCAGGGCGCGGTCGCCGCCGTCGGGGAGGTAGCCGACAGGGGTGGTGTGGGGGCGGCCGGTGCGGGCGCCGGTGGTGGTGAGCAGAAGGAGCCGGGCGCCTTCGAAGTAGCCGCCGACGCGGCCCTTGTTGGCGCGGAACTCCTCGATGACCTGCTGATTGAAGTCGTGGGGCATTCTCTCGCTTTCTCTTCGCTGGTTCCGGTACGGAGGCGAAGAGAAAGAGGCGGGCTCCTGGCCCGCCGCCGCGACCTCACTCAGAGGCCGGGCAACACCCAACTCGCTCACGGCACAAGGCCGACCCGGCAGTCATACGTCCGACAGTAGCGCAGCCGCCCGCCGAGGGTGATCCTGTTTTCCGATGCTCCTTTTCCTCGACGTCGACGGAACCCTGGTCCCCTTCGGGGCGGAACGGCCGTACCCCCGGTACGCGCCGCCCCGCACCCTGCCCGAGCCCGCCGCCCACCCCCTGCTCACCCGGGTCGACCCCGCCCTCGGCACCCGCCTGCAGCGGCTCACCGAACTCGGCGTCGAGCTGGTGTGGGCCACGACCTGGATGGACGACGCGAACACCACCCTCGCGCCCTGGCTCGGCCTGCCCCCGCTGCCGGTCGTGGACTGGCCGGAGGAGGACGCGCAGCCCTCGCTGGGGCTCCGCGCCCCGCACTGGAAGACCCGGCCGCTGGTGGCCTGGGCCGCGGGGCAGCCCTTCGCCTGGGTCGACGACGAGATCACCGACGTCGACCGCGCCTGGGTGGCCGCCCGCCACCCCGCGCCCGCCCTCCTCCACCGGGTCGACCACCGCTACGGACTCACCGACCGCGACTTCGCCGTACTGGAGGAATGGCTCACCGCCGGGGACGGCCCAGCAGCTCGGTGACCCGCATGAAGCCGTCCGTCCCATGGCCGAGCGCGACGGCCCGGCGGGCCTGGCCCTCGGCGGCGCGCATCACGGACGCCTCGATGCCACGGGACTCGGAGGCCTCGACGATGTGCGCCATGGAGGAGACGGCGGAGGTGATCGGGTTGAGTTCGCCGGAGTAGATGCCGTCGTCGACGTCGCCCGCGAACTCCTCGAAGAGCGGCGACAGGATCGCGCCGATGCCCTGTGCGAAGGGGGCCAGCTCCCGGGCGGTGATGCCCTCGGCCCCGGCCACGGCCAGGGCGTGCGCGTAGCCCGACATGGCCGTCCAGAAGATGTCGAGCAGGGCGATGTCGTAGGCGGCGGCCCGGCCGATGTCCTCGCCGAGGTGGGTGTGGGTGCCGCCCAGCGCGTCCAGGACGGGCCGGTGCTCGCGGTACACGTCCGCGGGGCCGCAGTGCAGGAACACCGCGTCGGACGTCCCGATCGTGGTGGTCGGGGTCATGATCGCGCCGTCCAGGTAGCGGATGCCGTGCGCGGCAGCCCAGTCGGCCGTGTCCCGGGCGCGGGCCGGGGTGTCGGCGGTCAGGTTGACGACCGTACGGCCCTTGAGCGCGTCGGTGACGGTGTCCTGGCGCAGAACGGCGTCGGCGGCGTCGTAGTTCACCACGCAGACGACGGTCAGCGGAGCGGCGGCGACGGCCTCCGCCGCGGACGCGGCCGTGGTGGCGCCGCGGTCGCGGAGCTCCCGGTCCCGCCCCGGCGTACGGTTCCACACGGTGACCCGGAGGCCCGCGTCCAGGAACGCGCCGGCCAGGGCCCGGCCCATCGGCCCCAGACCGAGGACGGTGACGGCGGGCTCGTCGGCGTACGTGGACATGACTCAACTCCCTGTAGTGTGGCGACAATTACTGACAAAAGGGGTGGGGATGGATATGGCGAGTCGGCGCCATGACCCGAACGTCTGCGGGGTGACCGCCGCGATCTCCGTGATCGACGGCAAGTGGAAGACGTCGCTGCTGTGGCTGCTGGAGTCCGGCCCGCACCGCCCGGCGGAACTGCGCCGCCGGCTGCCGGGCCTCAGCGAGAAGGTGCTGACCCAGGCGCTGCGCGAGATGGAGACGGACGGACTGGTCCACCGCGAGGTGTACGACGTGGTGCCGCCGAAGACCGTCTACTCCCTGACCGACTTCGGCCGCGATCTGTCCGAGGCTCTCGGCCCGCTCTCCGACTGGGGCCACCGCCGCCTGGAGCGGCTGGCCGAGACCGCCTCGTCGGCCTCCTGACCTGTACGCCACCTCCGTCCGCCGTCTCGTCGATCACCCACATCAAGGGTCGGACGGCGGGGCCGTGCTGCCAAGTACCCACAAATAAGTGGGTATCGGCGCCGAGGCCGGCGATGTGGCGCGCTAGGTGTTCTGTCCCGGGAGGTTGTGGACGGTGACAGGGCTCACGGCTGATCGATCTTGAAATGGGTGAGGGCCTT
>NZ_JBNGGG010000082.1:0-18054 GCF_049974585.1 Streptomyces sp. UG1 | reverse complement strand
CCGTTCGTCAGATCCCCACGTCCCACGGGACGTGATCATCAACGAACAAGATCCACTTTCGCAACAGGCCCTAGGCCAGGATCGGCCGCGTAGACCTTGTCCCACGCTGCCCAGCGTGCTGCCCGGACTTGGGCACATGCGGTTTCAGCCGTGCCCATTCCTCGTCCGTCACAAGATCCGACAGACAGGCCGTGGCTAGGGTTTGCGTGCCACGCCGCCGAAGGTGTCGACCTCGGCAGGCGCTTGCGCATCCGTGTCCGCGGGGCGCCAGCGGGATACCGAGACGAGACCGGGTTCCAGCAGGTCCAGGCCGTCGAAGAAGCGGGCGAGTTGTTCCGGGCTGCGGTTGAGGCGGGGGTTGTCGCTCGCCTTGTTCCACTGTTCGATCATCGCGCGCTGCTGCTCGGGGTGGACGACCTCGGTGCTGTCGCAGAACACGAGGTAGCTGCCGGACGGCAGGGCGTCGACGAGGCGGCTCACGATGGCGTAGACGGAGTCGTCGGTGACATGGGCGGCGATGCCCAGCAGGATCAGCGCCACGGGTTGGGTGAGGTCGAGTGTCGTGGCGGCCTGTTCCAGGATCGCCTCGGGGTTCTTCAGGTCGGCGTCGATGTAGGCGGTGGCGCCCTCCGGAGTGCTGGTGAGGAGTGCCTCGGCGTGGGCCAGCACGATCGGGTCGTGATCGACGTAGACGATCCGGGTCTCGGGGACCAGGCGCTGGGCGACCTCGTGGGTGTTGTTCGCGGTGGGCAGGCCGGTGCCCACGTCCAGGAACTGGCGGAGGCCGGCCTCGGTGACGAGGTACTCCACGGTACGGACCAGGAACGCCCGCTGCTCCCGGGCGATGTCGCGGATGGCCGGGTTGGCCTCGGCGATCTGGTCGCCGACCTGCCGGTCGATCTCGTAGCAGTCCTTGCCGCCGAGCCAGTGGTTCCAGATGCGTGCGGAGTGGGGCACGCCGCTGTTGATGATCGGTCGTTCAACTGGCATGAGATCTCCCGGACTTGACTGGATGGCACACAATCTAGCCGCAGGGCGGGCCGGATGCCGGGGCAGGGCCGGATCTTCAGCGGTGATCCGCCCAAGGGTCTCCGATCAGGGCCGTAGGCAGGGGGTGCCGACCGCGCCGCATGACTCGCAGGACCGCAGTGGGGCGCGCGCCCTGTTCGTCGAGCTGCGCAACCGCTGGTCCGGATGCATCTGCCACTCCCGACCGTCGACGAGCTCGCCGAGAAGCTGCCGTGGAGTTGGTGGCTGAGTCCACGTATCCCTGGGCCCGCCCGAGTGGAGACAGACCGGTACATCGCGGGTGCCGAGCCTGCCTGGGCGGGCGAGAGAGGCTTGTGGCCGCGCAGGGGGGAGGTCCTGTCCTGACCTCGTGCCCCCCGCGCCAACTTCCGTCGGATGAGCAGCAGTTCGACCACACCCCGTGCCGCCGATCCGCGTCAGGGATGTTCCGGTTGCCGCGTGCTGTCTTGGAGGCGGGGGAAGATCGGGTGTGCGGGCGGCAGGCTCCCGTCGACGGACGTTACCTGCTGCGCGATCCGTGCGGCGGCGTCGGGGATGAAGAGCTGAACCTCGTCGGCGAGGACGCGGCATGCCGTGACCAGGGCGGCGAGGACGGCGTCGAGGCGTTCGGCCGCGCCTGCGTTGCCCTGCCGTTCCGCTCGGGCCAGTTCCCAGGGGCGGGTGGTGTCGATGCAGCGGTTGGCCTCCTCGACGATGCTCCACACGGCGCCCGTGGCGTGGCGGAAGTCGAAGTCGGCCAGTGCGGCATCGATCCGGCCAGGTGCCTTCCGGCACACGTCCAGCAACGTCGCCACAGCGAACTGATCGGCGCCCAGCAAGGGCACTGCCCCGCCGCGGTATCGGTGAACCATCGTCACGATGCGGTGGACAAGGTTGCCCAGCCCTCCGGCGAGGTCCGCGTCGGCGCGGGCGATCAGTCGTTCGCGGGTGAAGTCGGCGTCACCGACACGGGGGACCTCGCGCAGCAGCCACCAGCGCACCGCGTCCGTGCCGTAGGCGTCGGCCAGAGCGACGGGGTCGACGGTGGTCCCACCGGACTTGCTGATCTTGCGGCCGTCGACGGTGAGGTAGTCGTGGACGAGGATGTCGGTGGGCAGCGGCAGTCCGGCCGACAGCAGCATGGCCGGCCAGTACACGGCGTGGAAGCGCACCACGCCTTTGCCGACCAGGTGGATGCGGCGCTCGCTGCTCACCCACCACTGCTCATAGGCGGCGTCGCCGGTGCCGTAGCCGAGGCTGGTGACGTAGTTGCCCAGCGCGTCCCACCACACGTAGACGACCTGGGAGGGGTCGTCGGGCACGGGAATGCCCCAGCCCCGGGCGCGGGTGTGCGACCGGGAGACGGAGAAGTCGTGCAGTCCGCCCTCGATCAGGGCGAGTACCTCGTTGCGCCGGGCGGCGGGCTCGATACGCAGGGTGCCGCCGGCGATCAGGTCGTGGAGCCGGTCGGCGTGGCGGGACAGCCGGAAGAACCAGTTCTCCTCCGTGACGAGCTCGGGTTCGGTGCCGTGCTCGGGGCACCGTCCGGCGACCAGTTCGTCCTCGGTGCAGAACTGCTCGCAGCCGACGCAGTACAGGCCCTTGTACTCCTTGCGGTAGAGGTCGCCCGCGGCGGCGCACCGCCGCCACAGGCGCTCCACGCCGATGCGGTGGCGCGGGTCGCTGCTGGTGCGGATGAAGTCGTCGAGCGACAGCGTCAGCGGGCCGCGCAGGGCGGCGAACGCCTCAGCGTTACGGTCTACCAGCGCACGCACCTCGACGCCCTCGACCTCGGCAGCCAGGACGTTCTTCAGGGAGTTGTCGTCGGTCCCGCTCAGCAACCGCACGTGGTCCCCGCGCCATCGGCGGTGGCGGGCCAGTGTGTCCGCCTGGACGAGTTCCAGGGCGAAGCCCAGGTGCGGGTGTGCGTTGACGTACGGAATGGTCGTGGTGATGTAGTGCCGTCGTGCGGTCATGGGTCCTCCTGCCGGGCGGCGAGGCCGGTCCGCACAATGCGTCGAGGCCCCGTCCCGGGGCCTCGGATTCGGTACGCGTCCGTGCTCAGCAGCCCCGTGAGCGGGGCATCATCCGGTGCTGAGGCGAAGGCGTGATCATGGCGCCGATGGTAGCAACAGCGCCGCACGCCGAGCATGCGCTTTTCCTGCGGCGCCGAGAGTTGGTGCGGCCGGCGGTCGCTCCCACCCAGCGGACCGGCTCCTGTGCGGTGCGCGGCAGGTCTGGCGCCTTGCCAAATCGGTTTAAGCGGGTGGCTCGGCATCGTTCGCGCCTGGCCGTTATCCGAAGGCCTCACAAAACGGCACATAATGCCCGCGTATCCCATTTGAAGTGTCCGGGGTGTTGACATCGGAGGATGCGCGCATCAGTCTCGTCGCACCTTGCTAATCCGATTTAACAACGGAGCTGAGCAGCTGATGTCTGAGCGTCGTGTGACCATGGCCGACGTCGCCCGCAAGGCGGGCGTCTCGCCGACGACCGCGTCGTTCGCCCTGTCCGGTCGCACCGACATGCGCATCTCGGACGCCTCCCGCCAGAAGGTGCTGGAGGCCGCGAAGGAGCTGGGCTACCGCCCGAACGTCACCGCGCGCAGCCTGCGGACGAAGTCGACACAGACCATCGGGTTCGTGTCGGACCGGATCACTACGACACCGTTCGCGGGCGAGGTGATCCGCGGCGCGATGGAGGCCGCGCGGGAGCGGGACAACCTGCTGTTCATCACGGAGGCGGGCGGCGATCGCGACGCCGAGTCGTCACTGGTCCACGCGCTGCTGGACCGCCAGGTCGACGCGGTGATCTACGCGTCCATGTTCACCCGGTACGTGACGCCGCCCAAGGAGCTGTTCGGGCGCCGGGTGGTCCTGCTGAACTGCCTGGCCCCCGGATTCGACGCGCCGTCGGTGGTGCCGGACGAACTGGAGGCCGGCCGGGACGCGGCACGGGCCCTGCTCGCGGCCGGACATACCGAGGGCATCTGGGCGATCGGCGGTCACCAGGCCGTCCCGGCCACACCGGAGGGGATCATCGCCGGCAACGAGCGCATGCGCGGCCTGGAGGAGGTCCTGCGGGAGGGCGGCGCACGCCTGGACGGCGTCATCGAGTGCGACTGGGACACGCCGGACGGCTACCGGGAGGTTGCCGCGCTGCTCGCGGCGGGCCACCGCCCACGGGCGCTGGTGTGCCTGGCCGATCGGGTGTCCTTCGGCGCCTATCAGGCGCTGGGGGAGGCGGGTCTGTCGGTGCCCGGCGACGTGTCGGTGGTCTCCTTCGACGACCAGGACATCGCATCCGTCCTGCGCCCGGCGCTCACCACGCTGAAACTGCCGCACTACCGGCTCGGCCGCCTGGCCGTGGAGCTGATCCTCCACAAGGGGCCGCTCGAAGCCGTCGTACACCGTGTGCCCATGCCGCTGCAGGAGCGTGCCTCCATCGGCACGCCTGCTGAGGGCTGATACCGGCGCCCGAAAGACGGTGGTCCCGCCGCCCGGAGCGAGACCCGGGCGGCGGGACCACCACCAAGAACCGCGACCGTCGCAACCGGTCGCGCAGGCGGGTCCGGCAAGACCCGTCTCAGTGAGATGGAGGAACCCTCGTGGTGTTCAGAACCAGGCGCCTCGCTGGTGCGAGTGTAGCCGCCTTGGCGGCGACCGCGCTGGTCGCCGGATGCGCGACCGGAAGCGGCGGCGGCAGCACGTCCGGAGCCGACGGCGACACGCTCATCCTGTGGACGCACAACGCCGGCAACTCGGCCGAACTCGACGTCGTCAAAAAGATCATCGAGGACTTCAACAGCTCTCAGAGCAAGTACAAGGTCAAGCTGCAGGCGTTTCCGCAGAGCGACTACAACAACTCCGTCGTGGCCGCTGCCTCCGCCCGCAAGCTGCCCTGCCTGCTCGACGTGGACGGCCCCAACGTGCCGAACTGGGCCTGGGGTGGCTACCTGGCCCCCCTTGACGTCTCCGGCAGCGAGGTCCCCCTGGACGACCAACTGCCGAGCACCGTCGGCCGCTACCGGGACAAGCTCTACGCGTTCGGCTTCTACGACGTCTCCCTCACCTTCTTCGCCCGCAAGTCCGTGCTGAACGAGTACGACATCCGCATCCCGACCACCGACAAGCCTTGGACGAAGGGCGAGTTCGATGCCGCGCTGGCCAAGCTGAAGAAGAGCGGGAAGTTCGAGTACCCGCTGGAGATGGGCACGGGGGGTCTCGGTGAGTGGTACCCCTACGCGTACTCACCGCAGTTGCAGAGCTTCGGCGGCGACCTGATCGACCGTGACGGCTACAAGACCGCCTCGGGCACCCTGGACGGCGCGAAGTCCGTGGGGTGGGGGACCTGGTTCGGCTCGCTGGTGAAGAAGGGCTATCTGTCGAAGAAGTCCGGGGCCGACCCCAACAAGGACTTCCTGGCCGGCAAGAGCGCCATCCACTGGGACGGCAGCTGGAACGCCGCCAAGAATGCCGAGAAGCTCGGCGACGACCTCGCGATCATCCCGCCGGTCGACTTCGGCAACGGGCCCAGGATCGGCGGCGCTTCCTGGCAGTGGGCCATGAGCTCCACCTGCTCCAACAAGGCCGGCGCCGAGGCATGGCTGAAGTTCTCCCGCCAGACCAAGTACTTCGTCGACTACGCCAAGGCCACCAGCACCATCCCGGCCACCGACGCCGCCGCGCAGCAGGTCGCCGACTACCAGCCGGGCGGGAAGTTCAACGTGTTCGTCCAGTTCGCGCGCGAGTTCGCGGAAGTGCGCCCGGTCACCCCGGCCTACCCCTACATCTCCACCGAGTTCCAGAAGGCGGCCCAGGACATCCTGGCCGGGGCCGACCCCAAGGACGCTCTGGGCCGGGCCGCGAAGGACATCGACAACGACCTGAAGTCGAACGACTACTACGCCGGCTGACCCGCTCCGGTCCGGTTCGGGCCCCGACCGCGCCTACCCCGCGCGCCCGAACCGGACCGGCACCCCCCTGGAGCTACCGTGACCACCATGACCGCAGCCCTCGCGCGGCTGCGTCCGGTGCGGCGGACCCGAACGACCAACGCCCGCCGCCGTGAGGGCCTCACCGCCCTTGGCATGGCCACCCCGGCCGTGGTGCTGCTGATCGTCTTCGTCGTCGTACCGCTCGCCCTGACCTTTGCCCTGGCCTTCACCGACGCGCGGCTCGTGTCTCCCACCCTGGCCCGCTTCGTGGGCATGCAGAACTTCACCCGGCTCTTCGAGGACCCGGTCTTCTTCAAGTCCCTGCGCAACACGGTGTACTTCACCGCCGTCGTCCCGTTGCAGGCAGGGCTCGCACTGGTGCTGGCGCTGCTGGTGAACGCGAAGGTGCGCGGCGTCAACTTCTTCCGCACCGTCTACTTCCTGCCGGTCGTCACCTCGATGGTCGTGGTGTCCCTGCTGTGGACCTTCCTCTACCAGAAGGACGGCCTGGTCAACCACATCATCTCGGCGCTCACCCCCGGCCATGTCGAGGGCCGCGACTGGCTGGGCGACCCGGCCACCGCCATGCCCGCCATCATCCTGATGTCGGTGTGGCAGGGTGTCGGCTTCCATATGATCATCTGGCTGGCCGGTCTGCAGACCATCCCCACCGAGCTGTACGAGGCCGCCGACCTCGACGGCGCCACCCGCTGGCACCGCTTCCGCCATGTCACCTGGCCCGGACTGCGCGCCACCCGCACGTTCGTGCTGGTCACCATCACCATCGCGGCGTTCGGCCTGTTCACCCAGATCAACGTGATGACCGAGGGCGGCCCCCTCGACTCCACCACCACCGTCGTCTACCAGGCGGTGCGCACCGGCTACGAGCAGCAGCAGACCGCGTACGCGGCGGCCATCTCGCTCGTCTTCTTCGTGCTCGTACTGAGCGTGTCCCTCGTCCAGCGTTTCCTGACCCGGGAGAAGGACTGACATGACCTCCCTCCTGAAGCACCTCGGCGGGCACGCCGGCCGTGTCGTCCTGGCCCTGGTCTTCTCGCTCCCACTCGTGTTCATGCTGGTCTCGTCGTTCAAGCCGGAGGACCAGATCTTCGGCGACCTGGGCTCCCTGCGCGCCTTCCTCCCGGTCGGCGCCCTGTCACTCGACAACTACACGAGCGTGTTCGAGCGGGTCCCGGCTGCACGGTTCCTGCTGAACTCCGTGCTGATCTCGTTGATCACCGTGGTGCTCGGCATCATCGTCAACAGCATTGCGGCCTTCGCCCTCTCCCGGATGCGCATGCCCGGCCGCAAGGCGGTCCTGACCGCCGTCATCGCCACCCTCATCGTGCCGTTCGAGACCTTCGCCCTGCCGCTGGTGTGGTGGATCAACCAACTGCCGCTGCTCCGCGTCAACGGCTTCCACCTGGAGTGGACCACCGGCTGGATGGACACCTACCAGGTCCAGATCCTGCCGTTCGTCGCCAATGCCTTCTCGGTCTTCTTCTTCCACCAGTACTTCCAGAGCATCCCCAAGGAGCTGGACGAGGCGGCGGTCATGGACGGCGCGGGCTGGTTCACCGTCTACCGCCGCATCGTCATGCCGCTGTCCGGCCCGGCGGTCGCCACCGTCGCCATCCTCACCTTCCTGCCCGCCTGGAACTCCTACCTCTGGCCGCTCATGGTCGTACAGAGCGAGGAGCTGCGGCCGGTGATGGTGGGCATCTCCTACTTCTTCCAACTCAACGTCGGCTGGGGCCAGATCATGGCGTACTCCTCCATGATCACCGTGCCGATCCTCGCCCTGTTCGTGGCATTCCAGCGGTCGTTCGTCAACAGCATCGCCTCCACCGGCGTCAAGGGCTGACCCCACGCACGCGCACCGCCCGCCAGCCCCTTCTTCTCGTCTGACCCCGTGTGCTTCGCGCACCCCGAGAAAGGCCCCGTGTGTCCACGTCGCCTGCCCACCCCCACCTGCCCGCCGTACACCTGAGACCGCCTCGCAACTGGATCAACGACCCCAACGGGCTGGTCTTCCACGACGGCCACTACCACGTGTTCTTCCAGTACAACCCGTACGGCCCGCAGCACGCGAACGTGCACTGGGGCCACTTCCGCAGCTCCGACCTGATCAACTGGGAGCCCCTCCCGGTGGCTCTCGCCCCCACGCCGGACGGATACGACGCCAACGGCTGCTTTTCGGGCAACGCGGTCTCCGTGGACGGCCGCATCGTGGCCTTCTACTCGGCCCACCGCGATGACCGTTGGTGGCAGCCGGTCACCACAGCCGAGTCTCACGACGACGGGCACACCTGGGCCAAGCGCCCGGACCTGCTCATCCCGGAGCCGCCCGCCGACACCACCATGTACCGGGACCCCTACGTCTGGCAGCAGGACGGCCGCTGGCGGATGCTGGTCGGTTCGGCCCTCGCCGACGGCCGCGCCGCAGCACAGTTGTACGAGTCCGCCGACCTGGAGCACTGGGAGTACCGCGGTCCCTTCCATACCAGCAACCCCGCCGCCGGACGTGACCCGGTCGGCTGGGAGTGCCCCCAGTACGCGACCTTCGGCGACCGAGGCATCCTGATCGTCAGCGACTGGACCCCGCGAGGCGGCCCCAGCCACACGACCGTCCACACCGGGCACGAGCAGGACGGCCGCTTCACTGCGGCCGCACCGCCGGCGCCGCTGGACCACGGCCCGGACCTCTACGCTCCCGCCCTGCTGAAGGCCCCCGGGGAAGACCGCTGGCTGCTGTGGGGCTGGGCCTGGGAGGCCCGCGACGACGCCTGGGCGCACGAAGCGGGCTGGGCAGGCGTCCTTACCCTCCCCCGCGAGGTGACCCTCACCGCCGATGGCACGGTCGTCCAACGCCCCGCCCGCGAGCTGCTTGCCCTGCGCGGCGAGCGCGTACTGCACCGCACCGGACACGTCACACGGTCCGAGGCGGTCGAACTCGGTCCGGTCAGCCGCACCTTCGACCTCACCGCCGTCCTGACATCCGACCCCACAGGTACGAGCGGCCTGCGCCTGGTCACCTCTGCGGACGGCACCGAGTGCCTCGACATCAGCCTCGACGCCGCGGGTGGCCACCTCACCGTCGACCGCGGCCATGCATCACTGGACGCACGAGCACGAGCAGGCACGTACACCGTCCCGTGCCCCGCCGCGATGACCCCCGGCACCCCTGTCGAGCTGCGCGTGATCGTGGACCGTTCGATCGCCGAGGTCTATCTCGCCGACGGCCAGGTCCTCACCCTCAGGTTCTATCCGGTCGCTGACGGGCCGTGGCGGCTGCAAGCCCGCACGACAGGCACCGGCCGCAGTGACTTCACCGTCGAGGCATGGAACCTGAACCCGGGCGGAATCCATCGGGAATCGCTGCTCGCGAGCCAAGGCCAGGAGGCGTGATGCCCCTGTCGTAGGCGTTCGAAGCCGGACCTGCCCGGCGGGGCCATCGCCCTGCCACTCCCCGACGCCCCGCCTGCCGTGGCCTGACGCGTCCCCCGCTGTTCAGTGCGCGAGAGGCGCCCGCGGTGTGGCGGACTGCCGAGGTGCTGTGGGGGACGATGAGACGCATGGACGAGGAAGCCATCCCGATCCTGCACGTCGCGGATGCCGCGGCGGCGGTCCGCTGGTACGAGCGCCTGGGCTTCGTCCAGCAGTGGGAGCACCGGTGCCGAGTTCGGCGTGCCCGTCCACGACGTTCCCTGGGCCGCGAGATCGAACTGCGGGACGCCGACGGCAACCGGCTGCGGATCGGCACGCCGAACACCTGACCGCGTCCCGGCACCGCGCCGACGCCCGAGGGCCCGGCGCCAGGTCAGCAGCAGTCGGCCGCAGAGGTGCCGGCCAACACCCGCTCGATCAGCGGCCGTCCGGCCTCGTAGGCATCGGCGACGGGCAGGACGCGCGCGTCCGGGTGCTCGGCGAGCCACTCCTTCGCGGCCCGGGCGCTGATGAAGAAGTGGATCTGGTTGCAGAAGGAGGAGCGCACCGAGGCCGGGGCGCCGGGGGCGACCAGTGAGACGACCGCGGTGGCGGGCTCCACGTCGGCCGGGCCGTCCGGCGTCGCGGTCAGCCGCACCGGCTCCCCTGTCGCGCGGCACGGGGAGGTCACCTTCGCGCTCTCGCCGAGGATCGCGGGGAAGACCAGCGTGTCCAGCGCGCACCAGGTGTAGAAGGTGCGGCCGTGTGTCTCGTAGCGGTGTGGGGTGGGGTTGAGGGTGAGACCGAAGCCGATGATGCGGCCCTCGGCGTCGTACTCGGTGTCCGGCATGGCGGCCAGCGCGGTGCGGATCTCCTCCTCACTCCGCCCGGTGTGGGCGGCGAGGCGCGCGATGGCAACCGGCCCGCCGCCCACGAGCAGGGTCTGCACGGGGCGCAGCAGTGGGAAGTTGACGCCGGGTGCGCTGCCGACCGCGTCGAGGAAGCGGGTGGTGAACTGCCGGGTGTCGGTGTCCATGGCGGACTCCTTCCAGGTACCGGGTGGGTCCGATGCCTGGGACCGTAGGGTCTGCCCCCGGGGGGAGGGTCAAGTGCTCGCGGCGCATCGCGGGTCGTCCGCCCAGCAGCTGCCGCTTGCGTCCGCGAGCTGGGCTCGGTGTGCCTTCTCGAACGCGGCGATCCTGTCGAGCGTCTGCTCAGCCGCGGCGATACGGGCCCTCTGCCGCTCTCGCGCCGCCCGCAGCCGCTCGGCGAGTGCCGGGCCGAAGCGGTGCCCGGTGCGCTCCAGGTAGGCGGTGGTCAGCTCGCGGATCTCCGCCACGGTCAGCCCGAGACCGCGCAGTTCGCCGATCCAGTGCACGCACCACAGGGCGTCCGCGGTGAACAGCCGGTAGCCTGCCGGGCTGCGGCCAAGGGTGTAGACGAGCCCGAGATCGGTGTACTGGCGCAGGGTCTTGACCGGGACGCCGGTGCGGCGGGAGAGCTCTCCGACGGTCATCGGCCTCGTCTGCGGTCCGGTCATGGCGACACTCTCCTCCACTCTCTTGGCGCTCAGCTCGCGCAGCAGGACAGCTTGGCCACGTCCCGGGTGTAGGTCTGGGCGGCGAGCTTCAGCCCCTCGGCCATGGTCAGATACGGGCACCACAGGTCGGCCATCTGCTGCACCGTCATGGCGTTGGCGAGAGCGTAGACGGCGGCGGCGATCACATCGCCCGCACCCTCGGCGATGACATGGGCGCCGAGCAGCCGTCCGGTGCCGGCCTCGGCGACGAGCTTGATCAGCCCGCGGGTATCCCGGTTGACCAGGGCCCGCGGCACGTGTTCCAGCGGCAGTACCCGGCAGTCGCAGGCATACCCCTGGGCGACCGCCTGGGCGTCGGTGAGCCCGGCGGCGGCGATCGCCGGCGTGGTGAAGGTGACCCGGGGCAGGCGCTGGTAGTCCAGCGTGCGCCCGGCGCCGTCCAGGGCGTTGTCGGCGACCAGCGTGCCGTGGGCGGCGGCGACGTAGACGAACTGCGGATGCCCGGTGACATCCCCGGCGGCCCAGATCCGCTCGTTGCCGGTGCGCAGGTGCTCGTCCACGACGATCTCGCCGCGCTCGCCGGTCTTGACCCCGACCGCCTCCAGGTTCAGGCCGTCGGTGACCGGGCGGCGTCCGGTGGCCACCAGCAACTGCTCCGCCTTGAGCTCGAACATATCGCCGCCGCGGGCCGCGGTGAGGGTGTAGCCGTCAGGGCCGCGGCGCACGGCCGTGACGGTGGCGGCGGTGTGCACGCCGATCCCCTCGTCCCGGAAGACCTGCTCGATCGCCTCGCTGACCTCGGGCTCCTCGAAGGGGGCGAGCCGGTCCAGCGCCTCGATGACGGTCACCTCGGTGCCGAGGCGGGCGAAGAGCTGGCCCTGCTCCAGCCCGATGTAGTTGCCGCCGACCACGATCATCGACTCCGGCAGGGCTTCCAGCTCCATCGCGGTGGTGGAGGTCAGGTACCCGGCCTGCTCCAGCCCGTCGATGGGCGGCGCCCACGGGGCCGAGCCGGTGGCGATCAGGTAGTGCGCGGCCTCGATCGTGGTCGTGCCGCCGCCGGCGAGGGCCACGTGCAGGGCCGGGCCGTCGGCGGTGCCGGTGAAGGACGCGGTGCCGCGCAGGATCTCCCAGCCGTACTCGGATGCCAGGCCCGTGTACTTGTCGGCGCGCATGTCGTCCACCAAGGCGGTCTTGCCACCGATCAGGGCGGGGAAGTCCACCGAACCGGCCGAGGTCGCAATGCCCGGGAACGGCTGGGCGAGAGCGACGTGCCGGGCCTCGGCCGCGGCCAGCAGTGCCTTGGACGGCACACAGCCGGTGTTCACGCACGTGCCGCCGGTGGTGCCGCGCTCGACCATCACCACGGAAGACCCCTTCGCGCGGGCGGCGATCGCCGCGGCGAACGCCGCCCCGCCCGAGCCGATGACCGCCAGCTCGTACCCGCTGTTCGCACTGCTCACGGCCGCGCCTCCTTAAGCACCGGGCTCGCAGGCCGGACACGCTTCTATACGCCTTGCCGAATATCAAACTGCCACCATACTATGCGGATAGGCGAATAGCTGCATGTGGAAGGGCTTGCCCGTGACCGCGAATCCCATCCAGTCCCCCGGCCTGACGCAGGCCGGGGTCGAGTCGTGCTCGCACACCGACGCCGTGGCGAAGTTCTTCCGCGCCCTTGCCGACTCCACCCGGCTGAAGCTGCTGGAGTTCATCCTCGGCGGCGAGCGCACCTCCGCCGAGTGTGTCGAGCACGCCGGCATCTCCCAACCGCGCGTGTCCGTCCACCTGTCCTGCCTCGTGGACTGCGGCTACGTCACCGCCCGCCGGGACGGCAAGAAACTGCGCTACTCCGTCGGCGACCCGCGCGTCGCGGACCTGGTCGTACTGGCCCGGTCCCTGGCCGCGGACAACGCCACCGCCCTGACCTGCTGCACCCGCATCCCCGACAGTCAGGGCTGACCAGCAAGGAGCACCACCGCCACGCCCGCCACCGACCGGCCCCCGCGCCGTGATTCCGCACCCTCGGGCGCCGGCATGGCCGCCACCGGGATCGGCGCCGCCCTGCTGGTGATCATCAACAAAGGGCTCCGCCGACCACGGCAGCCCGCACGTTCCGGCTGACCAGGAAGGTCCTCGCCCCCGATGACTCCAGGAGGCCGGCCGCGAGCCTGGTGTCGCGCGCGTCGGAGCGGACGGCGAGCGCGGCGGTGAACCCGGGACACCGTACGTTCGCCGGCGGCCGCCCGACAGGACGCTCGGCATGCTATAAAAATGGAAACCATTTCCAATAGCTGGAGGGTGTGGAGGTGCGGACATGAGTGACGCGGCACGCGGTCGCGGGAGCGGTCCGTTCACCCTTGTCGTCTGCGCGTCGTGTGACACAGAGACCAGTGGGCTGCTGGACGGCCTGCGCAGTGCCGTCCGGGGCTGTCCCCACGGGGTGATGGTCTCCACCAGTTGCCTGGAGAAGGTTCTGCACTGCCGGTCCGACCGTGGACTCCACGCCGCCGTGCAGCCGTGTACGGCGGATCGCAGGCCGGCCGGGCCCGTCGTACGGCTCGGCCCGCTCGTCACCGCGGCCGACGCCGAAGCGGTCGGGGCCTGGCTGCGGGCCGGGATGCCTGACGACGGCACCCTGCCCCACCGGCTCCGCGCCGCGCCCGCGCCGCACCACGTCGCCCGCCTCAACTGAAAGGCGACGGTGTGCAGAAGGGTCTGTTGAGTGTGGTCGTCGGCAACACCCCCGACGTCCGGGGCAGCGCAGTCGAGGAGTTGTTGCGCCTTTCTCCGCGCGCCGTGCTGCTGGCCGTGTCGATCGAGAATCAGCGCACGGGGTACCCGGTCGTCCAACGCTTCCTGTCGAGCGTCGACGCGTCCGTGCGGGAGGCGTCCTGGGGTGCGACGGGCGATCCTGTGGTGATTCTCCGTCAGGACCTGATGTCTCTACGGCGTTCCTCGGGCCCTGTGCACGTGGTGCTCGCTCTGCCTGGGGACGTCGATGTCCTGCCGTTCCTGGTGGAGCTGTGGCGTGCTCGCGTGGCGAGCGGCTCGCTGGGGGACTACTACGAGTCGGCACCCGTAGTGGTCGGAGTCGAACCGTCGTCGTTCATGGTGGACGTCGGTTGCGTTCATCGGGCGGTACGCCTGTGGACCGGGCGCGAGCGTGGTGAGGCCCTGAGTCCGGCCGAGGCCGCCGTTCGGCAGGTGGAAGCGGCGGACGTGCTGCTCGTGCGGGCTCCCGTCGGCAGCGTCGGTGAACAGGCGTCGGCGGCGGCCGCGTTGGCCTCCCAACTCAACCCACGTGGCCGCCTCATAACACCTTCGGGCAGCGACGGGGGCTGGTCCGAGCTGCCGGCCTCGCTGGTCCGGGCCGCGCCTCCTGGTGCTGAGGACGAGTGGCAGGCGCGACTGGAGCCGGTGACGGTTCCGCGTAAGCGGTACAGCGCCGTCAGCGGAGTGGAGACGGTGCTGTGGCGCAGCCGCCGCCCCCTGCACTCGGGGCGGCTGGCGGACGCGCTCCCCGTCGTGATGCGCGGTGTTGTCCGAGGCCGAGGCCACCTGTGGCTGTGCAGTTGTCCGGACTCCGTGGTGACCTGGCGTTCGGCCGGGGCCCATGTGGAGTTGAGGGTGGCAGACCGCTGGCTGGAGCCGGCAGATTCGAGAGCCTGGGAGGCCGCTTCCCCGCAGCGGCGCACACTCGCTTCCTGGTATTGGGACGACTACTACGGTGAACGCCGTAACGAGATCAACTTGACCGGAACCGGTCTCGATGGGCCCGCGATCCGCTTCGCGCTGGACGCGGCCCTGCTCACCGACGCCGAGCTGTCCCTGGGACAGGAGGGCTGGACGGCGGTCCCGGACCCGCTCCTCGGCAGTGCCGGAACTCGGTGACTCTGCGCGTCAGGGCAGCCGGACGAGGTTCAGCCGGTAGTCCTCGACCCGGGGAAGTCGCTGGGCGGCGAGGCTGCTGAGCATGTCCTGGCAGGCGGTCGGAAGTGCGTCGAACATCGGGGTGGGGAGGTTGCTGAACGTGTGGGAGGCCAGTACTTCAACCCCCGGTCGCCACTCGGCGAGCTGTGCCGGATCGGCGCAGTTCCACTGCATCCGGGCGCTGACCTTGCTCAGCGCGTCGTGCTGGTCCTGGGTGTCGAAGTGGCCGGGGCCGGAGGTGTCGAGGGCCAGCAGGGAGTCGGGGAAGTGGTCGGCGAGCAGGCCGATCACGTCGCGCACCTCCGTCTCCTGGAGGTAGGGCAGGACGGCTTCGGCGGCGAAGAGGTAGGGACCGCCGGAGTGCGCGGCGACGGTGTCCGCCCACGCCTCGTCCGTCACTGGCGCGGCGATCATCGTGCGGCGTGGCGTATCGGTGAAGAAGGTGCGGCGCAGTTCGATCACGTCGGGCAGGTCGAGGTCGAACCAGCGGGCCCGGCCGTTGTCGGTGCGTTCGTAGCGGGTGTTGAGGCCGGTGCCGATCTCCACCACGGTTCCGGTGGGTTGCTCGGCGAGGAAGTCCGCCACCCAGCGGTCGAACAGGCTGGTGCGCAGGACCGTGCCGAGCAGGCTCGGCAGGCCGTCGAAGCGGGCGAAGTCGTAGTCGATCGCCGCGACGAGTTCCTCGGCGACCGGGTCGCGCAGGACGGCTTCCTTCTTGCTGTTCTCCACCGCTCGGCCGTACAGCGGGATCAGCAGGGTTTCCTGGATCGTGCCCAGGCGCACGTCGCGCTCGGTCATGACTGCCTCCACAGTCCTCCGCGTGTGCGACGACGCTATATGAAAATGAGAGCCATTAACAGGAGTCCGGTGCCGTCGTGCGGTGACGGCGCCGGACTACTCCTGTGCGTGCCGGATGGCGTCCAGCACGATGTGGGCGATGTGTTCGTCGGCGAGGTGGTACCGGATCTCGCGGGCCTGACGTCGGGTTGTCACGATGCGGGAGTTGCGCAGAACCCGCAGGTGCTGGGAGACCAGCGGCTGGCTCACTCCGAGGGCGGCGACCAGTTCGTGGACGTACTTTCCGCCCTGGGACAGTTCGCGCACGATGCCGAGGCGGACGGGGGAGGCCAGCGCCTTCAGCAGGTCACTGGCGGCCTCCAGGGCGCGCATCGGTTCGTCCGCCGGGGCTGTCGAGGGGGGAGGAGTCATCGCCACATGCATACATTAGCAAGTGACAATGATTTCCGGTCCGGGATCGGGTCGCCGCCGGACGCGGATGGGGTCAGTGGTCGTCCCAGTGACCGTCGTGCGCGGCGTGACGGTGGCCGTCGTGCACGTAGTCCACGTGGTCCTCGTGCGGCACCGCCACGTGACCGCAGCCCTCGCCGTGCTGGTGGTCGTGGCCCTCGTGGGTGGTGTGGCCGGCGCTCGCGCACTCGTCGACGTGGCCCTCGTGGGCCTTGTGGAGGTGGCCGTCGTGCGCGTAGTCGGTGTGGTCGCCGTGCGGGATGGCGACGTGGCCGCAGCCCTCGCCGTGGGTGTGCGTGTGGCCGTCGTGGGTGCGGTGTTCGGTGGCGGTGGTCATGTGGTGCTCCTCGTGGTGCTCTCCGGTCGCCTGCGGCTGGTGCTCAGCAGGCCGTGCGTGGCCACATTAACATATGGCAATTCACGCATGTGTGGGCTCGAAGTCAGCCTGCTGTGGTCGCAGTTGGCTCCCGCGCGTCGGGCGGACCGCCGGCCCGACCGTCAGCCGGGGTCCCGCACGCCGAGCCGCAGGTGTTCGATGTGGTGGACGGCCTGGTCGAGGAGTTGGGGTCGTCGTAGAGGCGGTAGACGATGCGGCGGCCGTCGCGCCGTCCGGTGACCAGGCCCAGGGTGCGCAGCAGCCGCAGTTGGTGGGAGACCGCGGACTGCTCCATCCCTGCAGCGGTGGCGAGTTCGGTGACCGAGTACGCGGACTGTCGCAGCGTGGTGAGGATCAGCAGGCGGGAGGGTGTGGCCAGTGCCTGGAGCGTGGCGGCGACCGAGACGGCGGTCGGCTCGTCGAGGCGGGCGGCCGCGATGACGTCGCGGCCGCCCATCGAGTCGCGGCCAGGCGCGGGTTCACCGGCGTGCATGGAGCCGGGCCTCGCGCGGTGGGCGGATGAACTGCAGTTCCAGCGCGGCCGGGGGCTTCGCCATTCCGGGGCCGCCGTCGGCGGCCCAGCGCAGGATGTCGTCGGTGCAGTCGTCGTCCATGGCGAAGCCGATCCAGGTCGCCCGGCCGCCGGCCCGGCGTCCGGCGGTGGAGGGCTGGACGGCGATGACGTTGGGCTGGTCGCAGGGGCCGAGGCAGTCCGTCGTGCGGACCTGGAAGCCGTGTTCGGCCGCGCCGGCGCGCAGCCGGTCGAGCTGCCGGGCGTGGTCGGTGCCGGGGTGCTTGCGCGGGTTGCCGCAGCAGCAGCCGCGGCAGACGACCAGCGTGCAGGGGCGTGCGCGCGCCGCACCGACGGTCACCGTACGGCGGTTCACAGTGTCGTCCCTCCTGAGGGCAGGCTGTAGGCCCGGACGCGGCCGTCGCGGTGGGCGGTGAACAGCAGGTGCGTCCTGCCCATGCCGGCGCGGCGACAGCGGAGTCCATGTCGTCCAGCGTGCGCACCGGGCGCAGCCGGTTGGCGGGCTGTCCGGCGGTGGCGTACCAGAGCGCGGCGGTGCCGTCGAGGCCGCCGCCGGCGAGGTGTCCGGCGGGGCCCTTGCGGGAGAAGTCCCAGACCGTCAGGTCGGGGGCGCCGTCGGCGGCGAGCCAGAGGCCGGTGTCGTCGAAGGCGAGGCGGAAGACCTTCTCCGAGTAGCCGGACATGGTCAGTTCGCTGCCGTCCCGGGTGCGGGGAGGCTCGGCACCGTGGATGGAGGCGTCCTGGTCGCCGCTGCGGATCCACTTCTCGGTCGGGGCCACGGCGAGCGCGAGGTGCGAGCCGATGGAGGGATGGGTGACGACTGGCTGGGCGGTGTGGCGCTCGTGCCCGCGCACCGCCCCGCACGCGGCGACGGCCAGCCGCCGTCCCCGCCGCAGCCAGGCCCGGTCGGTGACGGTGGACGCGGCGGGCTCCGTACGCCACAACTCCTCGCCGTCCGCGTCGAGTACGAGCGCCGTGCGTCCGGAGGCGACCGCCACCCGTTCGTCGTTGGCCCAGGCGGCGGCGGAGGACCAGGCGCCGGATTCGCGCACGAC
>NZ_JBNGGG010000081.1:0-18074 GCF_049974585.1 Streptomyces sp. UG1 | reverse complement strand
TCCGCTACGAAGCGACCGTGCTGGTCGCAGCCATCAACGAGTGGCTGTGACCAGCACTTTCACAACAGGCCCTAGCCCCATTAGCGGGTTCGTCCATGTGCCGACTATGGCGTCAGCCGTGTACAGCGCGGCCCCGTGGACGGCGAGCAGCGCGAGCACACCTCTGGCCACGAGTTGCGCCTTGGTATAGCGCTCGCGCATCCGTGGTTTTCCACCGGGCACCGCAGCGCCGCGCAGCGGCTCGGCTGCGGCAGACGCCACGGGCTGCTGCGGCACAGAACTGCTCCCGGCCGGCACACGCACCCATAGGGATCCGTCGGCATCGGGAACCGGGGCGTCGACGATGGGGCCGACACCCTCGGCAAGGCGCACCGCATCCGCCGCGCATACGGCGATCAGCCGCTGCGCTCCGCCGCCCGGCGCCCACAGATGTTCGCTGACGGAGGGGCCGTGGCGAGGATCGAAGAAACAGAGCGGAAGCCGCCTGGGCAGCGGCTTCCCCGACAGCCGGGCGTCCAGGCAGGCCAAGGCGTGCCGGCCTTCATCCAGTGCATGGAGTGCACCCTGGTAATCCCTGCGACTGAGCAGAGACAGACGACGGTCTGTCCGGAGTTTCCGCGTTGCCTGCTCATAGGCATCCAGCGCTCGCCCGTAGTCGGCCACCGCATCCGCGTTGGCACCGGGACGCCCCGGAACGAAGGTATGGGCGACCAGCAACTCCCCGAAGGCTGTGACCTCCTCGTCCAGGCGAGCGACCTCATCTCGCCTGTGTCGTCGACTCTCGCGTCCCTGGCTCTCCCACAGCACCTCTGCCCCCCATCACCGCCTATCGCCATTCTGCCCGAGCAGACAGGCGGGAGACTCTGCTGCTCACATTCGGCTGAGCAGTACAGACCGGCCGAGAACGCCGCAACGACCACCGCATCGTCAGCAGGCCACGGCCCGCGCGTCGAAATGGCCCGGGAATTGCGCAGCAGAGTCGGACTCCTCGTCAAAGACAGCCACGGCGGCCTGCTGACCTTCCCCTGGCCCGCCCGCGGCCACGGCACGGACTACCAGCCGATGACCTGCCTCGACGCCACCCGTCCGGCAACCCGCCGCCACCTCTGGCAGCAGCTGAGCGAGCACTACCACTCGCTCGGTGTCTCCGCCTTCTGGCTCGACGCCTGCGAGCCGGACATGCCCCTGGAACTGGCCGCCCGCGCGGTCTACTCGGCGGGTCCCGGTGTCCAGGTGGGCAACCTCTACGGGAAGCTGGTCGCCTGCGCCGTCGCCGAAGGCCTGAACGAGGCCGGCGACGAGTGCCCGCTCAGCCTCGTCCGCTCAGCCTGGGCAGGCAGCCAGCGCTACGGCGCCGCCCTGTGGTCCGGTGACATCCAGCCCACCTTCGAGTCTCTTGCCCAGCAGATCCGGGCCGGGCTGAACGTCGCGATGAGCGGCATCCCGTGGTGGAACACCGACATCGGCGGCTTCCTCGGCGGCGACCCCGCCGACCCGGCGTACCAGGAGCTGCTGGTCCGGTGGTTCCAGTACGGCACCTTCAGCCCCCTCATGCGGCTGCACGGCGACCGTGCGCCCAACCACCCCACCTTCTCCGCGGACATGACCGGCGGACCGAACGAGGTCTGGGCATACGGAGACCAGGCATACCCGATCCTGACCGCACACCTGCGGCTGCGCGAGCGGCTGCGCCCCTACCTGCTGGAGCTGTCCGAACAGGCGCACCACACCGGGGCGCCGGTGATGCGCCCCCTGTTCTTCGGTTTCCCCGAGGACGCGTACGCCTGGACCGTCGACGACCAGTTCCTCCTCGGACCTGACCTCCTCGTCGCGCCGGTCGCCGAGGCCGGAGCCCGCTGCCGCACCGTCCACCTTCCGGCCGGCGCACGCTGGACCGACACCGCCACCGGCGAGCTCCACGTGGGCGGCACCACGCTCGAGGTTCCCGCGCCGCTGGAACGTATCCCGGTCTTCGTCCGCGAAGGCGCCGCCGTCGCGGACGCGTTCACGGAGATCACCGCCTGATGACCTGTGCGCCTGCCCTCGCAGCAGGGGAACCGCTCTTCCGTCGGCACAGGTTTCGCTCCGACGCCTCGCCGACTTGTTGAGCGGCGCTCTGGTGGTGACCCGCCCGGTGAGGAAGCGAGAGCCGGCGGCGACCTCGCTCATCACCTGCTGGACATCCTGGAATCCGTTCTCACCTCCTCCGTCGAGGATCGAAGAGGCGCGTGACGAGCACGGCGGAGCGACTCGCCCCCGTTCACCTCCCGTCACTCGATCACGAACCACCTCCATGCGGTGGGCCGCCCCGCGGCACGATTCGGGGACGTCCCATCGCGCGATGCGAGGGGTGTCCGACAGCATGGCCCGAGAGAGAGTCGTCACATCTGGGCGAGCGGCGGGCCCAGGGGATTGCAGGAGAACGGCCGAAAACATAGCTTGACCCGGCGAAAAGAAAGCCCTTGCCCTTCGCAAGGCATCGCAGCGGGACGCCGCAGCGCAGCAACGGCCCAGCGCGCCGCACGCCCCGTACTCACTCCCGGCACCTCACGGACCCAGGTTCACGCATGCCTCGACGCGCTCTCGCCCCCGTGCTCCTCCTGCTCGGCTCGCTCGCCCTGACGGCCGCCTGCTCCACCGGCTCGACACCGGCGGACTCCGCGCCCTCCCCGGACGGACGATCCCGGACCGGGGGGAACGACACCGGCGCCCAGGTCGACCTGACCAGGCTCAAGGGCGTCAGCATCGTCAGCGACAGCAGCACCGACCGCTCCTGCCCCTGGGCCACGAGCTACCCCGACGTCCCCGGCGCCGGCGCGATGACGGCCGCGATGAAGAAGGACGTGGAGGGACGCCTCGCGGTCTTCCTCGGCACGGACATCGGCGGCCCACCGAGCTGCGGCGGCTCGGCCGGCTCGGAGGGCCCCGAGCTGAACGTCAGCTTCTCGTTCCTCGTGGCCTCCGGCGACGTACTGGGCGTACGCCTGGCGACGGTCGACCGTACGTCGAACGCGGACGGACTGGACACCAGGACGTACTGGTACGACGGCGCCGCCAAGAAGTACCGGCCGTCCCCCGGCCTCATCGCGGACGACTCCCGGGACGCCTTCGTCTCGGCCCTGAAGAAGCGCCTGCTGAAGCGGGAGGGCGTTACTTCCGACACGGTCGAGGCGTCGCTCGGCGACCGGGAGAACCGCGACGCCTACCTGGACGACATGGCCTTCACCGCCGACGGCGCTCTGAAGGTGGACTTCGACCGGGATACGGTCGGCGTGCCCCCGGCCGGCCGTATCTCCGTCACCCTCCCCAAGGCGACCGTCACCCCCTGGCTGTCCGACTTCGGCAGCCGCGCCCAGCAGCAGACCACCGACCCGGACGACAAGCTCGACCTCGGTGCCACCCACACACCCGCCCCGACCGTCGCCGCCCAGCCGCACCCGGGCGAGGACACCACCGACTGCTCCAAGGTCAAGTGCATCGCCCTGACCTTCGACGACGGCCCCGCCGCCCCCGAGACCGGAACGCTGCTCAAGTACCTCGCCCAGTACAAGGCGCGCGCCACCTTCTTCGTCGTCGGCCAGAACGTCGCCACCCACCCCGACATCGTGCGCGCCGAGATGAAGTCCGGCCACGAGATCGCCAACCACTCCTGGAACCACCCGGTCCTCACCAACCTCACCCCCGCCCAGATCCGCTCCCAGCTGGAACGCACCACCGCCGCGATCAAGGACGCCACGGGCCAGGAACCGACGCTCTTCCGCCCGCCGTACGGCGCAATGGACGACAGGGTCAAGGCGGCCACCAGCCTGTCCCCCGTCCTGTGGGACGTGGACACCCTGGACTGGAAGTCCCACGACCCGGCCAAGGTCGCCCAGACCGTCATCTCCCAGGCCGAGCCCAACGACGTCGTCCTGGTCCACGACATCCACCCCACCTCGGTCGCCGCCGTCCCCGAGATCCTGCGCACCCTCACCGCCCGCGGCTACCACTTCGTCACCGTCAGCCACCTGCGCGCCACCCTCTGAGCCGTGAGGCAGTCTGACGTTTCCGGCCGACGTGCCCCGTGGGCGGCCTCACAGGGCGGGCTTTTTTCCGCGAGATGGGGTGACGACGCAGCTTGAACGCGTGTCGTTCGGGATGAAGCGGTTGAAAGTAGCTCTCAGTGGGACGCCGCGAGAAACCGGTCGAACCAGGCGGGCCAGGCGATGACCTGCGCACGCTGATCAGCAGACACATTCGTGTCGTGTGGGAAGAGGCCGTTCCCGAGCTCGTCCGATCACGGTCTGTCCCGTGATCGTCGGGCACTGGCCTCGCCCTTCGGAACACCCCAGTCGACGACTCGCAGTCCAACTTGGGCCTGCAGCCGGGCGAAGGAGCGTACGGCGATCGCGGCCTCGTCCTCGTATTCGCGGTCGGCGATGTGCTGGACGGTGAGGATGACACGCTGCCAGTAACCGTCGTCACGGGCCGAGGCAAAGAACACCTTGGTGCCGCGGACGACGGTCTTCTTGTCCTCGCCGTTCTCGTAGTACAGGCGGGCGGCGGGATCGACGCGGCGAGGGCGAATCTCGCCGGTGGTGGTGTCGACGGGTTCAGCCTTGGACGGGGCCTTGGGGACCGTGGCGTCAACGGCGAGAAGCCGGCGCCGCTCCGGGCGCGCCCAGTTGCGTGGTACGTCGATGGGGAACAGCCCTTGGGCAAGGGCCTGTTGGACGGCATACTCCTCAAAGCGTTCATGGAGCAGGTCCAAGCTGGGAGCCAGGAGCTTGTTCTCCGCGTACAGGTACTGGTGCCGGCTGGGTGCCTCGGCGGGCAGGAGAATCGCGGCTCTTCGGCCGGCGTGACGACGCACCGCGGAGCGGACGGAGCGCCACTGCTTCGGGGACAGCGTGCCCAGGGCTGAGCGCTTTGAGCCGGTGACAGTCATCATGGCCGCGATCAGGAGATACGTGACGGATGGGTAGCCGCGCGGGCAGCCGACGGCGCTGGGCGGTGGGAGGAGTTCCGCGAGTTCGTAGATGAGGGGGTAGTTGAGGCAGTCGTCGATGCGGTCGTCGCGGGAGCGCTGATCTTTGTCGGCCAGCTGGCGTTTCCGGGACGGGCGGTCGCTCTGGGGCAGGGCGTCGCCGAAGATGTCGTCAGGCACTGAGCACCTCCGGCGCGTTATCGCAATCGGGCCGACCGCGCCAGTCGTGGCCGATGACAGCTGCGGCCCGGTCCAGGGAGCGAAGACCGAGGCGGCGAGCGGTGTCCTCGATACGGCCGGTGTCCTCGAAGACGTCGAGGCCTGCCCAGGCGGTGATGGAGGACGGCTTCACGTCGGCTTCGTCGTGGAGCCCGATGCGAGTGAGCAGGTCCCTCAGGGCCACGCAGACCCTGGCCTGGAGAGCCGCGTCGGACGCGTGCCGGTCGGACACCGCCAGGCGGGCCACCGGGGCTGATTCCGGGCGTAGTTGGGGTGCGGCAACGAATTCGGCTCGGGCCGTGAGGGTGTTCAGGGACCACGTGTCCAGGGGGCACCAGCGAGGGTCTGTCTTGGCGGAGCCGTGCATCCAGACGCGGCTGCGTACGGTATCGAGTCACGGACGCGGATATGGCCGATCTCGCCGCTGTGGCCTCCGGCCAGCGCGAATGCCGCGGCCGCCCCGTGGCGGCTGGGACGAGCGACGAACGACGCCTGATGGCGCAGGGAAACGACCTCGTCCTCGGTCAAAGGCCGCACGTCACCTGGAGCGCGACGCGGGAGTTGGATGTCGCGGGTTGGATCGGTGTCGCTGAGGCCGAGTTCGCGCAGGGTACGGAAGGCGATACGCAGGACGGAACGTCGCAGGAGCATGGTGGCAACGGCCGCCTCGGAGACATGCCCATGGCGGCTTCGGCCCCGTGCGGTGATGAAGTCCTCGGCCAGGTCGGTCGTGATGTCGTCCACGGTAAGGGCGCCGCGCAGATGGGCATAGCGGCCCAGGCGACCGAGGAGGAGGCTGAATTTGTCGTAGGTCTGGTCGGTGAACTCGTTGCGAGCGGCCATGGACTGCCAGACGTCCAGGACGCGTTCGAGCGCGTGTGTGAGGGAGTGATCGCTGCCCACGGCGAGGGTCCTTCGCTCGAGCGGCACCAGCATCACCGCCCCCACGGTTGGCCCTGACTCCGGGCAGCCGGGCAGGGGCGTGCGGGCGGCTGTGCAGGTGTTCCATACATGCGACACATTGGACATAAGGGATCTCCGCGGCATCAGGAGGCGGGGAAACGGGTGAGGGCATGCCGGAGTGCCGGAGGTGAGGCGCCCACGGGGAGGAGCGGAGCAGACCGTGTGGCGTCCGCACAGGGCATGCCGGGTGGCCGCCCCGCGCCAGTTGCGGGGCGGCACGGCGGCCTGGGTATGCCGGTCTGCCTGCCGGTCAGGTGAGCGAGCGGACCGGGCCGGGGATCATGCCCCTTGCTGCCGGGGGATCTTCGGCGCGAGAGCGGCGAAGACGGTCCGGTAGGCGCCCATGAGCGCGATGAACTCGTCGTCGGGGAGCGCGGAGATCTCGGCTGCGGACGTGTTCAACAGCGGGTCGAAGATGCCGGGCGGACCAACGGGCTGTGCGTCCGTCTCGGGGGAGGGCGGGACCTGGTCTGCCGGGAGACTCACGGCGCCTGTCTCGTCCCGCTCGAGGAGCAGGGCGTAAACCATCCATTCAACCAGGAAGAGCCCGCGTTCAGCCTGCCCCTGAAGCCCTGCACGCAGATGCTGGGTCAGATCGGATTCCTCCATCGATCCCCCGGCGAGGCGCGATGCGGCACGCCGCTGGAACCAGCTTCCCTGCCAGTGGTCGCGCAGGTGCAAACGAGCCCTGGCGCTGTCGGTGGCGCGCAGCCGCGCCAGCGTCGCACCGGCCTCGGTCAGCGCCCAAGCCCCACGCCCCGGCTGGAAGAGCCCGGCGTGGATCAGGAACCCTGCCACGCCGGCCACGCTCTTACGGGACAGTTTCACACAGGCGGCGACGTCCCTCGCGGACACCGCTCGGCCCTCGCCGCCGAGCATGTACAGGGCATCGACCAACTCCAGCTGCCGACGCGGAGTGAGTCGCTCGCTGGGCAGCATCAGGGCGCGTCCGAGCGGGCAGCGGTCATCGGGCGCCGCCCTTGCAGCGCGAAGCGCGGGAGGCGGCGCAGGCCGCTGCCGGGGCTGCCGGGGAAGGGAGCAGGTGACGATTCATGGTGGGCCCTCGATTCATAAGCAACACAGATGGAGAGGTCTCCCCTGTAGAGGGCCCATAGGCAGGCCGGACTTCACGCATGGCCCTGCGAACGCAGTCACGTAGGCCCTAGGGTGGCTCATGATGCGTGGGCCCTCAGCTGACGCGTCGCGGCGCCGCTGGTTTCTGCCAGGGGTCACCAGCGGCGCTTTTTCGCGTAGCCAGAGGAAGCGGGAATGTTCGTCTACGGCTGCGGCTGATAGTCCTCCGGGGTCTTCAGCAGGCGGTAGACGCTGCGCCGGACGATCTCAACGGATCCTGTCTTGTGCAGGACCGACAGGGCACTGCGGATCGCGCTGTTCGTCGTGCCGGGGCGCAGCCGCCGGACGCCGTCGTAGATCGCGGCCAACGGCGTGATCTGGTCGATCTCCAAGACGTCCACGATCAGATACAGGACTGCCCGGCCAGACGAAGCCGCCTCCTCGAAGGGAGCGGCACCCTCGGCAGCCGCGCCGTCCGGCACCGACCCTTGAGCCTGGAGATCCTGTCCGGCTGCGTACGCGGCGACCGTTTCTTACGTCGCGGCCGCCTCGGCCCGACGCTCGGCCGCGACACGCTGAGTGTCACGAGCCCTGCGAAGCGCCTTCTCGATCTCCTCGACGGCTTGATCCGCGGCCCGACACCGGCCGTCCTCCGCTTCAACGATTTCCCGGAACCGGGCGAGGAGAGCCTGCATCGGCTCACCGGTCGCGCTCCGCACACACCCTCCCCACAAGGCTCCAGGACTCACGTGCGCCACGCCCTACCTGCCCTCCAAGCGAAGCACAGCAACTCCCCGAAGATCGCTCCGGGCTATCTCATATGACGCCCAATCAGCCCTGCTGCGCACCCTGCCACCAAACCCTGCGACAACCGCCGGAGGGCAACCTGACATGCCAACTCACAGTTGGCAAAGGTCCATTGCGCTCTCCGATGCACCTAGGGGATGTGTAACTAGCTTGAGGAGCAAGCTTCCTGGCGACACACCAGATCCGGCTCTGCGAACACCCACACCGGTCGGCCCCGCAGCGTGCGGGTCACAGCCCCGAAGCCCCCACCGGCCGCGCGCCTTCGAAATCACGGCGCCCAGCGCCACGCTTCCCTACGGGAACAGGCTCCCGCCGCTGCAAAGGCACCGGTCGGCCACCCAGGCGCGTGGCACGATCTGGGCATGCCACGCAGTAACAACGATAAGCACCCTTTGCACTACGTAGCGGACGGAGACTGGCCGGAGGTCACCCTGACCCACGACGCTCCACTGAGCGCCCACTGCGGGCTACTCCTCGCCAGCGACCTGAACCGCACCATGCGCTCCCGCAAGCTTTCGCTTCGCGGACTGGCCGACGTGGCCTGTGTCGCGCATTCCACCGTCGCCCGAGTTCTCAACGGCGGCGTCCTGCCGGACATCGGCACCCCGACACGACTGGAGGACGCACTCGACCATCAGCTCTGGCCCGGCCCCGCAGCGATTCGCGCTTCGGTATCAGCCAGGCGTCAGGCGATCTGACCCGACGGGCTCCGCCGCGAAAGGCCGGCGGCGCTCAAGCCGGCACCCGTAACGACCTCAGCTCCACATCGGCGACGAAACGGACAAACCGAACCTCCGTCACGCGCAAACCGAGACGAACACCAACCAGCCCTGCACAGAAACCTGCAGGTCAAGCCCTTCGCAACGCCCCACCCCCCGCACTCCACACCTCCACTCCGCCCCAATCCGCTACGCTGTTCACGTCAGCGGTCAGGTCGCGCCAGATGTCCGCCCGGGAAACCGTCGCGAGCACCAGCGCACCCCCACTGACCAGCGGGCTTGTACGCCTCGACTGAAGATCCACTCGCTGGGTTTTCTCCAAGGTTTTCTACAGGCCCCTGCCTTCGTAGCTCAGGGGATAGAGCACCGCTCTCCTAAAGCGGGTGTCGCAGGTTCGAATCCTGCCGGGGGCACCATGCCTGACCAGGCACGGAGCATCGAACACCCCCTCCGGAATGATCTCCGGAGGGGGTGTTTTCATGTGTGCGGGGACAGAACGGGGACACGCTGCTAGGCAGCCGCCTCGGCGGGATCGCCGGGGACATCGGGCTCGGCGATCGGGGCGGCGGAGTTGGACTCGGGCGCCGGGTGCGGAGCCGCCGTGGCACCTTCCGCTGCCGGAACCGCTCTGGGCCCCTGCGGCAGCTCGCCGCCCGTGTGGTCCTCCTGACTGGCCGCCTTGCGCGGTACGAGCGCCACGGGCGCGTCCGCGGCCTCCTGTTCGAGCTGCGGGAGGACGCTGGTGTACGTGTCAGCGGTGAGCTTGTACGAGGAGTGCCCCAGCATGACCTGGATGGTCTTCATGTGGATGCCGGCGGCGAGGGACAGTGTCGCCGCGCAGTGCCGGAGGTCGTGAAGCCGGATCGGCGGCAGGCCGAGCTTCTGCACGAGCCGGTTGAAGATTTGGGAGAGGTACTCCGGGTGGTAGGGACGGCCGTCCTCCCACGTGAAGACACGACCTGAGTCGACGTAAGGCCCGTACTTCTTGGGCTTCTTGCGATGCTTCTCCTCCCACTCGGCACGCTCGGTCTGCTGGCGCCGCCGCCAGAACTTGAGGAGCTGGTGGGTCTGGCCGTCCAGCCGGACAGTGCGGGCGCCGCTGTCGCTCTTCGGGGTGTCCTCCCAGACGTCGTAGGAGGCGGCGACGAGCTGCTCGCTGATGTGCACAGTGCCGGCGTTCATGTCGGTCTCGCGCCAGGGCAGGCCGCAGGACTCACCGCGGCGGGTGCCGCGGAAGACCATGAGGTGGAACATCGGGTAGAGCCGGTGTTCGGCGACTGCGTCGAGAAAGGCGCCGGTCTGCTCCGCCGTCCAAACCATGACCGGGCCGGGCTTCTCCCCGGTCTCCTGCCAGCGGGCAACGCGCTCGTCGGTCCAGATGAGCGGCTTGGGCGGGGTGTACTTCGGCAGGACGAGGTGCTGGGCCCAGTTGTCGCTGATGAGCTTCTCGGTGTTCTTGGCGTAGTCGAGGGCAGCGCTGAGCTCGTTCTTCATCTTCAGCTGCACGCCGGGCCCAGTGATGTATCGCGGCTTGCGGCGGGCCTCGCGCAGCTTCTCCTTGGCGTCGTTCCAGCGTCGGCGTAGCTCGGGTGGGCGCGGCGTGGCCGCGTCCTTCCAGAGGCGGTGCGCGGCCTCGCACTCCATCCTGGCGAGCTCGGCGGCGTCCGCGTTGGCGGCGTGCTGCTCGTTGTCGCGCCAGATCTGCTCGAACATCTCCTGGAGGTGCCGAGTGCGCAGGTCTCGCATCTTGATGTGGCCGAGGTTCGGGATGAACACCCGGCGGATGTGGTCGTTGTAGGTCTTCCAGGTGGACCGCTTGAGGTCGACGCGTTTGCCGAACCAGCGGAGCAGGAACTGCTCGACGGTCTCGTCCGAGAGCACGTCGATGCCGTCCTGGGCCTTGTCCCAGATCTCCTGGGCAGCCTCCTCGGCCTTCTTCTTGGTGAGGAAGCCACCCTTGCGCGGTCGACGCCGCTCTCCGCGCGGCCCCGGCGGCAACTCGACGTAGTAATACCAGCTGCCGTGGTCCCGCTTACCGAGGTCGGGACACTCCGCACCGAGCTCTCTCATCTTCGGTCTGCCCTTGGCGTCGAGGACGGGAGAGCCGTCCTCGTTGGTCATGGGGCTCTTGCAGTAGCAGCGCCGGTAGACCGAGCCCTTGAACACCGTTCCCCTCCTGTGCGTCGCGTGACCAGCCACGCATAGGCGATCATATGTGGAGACAGATGTGGTGTCTCCAAACGATACAGAACCCAGTGATCAGGATTCCATGTGATCATGCGCGACTGTTTTGACCAATGAATCAGGTGACGGTCGGCGCGGTTGCAGAACATGTGTCGCAGCAAACGCAAGCATCCACACTCGCTGGCTACCGAGCGGGATCTTGTTCCATCACCGAAGGAGAACTTAGACTCCGCTGGGACTTCCTGGGAGGCGCGGGGGCGGAACAGGAGACCCTGAGCATGCGGAATCGAAACGTTCCAGCCACCAAGAGCGCACCGGCGACGGTGGTGCACGGATGACCCGAGACGAGGTTCTCGCGCTGCCTGTGACGGTCGACGTGCTGACCGCCGGCAAGGCGTTCGGATTCAGCAGGAACACGACGTACGAGCTGATCAAGTCCGGCGAGTTCCCTGTGCCTGTACATCCATACGGCAAGGGCAAGCGCAGGGTGCTGACTTCGGAGCTGTGGAAGGCCCTCGGGGTACACCCGCAGGATCAGCCAAGCGGGCGGCGCCCTGCCGGCGGAGACGGTCCGTAGGGGCGGACTGGAGGCGGCGATATCGGCGGCGCTGCACAGTAGCGCAAGACAACACCGCACCCTGAGCAGTCGGCCTACGGCTCGCCGGCCGCCTTCGCCACACCGTCTTCCACTTGCGCCTGCCCGACCAGGCCGGTTCAGCCGAGTCCGAGATCAGTTCCGCGATGCACATGCTGAGCTGCCAGAACTCCCCAGTAACCGATCTCCCCGCTGTACAGTCCGCCATGCAGCATCTGAAGCGGGTTCACAGCGCGTTTCACATGTCGGGGTGACAATGCTGCGTTTTGGCATACCCTGTCCGGGGAAGCAGGGGGACTTGGGCTGGAGAGAGTATGAGGGCCTACGGCCACGAGCCGGACGGTGTCACCGCCGTTCCGGAGGAGGCTGCCTATCTGGCGGCGGCGGCCAAGCGTCTTCTCGAAGAGAAGAAGACGATCGCGGAGACTGCGGAGTGGATGACGCAGAACGCGGGACCTACAGTGTCGGGGCGGCCGTGGTCGCCGACGACGCTGCGCCGCCGCCTCCGGAATCCGGCCATCGCCGGGCTTCGGGAGAACGCCGAGGGTGAGCTGGTCCCCGGTCCGGCCGAGCGGCTGATCGACCGCGAGACGTTCGATGCCCTGCAGGAGCTGTTCCAGGGGAATCAGAAGGGCCAAGGCACCAAGCCGAGGCACGTGCACTACCTGTCCGGCGGCCGGGCGACGTGTCTCCTGTGCAAGCAGCCGCTGGCACCCCGATCCACCGCGAACGGCGGGCGGGGGTACGTCTGTGAGAGCGAGGGCTGCGGCAAGGTGCGGATCTCCGCCGAGCCGCTAGACGAGTACGTGGGTGAGCGCGTTGTCGCCCGGCTGGGGAACGCGGCACAGCTGAAGCGTCTTGCCGCGATTCGCGACCGGTTCGCTGCGGAGGCGCAGGAGGCGGAGCGTTTCCAGATGGAACTCCGGGGCCACAAGGAGGAGTTGGCTCGGGCGTACGGGGCCAAGGAGCTAAACCTCGGTGAGTTCAGGGCGGCGAAGGACGCTTTGGAGAAGCGGCGCGGTGAGGCGATGGCGGCCGTACGCCGGGGCAAGGCTCTCGAGGAACTGCCGGAGCTGACCCCGCAGGGCGTCGAGACCTGGTGGAACGAGACAGCCGGCCGCGAACAGCGCCGGAATCTGGTCCAGCTCACCGTGCGGGAGGTGCGCGTGGGCCCGGCGACGGTGCGCGGCTCGCGGAAGTTCGACGAGGCTCGATTCGAGATCTATTGGCGGTAGCGCCCGTGCTCGGCAGTCGTGAAGGCGGGTGCCATATCTGCTGAAAGTTCGTCCGGTCGATCTACTCAGACGTCGTTCGCGGCTGTACGGACATAAGGACGGGGTCACAACAGGTACGGATGAGGACGCGGTGGCTTTCGCAGGACCTTCTTGGAAGACAGGTCGGCCTTCGTCATGCCCGAATCCGCGATCCGGACGCAGACGTCTTTCTGCGCCGCCCGCAGCTGCCAGGCTCAGTTCTCGGCGAGCCTGAGCACGAGCAGCACGCAGGCGGTGATCAGCAGGACGATCGTCCAGCTCGCTGCCAGTGAGCGCCGCCTGGCCAGGAGGCTCTTCACGGCACGAGGGATCTCGACGGCGGCGCCAATCATGCCGAGGCCACCGACCACGACCGCTGTCGGGTCACCATCCTGGACACGGCAGAACCGGCAGAGGGCCTGAGGCCCTGGCTAGGGGGTCCACTTGTACTTGCCGCCGCCGACCCATCTCACGATCGACGGGTCGTCGAGATCCACATGCGTCAGTCCCCCTTGGTGCGCGAGCCGGATCACGTCGAGCATGTCGTGAGCGGTGCCCGCAGTCGTGCCGCGGATCTGGACGATGCGAAACGGGGGATCGCCAGGATTGACGGCGGAAACGACAATGGGAGGGTCGGCGTAGTCACTCATGTCTCCAGCTTGTGGCAGCGGCCTCGCGGGCGCATGCGGGCGCGATCGCCCCAGGGGTCAGGATCCGGACACGGACGTCGCCTCCGAGTTCGCCGACCCATCGCGGCGTTCGGTACGACGCCGAATCCGGCCTGCTCACCGTGTGCCCGGAGTCGGCGGCCTGGGCGACGAAGCTGCGCCTGGAGCAGAGTCGAAGTCGTCAGGGCTGGCGAGGGGGTTGGCCAGCAGCCAGGTGCCCTCCTCGAAGATCTTCCGCCCGTCGGTAGGACAGCCTCGCCCGGCCTCGTCGGCTAGGGAGCGTATTTGGTTGTGATCAAGGGGGTGACGCGTGGGCGGCGGTTCATCGAGGTCCGCCTGGCGCTGAGGGCCCGGGGCCGAGGCTGGCTACCTGCTCGGCAAGCCGCGCAGCGGAACATCCATGGTCGGTGTGCGCTGGCCCTCGCCGGTTGTGCACGGTCACGACAGCAGCATTCGCGTCCCTATTACGGCCAGGATCGTGCAGGCGAGCGTGAATAAGGTCTGTATGACGGCGGTGACCGGCATCCTCAGGCGGGCGTGTACGACGGCGCTGGTCGCCGCCACGGCCGGGATGCCCCAGATGGCGAGCCACACCAGGACGGGGACGTCGCGGGAGTGCACGGCTGCGGAGGGGTGCGGCTCCTGTGTGATGCCCATGCCGACCATGACGAGCACCATCGCGCCGCCGACGACGACGACCGCGTCCGCGATCATGAGCAGCAGGGCAACCACGATGTCGATCAGCCAAGAGGGGCGTTCACGGACCTGGGGAGGCGCCGGGGTGTCCTGGTCGCCCTGGGGCGGTGAGGCCATGAGTCGACTGCACCACGGAATGGTCCGTTCGGCACCGTCCGAGGCCGGATAGGGATCCGACCGTGACGATCGGCCCCCGAGCACCGGGGCCGTCGTGGCTCAGGACTCCTACCGGCCCGCTCCTGGCCCGCACCGTGCTCGACCTCGTTCTGATCAGCCCAGTCCGGCGGCCACAGTCCAGCAGCCTTCTCCCGCTCCGCGCCCGTCAGTTGAACCTGCGTCACACGTCACGGTCCATCGGAACCCGCCCCGCCCCAGGACCGAAACCCGCAGATTGATCACAACTGGACACGCACTCCAGACGCATCGGTGAGCGCGTATTGGAGAGGATGGCCCTCAGGAACAAGCCGAGGACTACATCAGGTCAGCCAGGCAAAGACGGCGCCTGCGACGAGGGAGCCGAGTACCGTACCGGCGATCACCTGGCCGAGCGTGTGGTCCCGCAGGGCGACCCGGGACCAGCCTATGAGGGCGACCAGCGGGAAGACCGCCGCCCACCAGGGGCTGATGCCGACGGCCAGGATCGTGACGGCGCCGGCTGCGACCGACGTATGCACGCTGATCTTCCAGAACGCCGTCACCGGCAGGATGGCCCCGAGCGTGGCCAGCATCGCCACCACCAAGGCGGTCATCTGCACGGGCGCGTGGAGGACCACCATGGCCGTGATGGCGATGCCGACGGACGCCATGATCACGGGTATGAGGTGCATTCGTCGCTCGCGTTGTCCGACGTGCCGGTCCTGCCAGCGCCCGGACCGGATGCCGTACTTGATGTACGCCACGGGGATCAACGCGGCGAACACGATGGCGTGGACCGCCCAGGCCAGGCCGACGAGAGTGTCATCCTGGGCGGCCCCGAGGACGAGGCACACGGCGAGGATGACGTTCTTCGGCTCCAGACCGTCGGTGACGGCGCGGGCGGTGCGGTTCTCGGCTACAGGGATCGTGGTCACGCTGGCTTCCTGGTAGAGGCGAGGTGGGCTTCGAGGGTGTCCATGAGCGGGGAGTGGTAGTGCCGGGCGACGCGGGTGAGCCAGGCCGCGTTGGCATCCAGGTCGTGGCCCATGCGCAGCAGCGGCGTGGTCAGGGGGCTGAAGGCACGAGCAGTGTCATCGGCGCAGCCGCGGCGGCCGGTGCGCAGGCACAATGCCTCGGCCGCCGCCTCGGCGTCGTCCGCTGCCAGGCCGCAGGCCTGGGCGGCATCCACCGCACGTCGTGGCAGGTCTTCCTCGAGCCAGGGGAGGAACTCGAGGGCGGAGTCGCTGATGTCGAGCACCCGTTGGTCCAACCGCTCCCACAAGCGACGCGGATCGAACCGGTCGCGGAAGCGGGATGGCCCGAGGATCCTCACGACGGTCTCGGCGGGCAGGACGGAGACAAGCTCCTGCCACATCGGCCGCAAGGCGTTCAGCCGGCTCCGCCGCCGGACCAGGCGGGTCACGGCCTCCCATCCCCGGAACGAGACGCCGGCCAGGATCAGACCGATGGCCGCGACCTGGATGAAGCTGGCCATCTGGTCGGCCGACTGGGCGGACATGGGGTACGCGACACCTGCCAAGCCGTAGGCCAGGTAGCTGAGCCGGAAGAGGGCATAGCCGACCCCGGTCCAACAGCCCAAGGACATCAGGTACATGCACACGCTGAACATCCGATGCCCAGAACTCCGCGCGGACCGAGCGGCTACCACACACAGCGCTCCGGAACCGGCCAGGGCCACAGCCATGGTGCCGAGGTACGCGCTCGCGTACGCGGTCCCCGCAAGGACACCCGACTGGGCTGCGACGAAGTTCCGGTCCCCATCAGCTTCGACGATCGAGGGCGCGGTGAAGGGGAACATCACGCAGACGACGGCGACGGCGACCACCGCGGTGACGGCGCGCGGCCGCGCAGTCGTAAGTCTCTGCCACCGCCGCCGGGCTCCCGCGTCGGCAGCGACGGAGTCCACCCACCGCCACAGCAGGACGGAGCTGAGGATCAACGACAGGTGCTTGACCAGTACGGCGAGGTCATCGATGCCCGTCCACTCGGCGACGGCACGTTCTACATGACCCAGCCGCAGCGTCGCCGCGCATGCGAGCACTGTCAGGACGGTCCACAGCTCGCGTTGGCCCCGGGTACCGCGGAGGTAGCCGGCCCTGCTCAAACACCAGGTCCAGAGCGGCACAATGGTGCACAAGGCTATGACGTCGTCATCGATCATGTTTCGGAGGATCTCCACCTGTCGGTCAGAGGCTGCGGTGCAGACGGTCGAGCAGGGGGTCGACATGCCGGCCGGAGCTGCGTGCGTCGGCGCGCTGGCGGAGAAGCATGGCGAAGGACTCGGCCTCGTCCTCGCGTTCGGTGTACAGCGGATCCCGACGGCGATGCGGGGACCGGGTACGGACGCCCAGGAGGTCACCGCCGAGGAATGCCGGCGACAGCCACGTGAACGTCACCTCCTCCTCCGACGCGACGGGCTCGGGTGGCCTCTCGTCGACGGGTACGACGGGCAGCGGTGGGTGACCGAGGAGTTGGTGTCCCAGTTCGTGGGCGTACGTGTGCACCGCCTGCGTACCGGCCGCCTCCGGTGCCACCCAGATGTGGTCCGCCTCTTCCGTCGGCCACCACAGGCCGCACGGACGTTGAAGGCCCGGCGGGAAGGGTTCGCGGTGCAGCACGAGGGGCCGGTGGTGATGTTCGACGGCGGCCTGGTGCAGCGTCTCGAGTGTCAAGGGATACGGCACAGGGAAACGGTCGAGTGCTTCCACACAGCGGCGACGGGAGGCGGGTCCTAACACAGGTGGAGCACACCGCCCTCGGTGGTGGGTAAGTGGGCGTTGGTCACTGGGGGCTTCCGTGAGTGTCGGCGTTCACTTCTGGGCCTTCTGCATCTTCTGCAGGCTCGAGATGAACTCCATGGCGAGCTTCAGTCCGCGGGAGTCGAGGCGGCGGGCACTGCGTGCCAGCATCTGGATACCCTCGGACTCCTGTGCCACCTGGCGGTTCAGTTTCTCTGTGTGCTTCCGACGCGCTTCGAGGAGCTTCTTCGCCTCGGCGGCGACAGCCTCCTGCGTGGCGGTGCCCTCCTTGAAGGCGTCCAACGGCACTTGGAAGAAGGACGCGATGTGGGCGACCTTGTCGAACGACGGCTGAGGACCACCCGGTGCACGCAGCTTGCGGATCGTCTCGTCGGAGATCACACGTCTGCCTGCTCGGTCGTTGATGGTTGCCGCGACTTCGGAGTTGGTGTATTCCACGCCGTTGCGGGCTGCTGCCGCCGCTTCGAACAGCAGGTTCAGCATACGAGCACTGAACGACCACTCGTCCGCGGCAGCATCGTCAGGTCGCGCCATACGCATCTCCTCTGTCGAACAGTCGCAAGGCCACACGGTAGCCAACGGACACATATATTTGGCAGATCATTCTTCAGCCAACCAAAGATCCTTGACAGTTCGTGAAGGAGATGTGTTGGATCCGTAGCGTAGTTGAGCGGTTATGCTCACGTCAGGCGGCCCCGGACGCACACCATCCACTTCCACGCCCCCCGACCTGGCGAGCCGGCCGCACCACCCCAGCGACGCCTGCCACCAAGGGGCCACTCGATGCGAGCCGCAAACAACTCGCCCGTCCGGCCGTCCGGATTGCCCTGCACCACCAACCCCACGCCCAAGGCGCGCAACCCAGGTGACCGCCCACCAGTTTCGACATCGCCGAACGAGCACGCCACGGAGAGCACCGGACTACAGAGGGTCCACTTAGACGTCGTCTCATTTGGATCATTGAGTAGTCTGCACCATGTGGTGATAGTCGAGCGCATGGTGCCGGACGAGTTGT
>NZ_JBNGGG010000080.1:0-18682 GCF_049974585.1 Streptomyces sp. UG1 | reverse complement strand
GCCCTCGACTTCAGTAATCCCCTCCACGACCGGACAACGAGAAGAACCAGCTCAGGACACGATCTCTCACTGGAGTATTAGAGGCCATCTCAATTGGTCCGGCCGCGCGTTTGAATTGCAGGTGGCGTTGAGGGGTGACTCTGCCGCATGATCACGTCATGACGAGCCCTGCCGCCTTCCGGGACCAGAGCAACTGGTCCGGCGGCTACTACGAGCTGGCCATAGAGGTTGGGTCGAGCGATGATGCCCGGATCCAAGCCGTCCTGAGTGCTCTGTGGTCTGCCGCAGACGTTCGCGGGTGCTTCGGGCGGAGAGACCGTGAACCTGAGGAGCAGGATCCCGTGCCCTGCACGCCGGGATCACTGGCCGAGTTCGGTCATCTGCACGGTCAGGTCCGGCTACCGACGGGCCAACTGGTGGTCTGCGGTTGTGTGGCGATCCGGGGCGGTGATGAAGGCAGTGACTGGCTGGACTTCTACGTCCCCGTCGGTGCGCTGGATCAGGCGGGCCTCGCCTACTGGGACGGTCGACCGTTCTTCAGGTCTGCCGTGATGGACGAATGGCTGGCTGCCATCGGGGCCGAAACCTTCAAGAGCGCCTCCTTCAGCCTGGGGGTTATCGGTTTCGAGGTCTCCGGTTGCACCGACGCATCGACGCTGGCGGGAGTGCTGCCGCGGACGCGTGACATCGGATACCTGCTTCCACGAGGCGACGTCCTGCACTATGGCGCCGCGAACAGCTGAGCTCTGTCGCCCCGGGCGGGCATGAGCCTGCGATAGCAGATGAGGGCGCAGGCGATACTGGTGACGGCAAGGAAGTGGTCGGCCTTGCGTTCGTAGCGTCGGTGGAGGCGCCGGCAGCCGGCGAGCCAGGCCATGGTGCGTTCGATGGTCCAGCGGTGACGGCCCAGCCGCTGCGAGGACTCGACGCCCTTACGGGCGATGCGGTGGGTGATGCCCCGCACGCGTAACCATTGCCGCAGGTGGGAGCAGTCGTAGCCTTTGTCGCCGTGGAGCTTGCCCGGCTTGCGCCGACGGGGCCCGCGGCGGGAGCGGATCGGCGGTATGCCCTTCACTAGTGGGATCAGGGCCTGGCTGTCGTGCAGGTTCGCCGCCGAGATCCCGACAGAGACGGGTAGACCGGTCCGCTCAGTGATCAAGTGAATCTTCGAGCCGTACTTGCCCCGGTCCACAGGATTCGGACCTGTCAGGTCCCCCTTTTCAGGGCCCGCATGTTCACCGAGTCGATCGCGCAGCGGGACCAGTCCAGCTCGCCTCGGGCCCCGAGTTCGTCGAGGACCAGGCGGTAGAGCTTGGCCCACACACGGGCCTTCGTCCACTCGGAGAAGCGCCGGTGGGCTGTCGCTCCCGACGGCCCGAACGACGCGGACGGCAACTGCTGCCACGTGCAGCCCGACGTGGCCACGAACACGATCGCGGCCAACACCTCTCGGTCACCATGCCGACGTCGGCCACCACCCTGAGGCCGCGAAGGAGCCTCCGGCACCACCCGTTGGAACAGCTCCCACAACTCGTCCGGCACCAGCCGCTCGACAATCCCCACCACAGCCCGCAGCCTACCGAACCGACCAAATGAGATGATCTCTGGGTTCGCTGTCAAAGAAGCCGAAACGGCTGGGTTCGCTGTCAAACGACTCGATTGGATGACAAGGGACACCAGTCTCGGAACCGACGTCGAAGTCGTCAACAGAAACGTTTGTGACGCGCACGCGCAGCATCCCGCACAGCGGTAGCGAGAAGGGATGGGCGCCCAGAGCGGACCTCGGGCCATGCCCCGGCGAGGCGCCCGCAAGCCTGAAGAGCGCCCCTGTCGCCCCGCCCACTGAGAACGGCCCGGGACGTCACCACCGCCTTCCGGGCCGCCCGTTTAGGGGCAGAGCCTCAGCGTGCGGATCGGATCCGCTGGGCGGACGCTGAAACCATTGGACTAGGTGCCATTAGCGCGCGGTGATGATGAAGTACTGGCCGTGCGCGGCGAGAGGACGGGCGTCTTCGAGGCTGTTGGCCCAGGTGGCGACGGCGTACCGGCCCGGCTTCAGCGGCAGTTCCACGATCACCTCACGTCCAGGGGAGAGCGGCGGGGTGCCGAGCACTCTGGCCATGTCGAACGGGGGCTCCGCAGTGCTGCCGTCGAAGAACGCCTGGAGGTCGTTCTCGGTGACGGAGTCGTCCTCGATGGGGTAGAAGACCAGTTCGTCCACCTGATCCCTGCCCATGGCGTTGACGTAGCGCAAGGGCCTGCCCGGCAGTATCCGGCCCTCCAGTTTGAAGCGCGGTCCCTTGCCGGGTACGTCGCGGGCCGTGAGGACGGCGGCGGGGCGCGGCGCCGTCCCCCCGCGCTGGGCGTCCGCGACGGTGAGGGCGCGGAGGTATTCCTGGCCGGGTTCCGGGTCCCGGCCCCGGGCTCCCTGGAAGTCCAGGAATTCGAGGACGAGATAGCGGCCCGGCTCCAGATGTGCGGTGAAGGTCAGGTCCTGGCCGGGGTGGGTCTGTGCCCCGCCGAACAGTTCGGCGGTGGCGGCGAACTCCCTGGCCGCCCGGATGTTCTCCGCCCCCTCGGTCTCGAAGACACGTCGCAGCCGCGCGCGGAACTCGTCCTCGGTGGCCCCGCCGCGGAGTTGGGCCAGCCCGACGTAGCCGGTGGTGCGGCCCGTCGTATGCACGCGGAAGGCCACGTCTCCAGCGGCGGCCGTCGCCGGCGCCGTGAAGCCGCCCTCGCCAGTGACCACAGCCAGCGGGGCCTGGCGCCTGCGCTCTGGTGCCCTACCACGCCCCTGTCCCGCCCCGGTGAGCAGAGCCACCGCTGCGGCCGCGCCGCCCACGATGACACCACGCCTGCTGTACCCGCGCATGGAGTTCCTTCGTGTCCTGTGCCCTGCTGGGCTGCTGATGTGACCGGCCGACAGCCAACCACTGTCCCGCTCCCGGAGGACAATGTTCCGCCCCGGGGAGAAGACGAGGTGGAGGGCCGTCGGAAGCCCCTTCCCGCAAGCCACTCCCTGATCTCTCAACCCCTGAACCACCAGGGGTTTCCTCACCCGGCCTCAGGGTCTGGCGGCGGAGCCTCCACCTTTGGGAGGGGGGCCGGATCAGGGGAAGACCGGGGGTGAGTCCGGGGCGGCTCAGGGACGCCCGGCTCAAGCCGCACCCCATCCGTGGTTCCGTCCCAGCGGGGGAAGGCCAGGGGCAGGCTCGGGCGTCCGTCGATGGCTGTCGGATCAGCACTCCGGCGATGACGACCCCCGGTCACCGCACGGCCACGCACTGGTCGCATCCGCCCATACCCAGCGCCGTGGGCTGCCGTTTCCGAGCGAGACTTGCAGTAGGCGGGCATCGCGCTGATCCGGTCCCGTGGCCCGCGTCGCAAGGGCGCGGGTGAAGGAGCGGTTACCTCGGTCCGCGGGAGATGGTCATGAAAGGCTCGGTACGGATGGGACGAGTTCTCGGGGTGCCGCTGCGCATCCACTGGACCGTGCCTGTGCTCGTGGTGCTCTTCGGGTACAGCCTGGGCAGTCGCACCCTCCCCGCCTCGGTGCCGGACCAGTCGAGCGCCGCGTACACGGTCGCCGGTTTGGCCGGGGCCTTGCTGCTGGTCGCGAGCCTGCTGGCGCACGAAGCCGCCCACGCGGTCACGGCCCGGAAGAAGGGCATCGAGGTCCAGAGCATCACGCTGTGGGCGCTGGGCGGGATGACCGCTATGGGCAGGCCGCGCAGGGCCGGGGCAGCCTTCCTGACAGCCGTCAGCGGACCGCTCGTCAGTCTCCTCGTCGGCGCAATCGGGATCGGGGCGGGCATCGGTCTGGACGCGGTGTCCGACTGGGCGATGCCCGCAGCCGTCCTGCTGTGGCTGGGCTGGGTGAACGTCGTCCTGTGCGTGTTCAACCTGCTCCCGGCCGCGCCGCTCGACGGCGGACGGGTGGTCCAGGCGGCGATGTGGTGGCGTACCGGGGACCGCGACCGGGCCGAGCGGGCCGCCGCACGCGGCGGGCAGATCCTCGGCATCCTGCTGATCGCCGGCGGATGGATCTCCGTCCTGGGCGGCGCCCTGAGCGGTCTCTGGCTGGCGATCATCGGCTTCTTCGTCCTGATCGTCGCCAACGCGGAACGCCAGCACGCCAAGCTGGCCCCCGCCCTGCGCGGGGTGCGAGCGGCCGATGCCATGACCAGCCCCGTGGAGACGTGCCCGGACTGGATCACCGTGCAACGCTGCGTCGAGGACGTCGCCCTGCAGACCCACCACTCGACGCTGGTCCTGACCTCCTTCGACGGACACCCCACCGGACTGCTGAATATCCCGCAGCTCGCGAGGATCCGCGCACCGCAGCGGGAGACACTGCGCGTACGGGACCTGGCGACGCCGCTGCCGCAGGGCAGCACCTGCGCGCCGGACGACCTCCTGGAAGACGTACTGGAAAAGCTCTCTCCGGGCGTCGGCATGCACATCCTGGTCATGGACGGCCCGCGCCTGGTGGGCATCATCACCGCGCGGGACATCGCCCGGATCGCTCAGCGCCACACACTCCGCGGTGACGACAGCGGGTGAGTCATCGAGGCTTGGAAACTGCGTCGGCGAATGAGCGGAACCTCTGGGGCGTGAGGTGTGCCCTTCGGATCAACCACGGTCGGCGACAGTCCGACACTCACTCAGTGCACGCGACCGTCCGAGCGCCGCACGGCGCGGGTTCAGCCGGCGGCGGCGAGTCGGCTCTGCAACTGCATGATCTGAGCGTCGCCGCCCCATCGCTTTGTTGCTGGGCGTCGCTGAGGCGCTGGCCGAGGTCGCGGGCCTTCTCCGCCGCCTTGCCTGTCTTCCCCTGGTGGATCTTGTGGTCGGTCTCGGTGGCATGTGCGCCGTCCGCCGTGGCCTGGGCTGCTGATGCGGCTGCGCGTTGCGGCACCACCGCGACCGGGCATTGGGCGTGCTGAAGCGCCGCGTGCATCACGCGACCGAGGGGCAACGCGAGAGGCCCGTGTCGTCGAGGGGCGCCGAGGACGAGCAGGTCGGCCGTGGCCGAGTGGGTGAGCAGGACGTGATGGGCCGGGCCCTCGGCGGCGATGCGATGCACCACCACATCGGGGTGTTCGAGTTCCGGGGCCCGCAGGGCGTCGTCGAGCAGGGCCGATGCCTGATCCTCGTAGTGGTGGGCGGGATCCCCGGCGAGCAGCGGATGCGCCAGCGGTTTGTGGGCGGGGCGACGCCAGGCACGTACGGCGTCCAGCGCGCACCGCCGTGCTTCGGCCTCGCGGAACGCGAACGCTATCGCCACGGTGCTGGTCGAGGCATCGCCGACGCCGACCACGATACGGCCGTTGGCCCCTTGCCGGTTGGGCGGGCTGCCACGTACGACGACCACCGGGCTGGTGGCATGCGTGGCCAGGGAGCGGCTTACCGAGGCGAGCAGTGCGCACGTGATCGGGCCTCTGCCCCGGCACCCCGTCACGACGGCGGCGGCGAGGCGCGCCTCCCGCAACAGCGCCGCCTCGGCGTCGTCAGGAAGGATGTCGACCGTGATCTTCACGTCCGGGTTGCGCTTGCGGGCCCGTTCAGCGGCGCGGTCGACGATGTCCTGTGCGAGGGCATGCTCGGCGGGAACCTCTGCGGACTGCGTGAAGACGGGGCCTTCGTAGCGTTCCCACAGGGAGGCGTGCACGATGCGCAGCGGCAGGCCGTGCAGGGCCGCCTCGTCCGTGGCCCAGTCGGCCGCCCAGAGGCCGGCCTCTGATCCGTCGACACCCACGACCAGGGGCAGCGTCATCGATCCCACCGCCTTCGCCCGCGCCAGGATGGATGCCTTCATTCTCCCGCGCCACCACGCCTTGCTGCGTCGCCGGTACATCGGGACAGCGCAGTGGGGACCAGAAGGCTTACTCGTCGTCGGTGTGCCGACCGTTCAAGGTCTTTGGAGGAGTCGCTCCATCAGACGGGCAGCCGTCACCGCATCGACCAGCGGGGTGTGCGTGCGCGCCATCAGTGCTGCGATGTGCAGGACGCCCGTGTCGGGGCCGACCGTCGGCGGCCGGAACCTGCGGCGCGGCAGCCACTCGGCGACCGTGAGCCCGGCCATCTTCTCGGTACTTCGTCGAGGTCCCGGTCGTCGACCAGGGCGGAGAGCGACGGATCCTCCAGCGCGTACTCAGGCACGAGCTGTCCGATGAGCTGTGAGCCGGGCACGATGGCATAGGGCAGGCCGTCGCGGTCGACGACCAGCGGCGCGGGCAGTTTGTGCTCGGCCAGCAGCTGGGCCGCGTCGGTGGCGGGGGCGTCGGTGGACACGTACGGGTAGGGCTCGACGAATTTACGTGCCGACATGGCTGGCGTCCTCCTTGGTGATGCGTGGTGCCGCCTGGGCACGCTCGCGAGGTCGTCGAGTTGGAACAGGCGGGCGAGCGGGCGCTGTGCGCGATGTCGCCACCGAATCGAAGCCCTCCGGCCCGCGCCGGCTTCTCCTACCGGGTGAACTGGGTGCCTAGCGGCGAAGCAGGTGCGAGGCCGGACGGATCAGCACGACGGCGGCGTTCCCGCCGAAGGACGGGGCACCGAACATTTGCGGCGCCAGTAGAGATCACCGCCATGCGATGATGGAAGCGGAAGCAGCTCATCAGCGGCTCCGGGGCAGGCGCGGCGTCTGTTCGCCGACCAGGCTTCCGGCACCCGCGAGCAGCGTATCGCCGAAGCCGCGCCGGAGCCCGCCGTGTGAAGGCGTGCTGCCCTCGGGGGCCTGCGCCAAGAGGGGTGCCACGCCTTTGAAGCGATCCTGGAGCGATCTAGCCCCGTACTTCGCGGGTCGCTGATTCGTATGGTGTGACCGGTCCGGGGGTGTCCTGGGTCGGTGGTGTGGCGTTGGGTGGGGGGTATCGATGACTTCCCGGTCCCGGCGGCCACGGTCTGAGCGTCAGCGTCTTGAGGTGGCGGTGACGTGCGTGGTGGAGAAGCGTCTGGGCGCTCTGCCTGTCGCTGCCGAGTTTCTGCGCCGGCTGGTGTGGGCGGGGTCGTGGACGAGCTGTGTCCGGGCGCTGCGAGCGCCCACTTGACGCACGGGCAGGTCATCGAGGCACTGGTGGTGGCCAACCGGCTGACCTCGCCCTCTACCGGCTCGGCCGTGTCGGTGAACCCCAGGACATTGCCGCCGCGGTCCTTTCCTCGCGTCCTGGGACGTGGCCTGGATCACCGGCACCACCCTCGTGGCCGACGGCGGCCTCACCGCAGTGAGCACCGGCTTCCACACGGCCGTACCGCGCCCCTGAACCGCCCCGCCCGCGGGATTTCAGGCCGAGGCTCTCGCCAGCGCCTCCAGCACCCGCTCGGTGTCGGAGTGGGTGGTGCGCCAGTTGCTGAACGCGGCACGCAGCCCGGGCACCCCGCTGTACACCGTCGGCGTCACATACGCCTCCCCGGACTCGGCGACCGCCTGGGCCAGCGCGGCCACCCGCTCCTCGGTCGGCTCCCCGGCGAGGGTGAAGCAGACGACGTTGAGCCGGACCGGCGCCAGCAGTCGCAGCCCCGGCAGCGCGTCGACGCCCTCGCCGAGTCGGCGGGCCAGGGCCACGTTCCGCTCCACGATCTCCCGGTGCCCGGCACGTCCGTAGGCCACCAGCGAGAACCACGCCGGAAGGGCCCGCAGCCGCCTGGAGTTCTCCGGAGCGAGGTGCAGGAAGTCGGGCTCGCCGACGGGCAGGCCCAGATACGGCGAGGCGTTGTGGAACACCTTCACCTGCAGATCGCGGCGGCGGGTGAACTGCACGGCCGCGTCATAGGGCACGTTGAGCCACTTGTGCAGGTCCACGCAGACGGAGTCCGCCGCGTCGAGACCGTCGACGAGGCCGGCGTACGCGGGGGAGAGCGCGGCGAAGCCGCCGAACGCGGCGTCGACGTGCAGCCAGAAGTCGTGGTGCTCCTTCAGCGCGGCGATCGCCCGCAGATCGTCGAAGTCCACGGTGTTCACGGTGCCCGCGTTCGCGACGACGATCGCGGGCCGTCCGGCCAGGTCCGCCAGCGCCGACTCCAGCGCGGCCACGTCCACGGCCTCCCGGTTCCCGGGCAGGAGAGGCACCCGCCGCAGCCGGTCTCGGCCGATGCCCAGCACCGACATCGCCTTGGCCACGCTGGAGTGCGGGCTGCCGGAGAGCACGTCGACCGGGCCCAGCGCGGCTGCGCCCGCGCGGGAGGTGTCCACGCCCAGCCGCTCGCCGAGCCACTCCCGGCCGATGGCCAGGCCGACCGTGTTGGACATGGTCGCGCCGGTCACGAAGGTCCCGCTGTGCGCCTCGCCCAGCCCGAACAGCTCACGCAGCCAGGCCACGGTCTCCCGCTCCAGCTCCTGCGCCCACGAGCCGCCGGCGCCGGACAGATTCTGGTCGAAGACGGAGGTCAGCCAGTCCCCGGCGACCGACGCCGGCGTCGCGCCCCCGGTGACGAATCCCAGGTAGCGGGGACCGGCGGAGCCGGAGAAGCCGGGCGCCCACCGCGCGGCGAACCGGGCCAGTGCGGCATCGCCCCCCGCGCCCTCCTGCGGGAGCGGAGCGCGTCCGGGCGCCCGCCCCGGCGCGGCGACCGGCCGTTCGGCCGCGTCCGCCGTCTCACGGGCGGCGAAGTCACAGGCGGACTGCAGCAGTTCGGGAAGCCGGGCCAGATCGTCGGCGAGTACGTGGTGCATGCGACGCAGCGTAGACGGCAGGCCAGCCTCACACCCGGTCCACTTCCGGGAAACTGGACTGGGCGCGCTCACCGGTCCTGCTGCTGGTCGCCCACGGCCGCGGGCTCCCCGTATGCCGGCTCATCGGCGACGAGGTTCACCGTTTTGTCATAGGCCGGCCGGAACCACAACCCTCGTACGGGTCTGGCCCCGTACTTCGTTGGCCAGCGATTCAGGTCTGTGGCCAGCGGGTTCGTGTGACTTCGATGCCGAGGAGTTCGAGGAGGTGGAGTTGGACGCCGCGGGTGATCTGGACGCTGGGCGGGTCGGTCACGTTACCGATCCGCAGCGTCAGCTCGCCGAGGTGGTAGAGGATCATCCGGTCGGTTGGCCGGACCCGGCGGTTGTCCGGATAGAGGCCGATCATCGTCTGTTCGGGGCCCAGTGCAGGCCTCGCCTGGCGCTCGATCAGGCAGAACACCAGCAGGGCAGGCAGATCACCTGGATCAGGGCGGCGACGCGGTGGTTGTACTGCACGGCGGCGGTGCCTGCGGCGGCGATCAGTGTCAGGACACCGCAGCACAGGCCGATCTTCGCCGACGGCCCCCAGCAGGCTGGTTAACGGACTCGACCGCACCAAGCACAGGCGACGTCAGCCGGACGGACACCAGCCCCGATTTTCCCGTCTCCGGGACGGGGACGGGAGGCCCCTGGGCGACTGGTCAGGGCGCCGAGCCCGGCGAGCATGGCTGCCAAGAGGCGGTCGAATGCGCTGAGCACGAGGGCAGGGGGCGGGTGTCATGCGGGGTGGGCAGTGGTGCGGCGGGTGAGTATCTCGGGCAGTAGACCGCGGTGGCGGGCCATGGTGTGGATGACGGCCGCGAGGGCCAGGCCCATCGCCAGGTGGGCGAGCAGGGTGATCTGGTAGTAGCCGCTGAAGACGGTGCCGTATTTGTCCAGGCCGAAGGGTCCGAACTGCGGTTCCATCGGAGGCAGGACCATCATGCCGGTCTCGACGAACAGGACCGAGTACAGCACCGGGCCCCACCAGCGGGTGCGACCGAAGACGATGGAGTAGACCAGGGCGAAGGAGATGCCGTTGAACAGGTGGTAGATCGTGCCCAGGGTGTAGCGGAGGGTGGTGGGGTCGGCCATCGGCTTGGCGCCGGTGATCAGGTTGCCGAACATGGTGGTCGAGTCCGGCAAGTAGCCCAGGTGTGCCCCGGCGATGCGGAAGGCGTCCAGCATGGGCACCAGGCCCTCGGCGCGCAGCCGGTCCACGGTTCCGGCGGCCTGTGGGCGTACGGCGTCGGCCGGCGCGAGCACACCCAACGGGAGGCCGTCGCGGCTGACGGCCACGACGGTGTGGCCCTCAGCCTGAAGGCTCCGGATCGTGCCGTCGCGCGCGGTCAGCACCAGCGAGAGGAGCAGGCTGGGGCGGCCGCCGATGGAGTTGATGAAGACCTCTTACCGCGCCTTCGCCCGGCTCGCCGCGAACCCGCACACGGGGGTGTTCCTGCGGCCCGCGGTCTTCCACTTCCGTCACGCGGTCGCCGACAACCCCGTCGAGCTGGCGAAAATGCACGAACTGCAAGCCCACGTGCCCGGCTTCGTCCACGATCCCGCACTCATCCGCCACCACGGAGTGAATCCGGACGCCCAGGTCACCGATGCCTACTCCTACCTGGCCCCGATGGTGGACACCGACCGCTACCTGGCCTGGCTCCAGCGCGAAGCCCTCGCCGCCGGATGCCGCCTCATCTCCCGGCGCATCTCCGGCACCCTACGCGAGCAGGAACACCGGCTGCGGGACGAGCTCGGTGCCGACGCCATCGTCAACTGCACCGGCCTGGGCTCGATCGAACTCGCCGCCGACCCGGCCCTGGACCCCCCACCGGGGAGCCCTGATCCGCGTGGTCAACGACAGCACCACCATGCCCCGCATCACCACCGCCCACGCCGTGGCCCACGACGCCACCAGCGACACCCAGGACATGATCTTCATCGTGCCCCGGGGCGAGGACCGGCTCCTCCTCGGCGGACTCGTCGAACGCGGCGCCGGGACACCGACATCGACCTGAACAACCACCAGCCCCTGCGCGACGCGCTCGCCCGCTGCCAGCAATTCCTGCCCGCTCTCGCCGGAGCCGCAATCGACCAGGCCGACCCGGTCCGCGCCGGACTGCGCCCCTTCCGCACCCACAACGTCCGGCTCGAAACCGAGCCCGGCACCCGCATCATCCACAACTACGGCCACGGCGGCGCCGGCGTGACCCTCTCCTGGGGCCGCGCAGAAGACGCCGCCCAGCTCACCGAACACCTCCTGGCCGACCGACACCCGGCAGCGGCATAAACCACCAGTGACGCAGGAAGTCAGCCATGGCACAACCTCCACACCAGCAGCGCCAACTCGCCGCGAGCGCGGACCATCTGCGCACTCAGGACCCGCGACTGGCCCGCCTGCTGACCGCTCCCCGCTACTACGGCCACCCGTACGCGCAATCCCACACCTCGCGAGGCCAGCGCCGCACCCACGCAGCAACGCTGACAGGCATAGCCGGGCTCATCACCCTGACAGCCGGGCTGGCCGCCGGATCGGGACAGATCGCCCACCTCAGCATCATCGCGCTGTGCGCCGACGCGTGGGCATGGGACCGCATCTTCGACCTGTGAAGGCCAGGCCCCCTCCTCGCCACCCGCCCCTGACAACCGCGCGCTGCCGCCTGGCCCACGACTCCTCGTCATGCGGCCAGGCAGCAGCGAAGCCTTGAGACACTCACGGGGCTGGAACAGGTTGACAGACTGCATAACGCCGTGCGGAGGCCACGAGCCCGAACCGGGCTCTACACGGAAGGTAATTGTGCGGTGGGGCGGTGTCCGGGTGTCTTGACGAGGTCCCCTGCCTATGGCCGGGGCCGTGTGCATGGCCCCATGTCGCCCAGGGACATGCCCCTGGCTCCACGCAACTCGGGGCAGGCCTGTCAACGGGTCTACGCGTCGGCCTGCAGCAAGTTCGTGGACTGACCGCCGAGGTTCAAAACGGCCTCCGGCTCCCTCCCTGGGGGAGAGCCGGAGGCCGCTCTGGAGTTGTCAGGAGGGGTACCGCTCGATCACGCCGACGCGGGAGAAGGTCCAGGACGAACCGGTGGACGCCCAGCTGCCGGTGTACGCGCCGAAGGTACCTCCGCTCAGGGCAGGCATGGTCCACATCTTGACGGTGCCGTTGCTGTACCCGTACATGAAGCCCAGGTCGTCCCGGCCGTCGCCGTTGTAGTCGCCGGCGGCGATCTTCATGCTGCTGCGGGTGAGGTTGCCGGCGGCGACGCGTGTGGAGGCCTTGTGGGTGCCGAGGACGCCGCTGCCGTCGGACAGCCAGGTGTGGACCCCGTCGGTGCCGTCGCTGTAGTCGTACCAGGTGGCGAGGTCGTCGCGGCCGTCGCCGTTGAAGTCGCCGGAGTAGACGGTGGTGCGGTCGCGGGAGCCCCAGGTCGCGCCCTCCCAGCCCTTGACGCCGGACTTGAAGCCGCCGTCGGTGGTGGCGAGGAAGGTGTAGGTGCGGGCGAGGCCGCTGTCGTAGTTGTAGAAGATGCCGATGTCGTCGCGGCCGTCGGCGTTGTAGTCGCCGGTCACCAGCTTGGCGACGGCGGCATTCCAGTTGCCTTCCGCGATGGTGAGGGAGTACGTGGGCGCGTTGAAGCCGCCGGCCTCGGTGGACCGGAAGGTCCAGATCCGGTCGTGCCCGGCGGCGTAGTCGTACCAGGCGGCGATGTCGTCGCGGCCGTCACCGTCGAAGTCACCGCTGACGAAGGTGGACCGGGAGAAGGTCCAGTTTCCGGGCTGGGACTTCCAGGTGCGGAACGGCGTGGCGTAGGTGCCGTCTCCCTTGGCGAGCCAGGTCCAGATGCCCACGCTGCCGTCGGAGTATCCGTAGACGCCGGCGACATCGGCGAGGCCGTCGCCGTTGTAGTCGCCGGTCAGCATCTTCGCCCTGGACGCGTTCCAGGTGTCGGTGGTGGTTTTCCAGCCGCTGTGGGGTGCCTGGAAGGTGCCGTTTGAGGCGGTGAGGAAGTGGTTGATGGCGTCGCGGCCGTCCGCGAAGTCGTACGAGACGGCGAAGTCGGAACGGCCGTCGCCGTTGAGGTCGTTGCGGACCACGGTGTTGCTGGACCGGATGGTGTCGCCGGAGGCGGTCCGGACGACGAAGTTGCCGCGGTCCTGGAGGACGGCTGTGCCGCCGGGCGCGGAGGTCTTCGACTCCCACAGGGTGGCACCGCCGGTCGACCGCACGGTCAGGTTGCCGTCCGTGCCGAAGGTGGCGGTGGCGCCCGCGTTGCCGGCCGTGCCGGAGGACCACAGGGTCTTGCCGGCGTTGGAGGCGATGGTCAGGTTGCCGTCAGTGCCCATGGTGACCTTGGCGGACTTCGACAGCAGTGAGTCGCCGGAGCGCAGGGTCTGCCCGGCGGTCATGGTCGCGCCGCCTGGTGAGCCGTCGGTACGGGCGGCGAGCGCGCCGGTGCGGGTCTCGGCACTGCCGAGGCAACCGCCCTGCCAGGAGCGGGAGTTGACGGCGACGAGCTCGTACGTGCCGCTGCCGGTTGCGCGCAGGACCGGGCCGCCGGTGTCGCCCTTGCAGACGGAGTCGTCGGCGGTCCTGCCGCTCATGGCGAGGGTGTTGTCGGTGACCGCGTCCAGGGTGTAGTTCGCCTGGTGGAGCTTGCCGGGCACCCATTCGGTCTTGGTGCGACCGTAGCCGAGGACGGTCAGGTCGTCACCGGCGGCCAGGGCGGAGTCGGCGAGGGTCACCGGCGTGATGCCGGTGGCCGGTGTGGCGAGGCGGGCGAAGACCAGGTCGCGGCCGGCCCGCGGCACGATGTGGGTGACCTCGGAGACATGTCCGCCCGTGCCGGAGAGGTCGGTGCGGCCGATCGTCGCGACGGTCTTCAGGTCGGGCTTTCCGGCCTCCGGGGCGGTGCCGGACTGCGGGTCGGCGGCGAAGCAGGAGGCGGCGGTGACCAGCCACTCGGCGTCGACCAGGGCGGCGGAGCAGGACCGCTTGCCGTTGCCGATGTCGAGGTGGGCGGTGAAGGCGTGGGTGCCGTCGGGGGTCGGGGTGCCGACCACGGCGTGTGCGGCGGGCAGCGGCGCGGACAGGACGGCGCCTGCGGCCAGCAGGGAGAGGCCGAGTCTGAGGCGGCCGGGGTGTCGCAGGGGCGAGAACATGGGGATCCCTCTCGGCGGAACGGTGATGGATTACCTGGTGGCGCGGAGCTCCACGAGGGTGTGGTCACGACCCTCGGGGTCGGCGCTCTCGCCGACGGGCGTCCAGCTGTTCGGGGTGATGTCGTACGAGGTCTCGGTGCCGTCCACCGTCATGTCGGCGACGATTTCGTAGTCGTTGCCCTTGATGCCGTAGACCTGCGGCACCTCAAGGGCGATCCGGCCGGAGTCGCCCTTCACGGAGAAGCAGATCCTGTCGGTCCTGCCGCGCGCCCAGACCTCGATCAGCCCGGTGGCGCCGCAGTCGGCCAGCAGAATGTTGCCGTCGCCGCTGATCAGCCGGATGCCGGTGTCAGCGTAGATCTGGTCGGCGTTCGGATAGGCGAAGTCCTCGACGGCGACCGGGGGTATGTCGTCGGCCGCGGCGGGCGTCGCGGGGGTGAACAGCAGCGATACGGCGGCGACAGCGGCGGTGGCCGCGGTGGCGAGGCCCAAGGGGAGCCAGCGTCTCACGAGGGGTCCTCCGTACGGAAGTTGATGATGCGTGAGCCCCTACACGTATCAACCGACTCGCTCCTCATGACCCTCGAAAGTTCCAGGATGTTTCCTTCGACACCAGTGGTTACGGTGCGACACCCAAACCGCATGCCTGTAGTCACACGAGAAGGATGTCCGTTTTGTCGCCTTCATTGTGGAGCAGACGCCGCCTACTCGCGTCCCTCGCGGGAGTCGCCGCCGCCCCCGCTCTGCCGACTGCCCTCACCCTGAGCGCCGCCGCCCCGGCCCGCGCCGCCGAGACCGACCCGGCCGGCACGCACAACGGTCTGCCCGACACCGAACGGGGCCGGGCCGTATGGGCGTACAAGATCGGTGGGCGTGCCGTGCGCGAGGCCGCGGCCGCCGCGCTCACCGCCGGCACGACCGCCGCCGTCACCGACTTCCTCACTGCCCAACTGCCCGCCGCCCGGGCTGAGGACAACCGCTTCGCGGTCATCTCCAGCCTGGCCTACGCGGGCAAGGCGACCCGCGCGAGCGCCGGCACGGCGCTGGCGGCCGGCGATGACGCGGTCGCCGCCTTCCTGCGCGACGGCCACCAGGCGCCCGTCCTGGAGGATCTGCGGGTGGCGGTCCTCACCGTCCAGAGCCACGGTGGCACCGCGGTCAGGCGGGAGGCCGGCAACGCGCTGGAGACGGGCACATGGAAGGCCCTGCGGACCTTCCTGACCGAGACGCAGTACACCGCCCAGCAAGAGGACGACCAGGTCGCGGTCCTCACCATGCTGAGCACCGCCTCGCCCGAGGTGAAGAAGTACGCCCAGCGCGCCCTGAACGACGGATCACCCGAGGCCATCACCCAGTTCCTCACCTCCGGCCAGTACATCGCCCGCGCCCGCGACGAAGAGGCCGCGACGATCGGCCAGTTGGTCGACATCGTGGAACGCGAGGGCCGACGCGCGAAGCTCCAGACCGAGCAGGCCGTCGCCGCCTCCGCGCAGGCGAAGGACGCCGCGGAGAAGGCCAAGGCCGCCGCCCTGAAGGCGGCGGAGGAAGCGCGGGCGGCCCAGGAGGACGTCACCAAGTCGGCCAAGGCGGCGAACGACGCCGCGAACGCCGCACGAGGAGCCGCGAGCGCGGCCAACACGGCGATCGCCGCATCCCGTACGGCTCAGGCGGCGTCGTCGCGCGCCGCGCAGGCCGCGCAGGCCGCCGCCGCCGCTGCGGCCGCGGCGGGGAACGCGGCTTCCCGCGCCTACAACGCCGCGATCGCCGCGTCCGCCGACGCCTCCAAGGCCGACGCCGCCCGTGCCGCCGCCGAGGGGGCGCGAGCCGCCGCGGGCCGTGCGCGCACCGCGGCCGCGGCCGCCGACCAGGCCGCCGTCGCCTCCGCCGAAGCCTCCGCCGCCGGGTCGGCTGCCGCGAGCGCGGCCACGAACGCCGCCGCTGCCGCCGACGCCGCCGCCGACGCCGCCACCTCGGCGGGCGTCGCCCAGTCCCAGGCCGCGAAGGCCAGGGAGGCCGCGGCCGAGGCGAACGCGGCTGCGGCACGGGCCACCCGAGCAGCGAACACCGCGCAGACCCTGGCCAACCGCGCGGCCGCGGCTGCCCGCGTGGCCCGCGACGCCGCGAACAGCGCCGCCGACCACGCGGACGCGGCGGCGGACGCGGCGGACGAGGCCGCGGCGAACGCGGGCAAGGCGATCGAGTACGCGAAGCGATCGACGGCGTACGCGGCCGCCGCCGTGGAGGCGGCGACAACGGCGCACAACGCGGTCACGGAGGCACAGGAGGTCGAGCAGGCCGCGCGGGACGCGGAGACGGCCCGGATCGCCGCGGACACGGAACTCGGCATCGAACTGGCCCGGCTGAAAGCGCAGGAGGAGACCGACGAGGCGGAGCGGGCCAACAGGGAACGGACGCAGGCCGACAAGACCGCCTCGGAGATCAAGGACCTGACCGCGGCGGCGGAGTCGGCCCTCAGCGGCGGGGACGTGTCCGCGGCGGTCACGGCCGGCCGGAAGGCCGCGGTCAAACTGCTCGACTCGACCGGTACCTGGACCCGGGAGGCGGCGGAGTTCGCGCTGTCCGGCGGCGACGAGTCCGTCCTGAACTGGATCGACGCCGACCGCGAGCTCGCCCAGCGGCAGGACGACCGGGAGACGGTGCTGGCCGTCGCCAAGATGTCCACCTCCGCGGTCGCCTACGCCGCACACACCGCCCTGACCAGCGACGACGCCGGGGCCGCCACCGCGTTTCTCAGCACCGGGGCGATCGAGGCGGCAGCGGCCGACTACCGCGTCGCCATACTCAAGCTGCTGAACGACAACCCGGGTACCGCCGTCAAAACGAAGGCCCAGGCAGCGATCGACGAAGGCAGTGCCACCGCCCTGCACCGCTTCCTCCGCCTCGAACTGCCGGAGGCCGTCAAGGAGGACGACCGCGTCAAGATCCTGCGTCTGATCGACGCAGGCGGCCCCTATCTGACGGCGGCGGCTCGGATCGCCCTGGAGGGCCCCTCGCGGATGCGGCGGAACTTCGTCGTCCACACCCAGTTCACCGCCGCTCGCTTGGACCACGACCAGGCCACCCACGTCGCCGCGATCCGCGCCGCCATCGCGCACGCCGCGAGGACCGCCGCGCAGGCGTTGCACGACGCCGCACTGGCGTCCAAGGCGGCGGCGGAAGCCCGCCAGGCGGCAGCAGAAGCGACCGAGTGGGCGGCGAAGGCCAAGGACTACGCCACGGACGCCGCGAACTCTGCGGAAGAGGCGCAGGCCAACGCGGACTCCGCCGACCAGTCGGCTGCCGACGCCGCCCAGTCAGCGGCGAGTGCGAAGCAGGCCGCCGCAGTGGCACGGGTCGCGGCCCGCAGCGCCAACTACTCGATGCGGCAGGCGTCGGCTGCGGCTGCGCAGGCGGTGGCATACGCGACGAGCGCCCAGAGCTCGGCCTCTCAGGCCCAGGCATCCGCCGACCAGGCCGGACAGGACGCCCAGGCCGCGGCCGACGCCGCGAGCCAGGCCCAGGAGACGGCGGCAGCCCGACGCGAGGCGGAACTCGCGGCGGAGGCGCAGGCAGCGGCGGAGGAGGCGGAGCAGTGCGAAGGGGCCGGGATCGACCCGGCGCAGAACGCCGACCAGGACAAGCCGTGGTACGCGGACATAGGCCTTTGGCCGGAGGACGTCGATGACCCCGCGGAGTGGGCGACGGTCACGGGCAACTGGTCCAGCTGGCTGGGAACAGCCGGAACGATCGCCAGCCTCATCCCCGGTGGGCAGGCCGTCGGTCTCGCGCTCACCGGCCTCAGCCTGGCCGCAGGAGCCGCGAGCGTCGTCCTCACCGGCGTCGCCCACGGGTGGGACAGCAGCGAGTTCGCCGCCTCGGTCTTCTCGTTCGGGATAGGGACTCTCACGGGTAGGTCCGCGCTGTTCACGAAGTCCGCTCCCACCGTCGGCCAGACGCTGGACGCGACAGTGGGGTCGGTCATGGGCACTATTTCCAGTTCGGTCACCAGCCTCTTCGACTGGTAGTACCCCCTCCAACGCACCGAATACCGGACACCCTTCCGGCGTTGTCCCCCTCGTCGTCTACCCTCCCCTCGTTGAACTGGGGGAGGGTAGCCCTGCTACTTCGCGGTCCCAGCCGCCTTGGGCGAGCCCCGCCTGCGCGGCGAACCGCACGCCCCTTCCCTCTCGGCTTTTCTTTACTTCTTTCAATGCCGCATAGGCGACATCTACAACCGCAAGCTGCGGGGCGACCAAATCCAGCTGGCAAAGGCCGTAAAGGCGGACGGCACAAAGGACCGCTACAGGGACGCCTACGAGGTTATGGTGCAGACCGTCAAGACGGTCAACGACACCATCATGGCGGATCCGAACGAGCGTCTAGTCAAGATCGAGAACCTGATCAAGGGCTACAGCCTCACGAAGGAATGGAGCTTCTACACGGTCGAGTCGCGCTTCACGCATCCGACGCCCACCGGCGTGCAGATGTTCTTCAAGACCGAGGGTGAAGCCTTCCACGTCAGCCAGTCGCCGATTCACGAGGAGATCGTCCCCTGCCAGCTGTACTGCCTGTGGATCTTGCACATTGCCATGCTTGCCTTCAATGAGATGCTCGCGGACAAGCCCTGGACCACCGAGCTTGAACAGATCGCCAAGGAGTACGGGTTCGCGACGAAGCTCCCGCAGTGGCAGGGACCTGGAGATCTACACACGCGGTGAATTACTAGACCGACCTAGGGCGTGTATCGAGTCGTGATCAATCTGCGGGATTCGCTGTCGTGGCGGGTTCTGGACCGGTAGGCCTTCTTGC
>NZ_JBNGGG010000079.1:0-19821 GCF_049974585.1 Streptomyces sp. UG1 | reverse complement strand
CCTCGACGCCCTCGCCGTACACCGTCGCGCGCACGGCCTGCCCGCCACCTCCCTCGCCTGGGGACTGTGGGAACAGGGCACGGGGATGACGGGTCAGCTGGCCGGGACGGACAACGCCCGGATGAGCCGCGGGGGTCTGGTGCCGCTGCCGACGGACGACGGGCTCGCACTGCTCGACGCCGCGCTCGCGGACGACCGGCCGGTGCTGCTGCCCGCCCGGTTCGCCACGACCGCCCTGTACGCCCAGGCCGGTGCCGGGCTGCTGCCCGCGGTGCTGCGCGGACTGGTGCGCACCCCGCCCCGCCGGGCGGCTGCCGAGGGGCCGTCGCTGGCGCAGCGGCTCGGCGGGGTGAGCGAGGCCGAGCAGCATCGCGTGGTGCTGGACGCGATTCGCGGGCAGATCGCCGCGGTGCTCGGTCACGGCTCGGTCGCCGGGGTCGAACCGCGGCGGGCGTTCAGGGAGATGGGATTCGACTCGCTGATGGCCGTCGAGCTGCGCAACCGGCTGAACGCGGTCAGCGGCCTGCGGCTGCCCGCCACGCTGGTCTTCGACCATCCGACCGCCGACTCCCTGGCCGCGTACATCCGTTCCGAGATCGCGCCCCGGGAGGTGTCCGGCTCCGAGGCGGTGCTCGCCGAACTGGACCGGCTGGAGCGGACGCTCGCGGCACTCACGCCCGACGAGGAAGGGAACGAGGCGATCGCCCGTCGGCTGCGGTCGCTCACGACGCGGTGGGACGAGGACCGGAAGACCCCGGACCCGGATGTCCGGGAGCAGATCGAGGCGGCCTCGGCCGAGGAGATCTTCGACTTCATCGACCGTGAACTGAGGCACACCTGACCGGCCGCCCACCACACCGGCGTACCGGACCGAGGACCGAGGGGACATGACGAACGAACAGAAGCTCGTTGACTACCTCAAGTGGGTGACGGCGGATCTGCACGAGACGCGCAGGCTGCTCGACGAGGCCCGCTCGGGTCGGCAGGAGCCGATCGCGATCGTGGGCATGGGCTGCCGTTATCCGGGCGGGGTGCGCGGCCCGGAGGACCTGTGGCGGCTCGTGTCCGAGGGCCGGGACGTGATCTCGGCCTTTCCCGGCGACCGGGGCTGGAACCTGGACGGGCTGTACGACCCCGATCCCGGGCGTCTGGGCACGTCGTACGCGCGGGAGGGCGGCTTCCTGTACGACGCGGGCCATTTCGACGCCGAGTTCTTCGGGATCAGCCCGCGAGAGGCCCTGGCCATGGACCCGCAGCAGCGGCTGCTGCTGGAGGTCTCCTGGGAGGCATTGGAGCGGGCCGGCATCGACGCGTCCACGCTGCGCGGCTCGGCCACGGGCGTGTACTGCGGGGTGATGTACGGCGACTACGGTGCACGTCTGCTGAGCACCGGGGCGGGCGAGTACGAGGGGCTGGTGGGCAACGGCAGTGCGGGCAGCGTGGCCTCGGGCCGGGTGGCGTACACACTGGGCCTGGAGGGGCCCGCGGTCACCGTCGACACGGCGTGCTCGTCGTCGCTGGTCACCCTGCATCTCGCGGCGCGGGCGCTGCGCAGCGGTGAGTGCGATCTGGCCCTCGCGGGCGGTGTCACCGTGATGGCGACGCCCGCGGTGTTCGTGGAGTTCAGCCGGCAGCGCGGCATGGCGCCGGACGGGCGGTGCAAGTCCTTCTCGGCCGACGCGGACGGGGCGGGCTGGGCGGAGGGGGTCGGTGTTCTCGCCCTGGAACGGCTCTCGGACGCACAGCGCAACGGCCACCCGGTGCTGGCGGTCGTCCGGGGCTCGGCGGTCAACCAGGACGGTGCCAGCAACGGGCTCACCGCACCCAACGGCCCCTCGCAGCAGAGGCTGATCCAGCAGGCGCTGGAGGCCGCCGGGCTGACGCCCGCCGACATCGACGTGGTGGAGGCGCACGGCACGGGCACGGCCCTCGGCGACCCGATCGAGGCCCAGGCACTGCTCGCCACCTACGGACAACAGCGGCCTGCCGAGCGGCCGTTGTGGCTGGGCTCGGTGAAGTCCAACATCGGCCACACCCAGGCCGCCGCCGGCGTCGCCGGAGTCATCAAGATGGTCCAGGCCATGCGCCACGGTGTCCTGCCGAAGACCCTGCACGCCGAGCGGCCGTCACCGCACGTCGACTGGAGCGCCGGTGCCGTGTCCCTGCTGACCGACGCCCGCCCCTGGCCCGACTCCGGCCGCCCCCGCCGCGCCGCGGTCTCCTCCTTCGGCATCAGCGGCACCAACGCCCACGCGATCCTCGAGGCCGCCCCACCCGCCGCGGCGGAAGAGGGCGTGAACAGGACGGCCTCGACGGCCGGCGGCGAGCAACCGGCAACCCCCGTGGGCCGCTCCGGTGCGGCCACCGGTGGACCCGTGCCCTGGGTGCTGTCCGCCGTCAGTGAGTCGGCGTTGCGGGCGCAGGCGGTGCGGTTGCGGTCGTTCGTCGCGGCGCAGCCGGAGCTTTCGGTGGCCGACGTGGGCTGCTCGCTGGCCACCACCCGGGCGGCGCTGGCCAGCCGGGCCGTGGTCGTCGCCGACGGTCGCGAGGAGTTCCTGCGGCGGCTGGAGTTCCTGGCGCAGGGCGAGCCGGCCGGAAACGTCGTGCGGGGCACCGCGGTCGAGGGCCGGCTCGCCTTCCTCTTCTCGGGGCAGGGCTCGCAGCGCCTCGGTATGGGGCGGGAGTTGTACGCCTCGTACCGCGTCTTCGCGCGGGCTCTGGACGAGGTCTGCGAGCTGATGGGCCGTCACCTGCCCGGCCCGCTGTGGGAGGTGATGTGGGCAGCGCACGGCACCCGGGAGGCCGGCCTGCTGGACCGGACGGCCTGGGCTCAGCCCGCCCTGTTCGCCGTCGAGACCGCCCTCTTCCGGCTGCTGGAGCACTACGGGCTGCGGCCGGACCTCGTCATGGGCCACTCCGTGGGCGAACTCGCCGCCGCCCAGGTGGCCGGCGTCTTCACACTGGAGGACGCCTGCACCCTGGTCGCCGCCCGCGGCCGGCTGATGGAGGAGCTGCCTCCGGGCGGCGCCATGGTCTCCGTACAGGCCACCGAGGAGGAGGTCGTGGCGGCCATCGGCGAGGCCGCACCGCGGGTTGCCGTCGCGGCCGTCAACGGCCCGGCCTCCACCGTCCTGTCCGGCGACGAGGACGAAGTGGAGCGGATCGCCGCCGACTTCGCGCGCCACGGACGCAAGACCAGGCGGCTCCGGGTGAGCCACGCCTTCCACTCCCCGCGGATGGAACCCATGCTGCAGGAGTTCGCGACCGTCGCCGCGCGCCTGTCCTACGGCGCCCCCCGCATCACCGTCGTGTCGAACCTCACCGGCCGGATCGCCACCGAGGCCGAGATCCGCGACCCGCGTTACTGGGTCGCCCACGTCCGTCGCGCCGTGCGCTTCGCCGACGGTGTCGCCGCCCTCCGGGAGGAAGGGGTGAGCACCTGCCTCGAACTGGGCCCGGACGCCGTACTGGCCCCGATGGCAGGCGCCTGCCTGCCCGACGGCCCGGTCCCCGTACCGGCCTTGCGGGCACGCCGGCCGGAGACGCAGACACTGCTCGCCGCCCTGGGCCACGCCCATGCACAGGGCGTCCACGTGGACTGGGCGCGGTTCTTCGACGAGCGCGGTGCCCGACGGGTCGGACTGCCGACGTACGGGTTCCAGCACCGGCGTTACTGGCTGGACGTCCCGGACACCGGCCCGGTCACGGGTCCCGGGGACCCGGCGGAGCACACATTCTGGGCAGCCGTGGAGCAGCAGGACCTGCCGGAACTGGCCGCCGCGCTGCACCTGGCCGAGGACGGTCGCAGGGCCCTGGAGACAGTGCTGCCGGCGCTGTCGTCCTGGCGTCGGCGCGGCAAGGTCCACTACCGGGCGGCGTGGGAGCCCGTGCCGGAGCCCGCCACTGCGCCGCGCGGGGGCACCTGGCTGCTGGTCGGGGACGAGCCGGACGCCACGCTGACCGAGGCGCTGATCGCAATGGGCGTCCAAGCCGTCACGGTCCCGGTGGCCGGGACCGACGACGACGGCGAGTTCTCCCGCAGGCTGCGCGAGCACCTCCCCGACCCGTCCGCCGTGCACGGGGTGCTGTCGCTGCCCGCTCCCGCGGACTCGGATGTCGGCGTCGCGGCCGCGCTGCGGCTGGTGCGTGCGCTCGCTGAGACGGGCGTACGGGCGCCGCTGTGGATCGCGACGCGCTCCGGCCGGTCCGTGACACCGCTGGATCCCCCGGACGACGTACGGCAGTGCGCGCTGTGGGGGCTCGGGCAGGCGCTGGCCGCGGACAACCCCAAACTCCGCGTCGCCCTGATCGACCTGCCGCCCGCCCTGGACCAGGACGCGGCACGGCGGCTGGGTGCGGCGCTGACGACCGAGGGCGGCGAGCGCGAACTCGCGCTGCGGCCTCAGGGGTTGTTCGCACGGCGGCTGGTGCCGGCCGCGCCCGGCCGCGCGCCCGAGGGCACCGGCGCGCCGTGGCGGCCGCGGGGAACCGTGCTGGTCACGGGTGCCGTGACCGCGCTCGGCGAGCACCTCGCCGGGCGGCTCGCCGGACACGACGACACACAGCTGCTGCTGGCCGTCGCACCGCGGGACGCCGACGCCGCGGCGCTCGCGCGGCTGCGGGAGGACTTCGGCGACCGGGTCACCACCGTCGAGTACGACCCCTGCGACCGCGGCGCCGTGGCGGATCTGCTCGCCCTCGTGCCCGAGGACCGCCCGCTCGCGGCGGTCGTGCACCTCGCCCGGCCCGTGGCACCGTGCCCGGATCCGCTGACCGCCGAACGGATCGAGGAAGGCCTCCGGGAGGCGGCTGCCGCCGGTTGGCTGGACGAGCTGACCAGGACGCCCGACGCGCCCCCGTTGGTGCTGGTCTCCTCGATCGCAGGGGCTTTCGGCATCCCCGGTTTCGGCCACGCGTCCCCGGGTCACACCGCGCTCGACGCGGTCGCCGCCCGGCGCCGGGCGGCAGGTGCACCGGCGCTGTCCCTGCTGGTGGTGCCCTGGGAGACGGAGGACCCGGCCGTATCGCGCCCGTCGGGCGTCCGCCCGGTGCCGTCCGAGGCGGCGGCCGCGCTCGTCGACGGTCTCACGGCAGGGCCCGGTGAGTCCCTGCTCGTCGCCGACATCGACTGGGCACGGCTGGTCCCGCAGCTCGGCACCGAGTCGCTGCCCGCACTGCTGCGCGGGGTACCGGCGGCCCGCCGGGTGCTGGGCTCGGCCGGCGCCGCAGCCGACGTGGCCCGGCCGCACCTGGCCGACGTGCCCGAAGAGGAGCGCCTGGATGTACTGCTGGACCTCGTCCGCACGCAGACCGCGGTCGTCCTGGGCCGCACCTCGGCGGAGCCGGTCGGCCCTGACGACGCGTTCGTCGACCTGGGGCTCTCCTCCTTCACCGCCCTGGAGTTGACCACGCGCCTGCGGGCCGCCGGCGTGGCCGTCTCGCCCTCAGCGGCCTTCGACCATCCGACGCCGGCCTCACTCGCGCAGTATCTGCACGCCGAGTTCACCGCAGCGCGCACCGCCGGTTCCGCGAACTGACAAGGGAGTTCTTTCATGCGTACTGCACCGACCGCGCGGACCGCGCCCGATCCTGTGCTCGTCGCGGGCGGCGGACCGGTGGGCCTGATGCTGGCCTGTGAACTGGGCCTGGCGGGCGTCCCGGCCGTCGTCCTGGAACGGCAGGCACAGCCGGACGGGCGCTCGCTGGGCATGGCCGTCAACTCCGCCGTCGTCGAACTCCTCGATCAGCGCGGCCTGATGGAGCCGCTGCGCGCCGACGGCTTCGAACTGCCCCGGGCCCACTTCGCGCACATCCCGGTGGATCCGCTGCGGCTCGCCGGGCAGCACCCCTGCACCTACGTCGTGCCGCACTCCCGGGTCGCCGAGCGGCTGGCGGAGCGGGCAGGGCAGTTGGGCGTGGAGATACGGCGCGGTGCCGAGGTCGTCGGCCTGGAGCAGGACGACAGCAGCGTCGTGGCGCACATACGGTCCGGTGCGGGCGCCGAGGACCGGGTACCCGGTTCGTACCTGGTGGGCTGCGACGGCGCGCGCAGTACGGTGCGCGAGCTGGCGGGCGTCGGCTTTCCAGGCACCGACGTCGACTTCCACGGGATCACCGGGGACGTGGCGGTCGAGGACGGCGACCCGTGGTTCTCTCTGCTCGGCTTCCACCAGCACGATGCCGGCTTCTTCACGGTCGGCCCGGCAGGACCGGGCCTGCTGCGGGTGGCGACCGGGGAGTTCGGTCTGCGGGCCGACACCGACGCGCCGGTCACGCTCGACGATCTGTTCGCCGCGATGAAACGCATCACCGGCCTGGCTCTCACCACGGGCACGGCCCGCTGGCTGACCCGCTGGTACACGCCCACCCGGCAGGCGGACCGCTACCGCACCGGCCGGGTCTTCCTCGCGGGCGACGCCGCGCACGTCCACTTCCCGCTCGGCGGGCAGGCCCTCAGCACCGGTCTGGAGGACGCGATGAACCTCGGCTGGAAGCTCGCTGCGGCGCTCCACGGCCGGGCCCCGGACGGGCTGCTGGACACCTATCACGACGAGCGGCATCCGGTGGGCGCCCGCGCCTGTCTGACGACCCGGGCCCAGATGGCGCTCATGCACCCGATGGACCAGGTCGGACCGCTGCGGCAGGTCTTCTCCGAACTCGTCGGGTTCGATGAGGTGAACGACTGCCTGGTGAGGATGGTCGGCGGTCTGGACGTGCGCTACCCCGTCACGCCGGAAGCCGCCGGCTGCGCGCCGCATCCGCTGCTCGGGCGCAGGCTGGGCGAGGTCCCCCTGAGGACGGCCGACGGAGAAACCTCGGTGGCACGGCTGCTGAACCCGGGGCGGGGCGTGTTCCTGGACCTGTCCGGGACCGGGGCGTTCGCCGGCGCGGTCGCCGGCTGGGCGGACCGGGTCGACGCGCGGTCCGTGGCGCCGACCGACCGGATCGGCGCGACGGCCCTGCTCCTGAGGCCGGACGGCCGGGTCGGGTGGGCCGTCGACGGCGACGCGCTGGACGCCGTACCGGAAACGGCGCTGCGCACCTGGTTCGGCGCACCGCGGCCCGAAGCGGACTGAGGGGGCCGTCAGGGGACATGGCGGAAGGGCCACGCGGGATCGCGTGGCCCTTCCTGGTGGAGCGCGCCTCCTCCGGGGGCACGGGGCGCGTCTCCTGGGGTTGGCCTCGGACTGTCGGCCGGGAGCCGGTCAGCGGGCGGTCAGCACACGGCGAACGACGTGGTGTAGTGCGGCGGTTTCCGCGTCGGGTCCGCGATCGCGATGGTCAGGTAGCCGGCCTTGCCCGCGTACCGGCCGCTGGTCCCGGCGACCTGGAGGATCTGCGTCATACCGCGCAGCATGGCGGTGGCGTCGATGACCCCGGTGCTCTCGAAACCGCCGTCGTGCAACTCCACTGTGCTGCGGTGGAACTGCCACATGTGCGGGGCCATGCCGAGGACGACCGCGCTGCTGGTCGACGTCCCGATCTCCTTTCCGTCGCGGTCGAAGATGGCGTCCGTGTACTCGATGGTGGAGCCGAGCCGGGTGTCCCCGCCGTCGTTGATCGTCAGCTTGAGGATCTTCTCGGTCAGTCCCTCCACGACGACGCACGCGCCGATCGCGTCCTCGGTCGTGCTCCTCCCCGGCAGATACCGTCCGGCCCGGGTGGCCGCCGCCACCGCCAGGGCCCGGATGTCCACCGGCCCGGGGTCGGGGGTCATCTGCTGGGCCATGGTGCCGGACTCGAGCGCACGCCGGTCGATGGGACCGGAGTCCGTCGTGTCCGTGCCTTCCGGGGTGTGGGCCGTCATTTCAGCTCCCGACATCGTCGCGGTGTCCGTGGGATTTCCCCGTCCACTGTCTGCGGATCCGCTTAAGCGCGGCTAACCCACACCTAACTCCGGCCATGAGGAATTCCCCGGCACCGGGCGGCTCGACGCACCCCGATATCCGCCGGGTGCGGACTAGAAGGGCTTTAGCCGCCTGTCCGAGGATGGGCCGGGACTGGCCGCGACTTGAGGAAGAGGAAAAGGGCAGAATGCACTCTCCCGATATCCACGTCCGCTCGGTCGGAACCGCCCTGCCGGGGCCCGCCATCGACAACGCCACACTGGCCCGGCGATTTCATATGCCGGCGGCCTGGGAACAATGGATCGACGTCTTCGTCGGCACCGGTTCACGCCATTTCGCGCGCGATCTGGACACCGGCGAGGTCCGGTACACGCCCACGGATCTCGGCGAGACGGCCGGCCGGCGCGCACTGGAGGCGTCCGGTCTCGGGCCCGCCGACGTGGACCTCATGGTGCTGGGCACCTCCTCGCCGGAGCGGCTCATGCCGGCCACCGTGAACATGATCGCCGACCGGCTGGGCATCGACGGCATCCCTGCCTACCAGCTCCAGTCCGGGTGCACCGGTGCCTTCCAGGCGCTCGACGTCGCCCATCAGATGCTGCGCAGCGGACGGCACCGTACGGCTCTTGTGCTGGGGACGGAGTCCTGCGCCAAGCATCTCGACCTCGACGTCGACGTCGCCGCCCTGCCGCCCGCGGAGCAGATCAACGGCGTGCTGTTCGGGGACGGCGCGGGCGCTGCGGTGCTCAGCACCAACGCCGGTCCGGACTCCGTCGTCGTACGCGACACGTTCGTACGGCTGGTGGGCCTGAACCGGCCGCCGGGCCAGGTCGTGGAGTGGTTCGGCCGGGCCGACCTCGGCGTCAAGGGGCCGGCGGTGGTGGAGGACTACAAGGAGATCGAGCGCTCCGTACCGCTGCTCGCGGCAGACGCCCTGCGGGAGTTGCTCGAGCACGCCGGCTGGAAGGACGACGAACTCGACTATCTGCTCCCGCCGCAGCTGTCCGGGGTGATGACCGCGCGGATCACCGAGCACCTGGACGCCCCCGGCGCCCAAGAGGTCTCCTGCGTCCGCGAGCTCGGCAACACCGGAAACGCCCTGCCGTTCTTCCAGCTCGAACGCCTCCTGCCCCGCCTCATCACCGGCGACCGGGCGGCGGCTGTCTCCGTGGAGTCGAGCAAGTGGATCACGGCGGGCCTCGCACTGGAAAAGGTCTGATACCGGATGACGACGACACCGCCGGTGAACGTGCCGTCCGTTGCCGAGCCCGGCGGGCTCGACAGCCTGCGCGCACTCCACCGCGGCGACCAGCTGGTCGCCCGCTATCCCGAGGTCCGCGGTCTGCTCACCGATCTGACCGGCGCCGAACTCGTCACGGCCGGACAGCTTCTCGGCCGGCTCGACCCCGACGAGATCGCACGCGTCCACCCCGCACTCCCCCGGCTCTCCGTGGCCGTCACCGGTCACGGCACGCTCGCCCAGCTCGTGGCCCCGCTGACCGCCGAGCTGGCCCGGCACGGGCTGCCGGCCCGCATCCGCGTGTCCGACTTCGACGGGTACGTGTTCGACCTGGGCGACCCGGACAGCGACCTGTACACGGCCCGGCCCGACCTGGTGCTGTGCGTGCTCGACCCGATGGTCGTGTTCGACGAGGTGCCGGTGCCCTGGCGACCGGAGGACGTCGAGCGCGTCGCCGCCGAGAAGTACGCGATGGTCGAGCGACTGGCGACCCGGTTCGACGAGGCGGGCAGCGGCACGCTGGTGCTCAACACGGTGCCGTTGACCCGGCGTTTCGCCGCACAGCTCGTGGACCACGGCTCGCGGGCCCGGCTGGGCGCGGTGTGGCGGGAGTTCAACGCCCGGCTGCTGGGCCTGGCCGACGGCCACGCGCGCGTGGTCGCCGTCGACCTCGACCCGCTGATCGCCGAGGGCGTCGCCGCCGAGGACCTCCGGCTCAGCCTGTACGCCAAGGCCCATCTGTCGCCCGACCTGCTGGCGCGGTATGCGCGCGAGATCGGGCACCTGGCCCGGCACGTGACCGGGCGGACGAAGAAGACCCTGGCCCTGGACCTCGACGGGACACTGTGGGGCGGAGTACTGGGCGAGGACGGACCGGACGGGATCGAGATAGCCGACGGTTACCGTGGCGCCGCCTTCACCGCCTTCCAGAAAACGGTCAAGCAACTCGGCTCCCAGGGCGTCCTGCTCGCGGCGGTGAGCAAGAACGACGTGGAACCGGTCGCCGCCGTCTTCCGTGACCATCCGGCCATGACCCTGCGGGAGGACGACCTCGTCCGGATCGTCGCCGACTGGCGGCCCAAGCACGACAACCTGCGGGACCTCGCCGAGGCGCTCAACCTCGGCGTCGACAGCTTCGTGTTCGCCGATGACAGCCCCTACGAATGCGGGCTGGTACGGCACGCGCTGCCGGACGTGACGGTCGTACCCGTCGGTGCGGAGCCGGCGCTGCACATCCAGGCGCTGCTGAGCGACGGCTGGTTCGACACCCGGGAGCTGACCGCCGAGGACCGCACCCGGGTGGCGAAGTACCGCGACGAACTGGTCCGCAAGGACTTCCTGGACAGCTTCGACTCCCTGGCGGAGTACCTGAGCCGGCTGCAGGTGCGGGTATGCCTGGCCCCCGTTTGCGAGCCGGACGTGCCGCGCGTCGCCCAGCTCACCCAGCGCACCAACCAGTTCAACCTGACCACCGTGCGGCTCCAGCCGGACGACGTGCAGAACCTGATCGCCGATCCGGCGGCGCTCGTACTGGCCGTCCACTCCGCCGACCGCTTCGGCGACAACGGTCTCGTGGGCGCCGTCCTCGGCCACCGCGCCGGCGACGTCCTGCACCTCGACAACTTCCTGCTGAGCTGCCGGGTCTTCTCACGCGGCATCGAACAGGCGTGCCTGCTGGCCGTGCTGCGGCACGCCCGGGACACCGGCGCGGCCCGGGTCGTCGGCGCCTACCGCCCGACGGCGAAGAACCACAAGGTCAAGGACTTCTACCTGCGCAACGGTTTCACACCGGCCGACGACCCGGCCGGGGAACATTCGACGGGCACGGTGGTCTTCCACCACGACCTCGCCGACATCGCCGCGCCGCCGGACCACATCCATCTCACCCAGAGCATCGGGGAGTTCAGCTCGTGAACACCATGGACGACTTTCTCGCGCTGCTGCGCGAGGACATGGGAATACCGCTGACGGCCGAGGACACGGGCCTGCCCCTGGACCAGGTGGCCGGCTGGGACTCGCTGCACCTGCTGTCGCTGCTCACGCTCCTGGAACGACGCACCGGCCGCAGCGTTCCGCTCGCCGACGTCCTGGAGGCCGAGACCCTCAAGGACATCTACCGGCTGGCGGTCGAGGCGTGAGCGGCCCCGTGGAGCAGGCGCGCGTCGCCCGGGAGCGCCGCCACACCCTCCATTTCCTCGACACGATCCGGGAGTTCGCGCCGGTCTTCCTCGACACCGAGGTCGACATGACAGCGGTACGGGCCCACCGCGCCGACGCCGACGCGACGGGATGCCGGTACTCGACCCTGACGTACGTGCTGCACACCGCGGCGCGCGTGCTGGCCGCGCATCCCGAGGCCAACGCCGCCGTCCGCGGCCGACTGCGCCCCCGAGTGGCCAGGTACCCGGGGGCACACGGCAAGATCACCCTGGACAAGACCCTGAACGGGCGGCGCATCGTCCTGTCCGCCGTGCTCCGCGACCTGGAGCGGGCCGGACTCGACGCCATCCAGGGGCAGATCGACCGGCTGCGTTCCGGCGACCCCGCAGAGCTGCCGGAGTTCTCCGGCGCCCGGCTGCTGCACCGCCTGCCGTGGCCGGTGGGCGCGTTGGCCTACCGGGCCGCCGTTCGGCCGCTCGCCCGGCGGGCCGAGGCGATGGGCACGTTCGCGGTCACCTCTCTGGGACACCGTCCGATCGACGGCTTCCACTCCGTGGGCGGTACGACGGTGACGCTGGGCGTCGGACGGACTCAGGACCGGCCCGTGGTACGCGAGGGCCGGGTGGTGGTCGCGCCGGTGCTGAGGCTGAACATGAGCTTCGACCACCGCGTGATCGACGGTGCCGAGGCGGCGGACGTCCTCGCGGAGATCAAGGAGGGTCTGGAGGCGTTCGCGTCCCGCCCGGGCTCCGAGGACCGCCCCACACCGGCGTGGTCGGCCGACACGGCGGGAGGGGGCCGGTGAACGACATCGCCGAACTGAAGGAGTACGTCCGGGTCCACGCCCGCGGGCAGGGCATCAAGGGTTACCGGCAGGTCCTGGACCGGATCCACTGCGACGAGGGCGACGGTCCCGGGTCCTGGGTGGGTGAGTGGTGCCGTGCAGCCGAGCGGCTCACGGGCCGCGGCAACGACCTGGCGAGGAGCAGGCACTACGCGTTGGCTCGCTTCCCGTACGTCGACGGCCCGGCCCGCCGCGAAGCACAGGAGCGCTGCGTCGAGGCCCTCGACCGCTGGCGGACCGGGCAGCGCGGCATCGAGCGCCTCGACGTGGAGCTCGCCCAGGGCCGCGTACGCTGCTGGGCGAGCGGCTTGTCCACGACCGACCCCAAGCCGCTGCTGGTGGTGATGGGCGGCATCGTGACGGTCAAGGAACAGTGGGCGCCGCTCCTTGCCGCCGTCGGACGGATCGGCATGGCCGGGGTGGTCACCGAGATGCCCGGCGTCGGCGAGAACGAACTGCGCTACGGCCCGGACAGCGCCGGCATGCTCTCGGCGCTGCTGGACGCGGTCGCGGACCGGGCGGACGTGACGCGGACGCACGCCATCACGCTGAGCTTCAGCGGCCACATGGCGCTCGGCTGCGCCCTGGACGACCTCCGGATCAGCAGCGTCATCACCGTGGGTGCACCGGTCGGCACGTTCTTCACCGACCTGGACTGGCGGCACCGGCTCCCCCGCATCACCGTCGACACACTGGCCCACCTCACCGGTACCGAGCCCTCCGGGATCGTGGGCGGTCTCGGGAAGTGGGCGCTGACCGGCGAACAGCTGGACCGGCTGGACATCCCAGTCCACTACGTCGCCAGCCTGCGCGACGAGATCATCCCGGCCAGTGACGTCCAGTTGCTGCGAGACCATGTCCGCGCACTGGACCTGGTGGAATTCGACGACGTGCACGGTTCGCCGCGGCATGTACGCGAGACCCAGCTGTGGATCCTCGCGTCGCTGCTACGTGACCGGGACGTGCGCACCATGCAAAGCGCGCTGGTGAGCCTGGCGCTGCGACTGCGCAGGCTCGGCCGCCGCACGGCAGGATCCCGCGCCTGAAAAAACCCCGCGCCCCCGAAGGGGCGCGGGGCTGTATCGATATGCAGCTCCGCTGCGTGGGCGCGACCAGCCACAACAAACCCGCAGCCGACCACCGGCCATCCCGGCACTCACAGCGAGGCGCTAGGCGCTGGTGCGCAGCTCGTACTGGTCGTCGTCCACCAGAATCGCCTGGTGAAGCTCGCGCAGCGCCCGGCAGGGCTCGAGCCCCAGCTCGTCGTTGAGCACGCGCCGCGCCGTCTGGTACACCTGCAGCGCATCGGCCTGGCGCTCAGAGCGGTGCAGCGCCAGCATCAGCTGCCGGTAGAACGTCTCCCGCAGGGGATATTCGGCGATCAGCGGATACAGCCGGCCCACCAGCTCGCGGTGGCGCCCCAGGTGCAGGTGGGCATCGCACAGCATCTCCAGGCACTCCATGCGGGACTCCGTCATCCAGGTCACAAAGCCGTCGATGATGGGGCCGTTGCGCAGGTCGCCGAGGACGGGGCCGTACCACAGGCCCAGTGCCCGCTCCAGGCAGGACGCGGCCTCCTCGTGGCGCTGCTCCTTCATGTGCCGGCGGCCCTGGTTCATCGACTGGAGGAAATCGTGGAAGTCGATTTCGTCGGTGCCCTTCCGCAGCAGATATCCGGGCGACTGGGTGACGAGCGGATTCTCCTTCCGGTCGGGCCGCTGCAGGAACTTGCGGGCCTGGGAGATGTACACGTGGAGTCCGGCGCTGGCCCGGCGCGGCGGGCGGTCCGCCCAGATCTCGGTGATGAGCTGGTCGGGGACGACGACCTGGTCCGAGCAGATGAGCAGGGCGGCGATGACCGTCTCGATCTTGCGGGCGGAGACGGACGAGTACACACCGTCGTCCAGGATGCGCAGCGGTCCGAGTATCTCGTATTTCACGCGCTGCTCCCTTGGGACGAGGTGGTGCGGGGCGCGGCCGACAACGCTGTCGAGACGGTGTCGAGCACTGCGGCGCGGTGGGCGTCGAGGTAGAAGTGACCGCCAGGGAAGGTGCGCAGTTCGAAGGGGCCGGTGGTGTGCGTGGCCCAGTCCGCGGCTTCGGCGGTGGTGACCTGTGGGTCGCCCTCACCGACGAGGGCGGTGACAGGGCAGTCCAGTTCCGGTCCGCCCTCCCATGCGTAGGTCTCGATGGCGCGGTAGTCGTTGCGGGTCACCGGCAGGATGGCGGCGAGCAGTTCCTCGTCCTGGAGGAACAGCTGGTTGGTGCCGCCCACGCTGAGCAGTTCTTCGATGAGCCCGGCGTCGTCGCGCAGATGCACCTCCCCGACCCGACGGTGGGCCGGGGCGCGACGGCCCGAGGCGAACAGCCACCGCGGGGAAACGCCCCCGCCGCGCTTCAGCCGCTGGGCCACCTCGAAAGCGACGACCGCTCCCATGCTGTGCCCGAAGAAGGCGAACGGCCGGTTCTGTTCCCGGGTGACTTCCTCGTGTATTCGGTCGGCGAGTTCGGGGATGTTGTCTATGAGCCGTTCGTGCCGCCTGTCCTGGCGTCCGGGGTACTGGATCGCCCAGACTTCGATCTCAGGCGCGAGCGACCGGGAATACGGAAAGAAAAATCCCGCGGAACCCCCTGCGTGCGGAAAGCAGATCAGCCGTACATTCTCCGGCTGACACCGCTGGAAACATCGCATCCATCGGTTCTCCTCCCTGACGTGTAACACCTTCACATTCCTTCCGATCCGGAACCGTATTGGCTGTGCTCAAGTGCGATCGTAGAAAGTGGAATCATCGGGTCGATACCCCTCGCGCCCCCTAACCGCGCCGTCCCCACCCCTACTCGAACAAGAATCGGATGGCTACATTCCGGTTCGCTTTCAGGGCAGGGGTTTCGTGCACAGCGGGCAGGCCGATATCAGCCCACGGATGCGCTCTTCAGGTCGAGCAGGCCGGCCAGCCTCGACTGCAGGTCCGTTCGCCGGTGCACGTTCAACTTCCGGTACACGCGCGTCAGATGCTGCTCGACGGTGCTCACCGTGATACACAGTTCGCGGCCGATCTCCCGGTTGGTGTGTCCCAGGGCGGCAAGAGAAGCGACCTTGTGCTCCGCGGCGCTGAGTGTCTCGGCGATCGTGCCGGGCACGGTGATGTCGGCCGACCGCCGCGGTGGCGTGGCCTGCAGGGGTATCTTCCCGCCGGTGCGGCGACGCGGTTCGGGAGCCGGGGACACGTCGACGTTGCAGTACCTGGCCTCCAGCTCGGCACGCCGGGCCACGAGGCGGGCCCGGTCCAGTTCGCCGAGGGCCTGGTGGACGCGGCTCAGTTCGGCCAGGGCGCGGGCGAGTTCGAGGCGGTCCTCGGCCTCCTCCAGGACGTGCACCGCCTCCCGCAGCAGCGCCACCGCCTCCCCGGGGCGTCCGCACACCCCTTGGATTCGCAGCGCGACCCCGCGCGCCCTCGCGTCCAACGCGCTGGCTGGACGGGCAAGTTGCTCGACCGCCAGGCGCCGTGCCCGCTCGCGGCGCCCCAACCGCAGCTGTGCCTCCGCGAGATCGGTGCGCCAGGGCACCAGGGCCGGGATGTCCAGGCCTCGCTGACGCGTCAGCGCGCCGCAGAGCTCGAAGTCGTCGATCGCCGCGAACGGCCGGTCGACGGCGAGGAGATGGTGACCGCGGGCCTGCAGGTACCGCATGCCGAAGACGGTGTCGAACATGGCCTCTGGCACCGTGCGGTCCAGCAGCGCCGCGGCCCGCTGGTGGTCGCCCGTCGCCGTGTGCGCCGAGATCAGCGTGGCGAGCGGGAATCCGATCAGCACGCCCCAGCTCTGTGCGTGCATCAGGCTCAGGGCGTCGCCCGCGTATCCCGCCGCGGCCGCCGGCTCCCCCCGCCGCAGGGCGATGTCCGCCCGCACGGCCTTCAGGAGGGCCTGCCAGGAGATGGCGCCCTGCCGCTCCGCGCTGTCCATCAGGGTCCGGTAGCGGCGCAGCGCCTGCGGCCTCTGCCCCGCGTGGTCCAGCACCAGCAGGGCCACTGCACCGACTTCGGGGATCGTGTCGGTGAGCCGGCCCTGCAGGACGTGTTCGGCGCTCTGCATGAGAGCGTCGCTCGGCCCCTGCCGCCACATCGCGGTCAGGCTGGGCGGGGGCACCTGGCCGTCGCCCACGCCGGGGGCCCGACAGGTCCCGGCGAGTGCGTCGATCGGGGTGCCGTAGATCCAGGAGTGGGCCAGCGACAGCTCGGTGGCCAGGCGGCCATGGACGGCGTCGGGGCAGCGGCTGAGCGCGGGCAGCGACTGGACCACTTGCTCCAAATCGCCGTGCCAGAGCAGATGGCGGATGACGGCAGAGGCGATCCGGCCGGACGGCTCGCCGGTCGTCAGCGTCTCGCGGAGCGCGGGCAGATGACGGGCGATGGCGGACGGGTTGACCCGCCAGGCCATCTGCGCAAGCGCGGTCCGGGCGGCCCGACGGTCGGGCTCCTCGCACTGGCTCAGCGCGAGCTCCAGCCCCTTCATGCCGACCTCGGTCTCTTCCGGCGACACCGCCTTCTCGGCCGCCTGCAGCAGGCTGCGCACCGCCCAGGGGCCGGGCACCGTATCGCTGTTGACGACGTGCCGGGCGATGTCGATCGGGTGCCCGCCGGTTTCGTAGAGGAGCTCCGCCGCGCGCGTATGCAGCCGGGCCCTGGTGTGCGTGCCGAGGCTTTCCAGTACGGTCGCGGCGAGTTCGGGGTGCCTGAACCGGCCGGTTTCGGTGAGGCCCGCTGTGTCCAGGACGTCGAGCATCTGCCCGACGATCCCGGTCGTCATGTCCAGCAGTCGACCGATCAGCTTGGGTGTGGCGAGGTCACCCAGTACGGCGAGGCCCTGGCCGACCTGCAGCAGCCGCCGGTCCCACCGGTGGAGGCAGTCCAGGACGGCACGCCGGTACTCCGCGCCGACGAGCGGCGTCTCGCCCTGGTCGCAGCCGTTCGCCGCACGCGCCTTGCAGTCCTCGGCGACCGCGCTCACCAACAGCGGGTTGCCGCCGGTGAGCGGGTAGCAGACGGCGGCGAGCCGGGCGGCGTCACGGGCACCGAGCCGGATGGCGAGCAACTCCCTGACGCCGCCCTCGGTCAGCCGGTTCAGGACGACCCTGCGGTCCGGCCGGCGGCTCACTTCGGCGTGCAGGGAGGTCACGATTTCGCCGGGGTGCACCCATTCACCGAAGAGCAGCATGACCGGCGAGGACTGAATGTGGCGCCGCAGGTGCAGCAGGACGCGCAGCGAGGCGCTGTCCGCGTGATGCACGTCGTCGATGCCGATGACCACGGGCGCCGACTGGGCCAGTTCGAGGAGCAGGGTGCTCAGTCCCTGCAGCACGGCGGCGTCGACCTCGCCCGCCTGGTCTTCGGTCCGGCCGGCGGACCGCGCCGTTTCGGCGTCGATCAGCTCTGCCGCCGCGTCGGCGATGCCGGCCGACAGCCGCGCGCTGTGGAACAGCTGCGACACCACGCCCATGTGCAGGGACCGCTCGGGCTGCGAGCCCGCCGCCGTCAGCAGCACAACTCCGGGGTCGAGCTCGGCGGTCCGGGTGAACTCCTGCAGCAGAGCCGTCTTGCCGGTCGCCAGCCCGCCGCTGACGACGACCAACTGACCCTGTCCGCCGATGCACCGCCCCAGCGATTCATCCAGCGATTCCAGGACGCTACACCTATCCACCAGCATCTTTAATTCCCCCGCGCTGATCGAAACTGCTCTCGGGAAATGATTTGCCTTTGTTTTGCTGTTTTTTTGCGCTTTCCTTCCCTGGCCATCGACGCACCATGCACGGTACGGTCGAAATCCGCCAGGTTGAACGAACTATCCCTCGGACACCATGCCCCACCTGGTCCTGGAGCGTCAACACCCACCTGGATCGCAGGGATCCGGCCGGCACATCTGACAATTGTCATCGCTTAACAGTGACAGTCTTCACTTACCATTCCGCACCGCCACCCGGACACTGGGTGACGAGAACAGCACCTCATGGAAATCCACGGCGAATATACGCCGGAGCGCATTGCGGAAAGGGAATTGAGTGAACACCAGGTTCATCATCGGAATCCTCGTCGGCGTCGGCCTGCTGGTCCTGGGAATCGCCCGCGACACGATCCTGCCGCTGGTGCTCGGCGCCGCGCTGATCGTGCTGTGCGGCGCTCGCCTGGTGACCGTGACCCGGCGAACGGACCGCTGAGCAGGGACCTCGGAGTCCGTCGCACCCCCACCAGACAAGGAACTGCCCAACCATGTCTTCCGAGCACTCCGGCACCTCCTCGCCCGTGGTCCCCGGGTCGCCCGCGGCGCCGATGGGGCGACCCCCCGTGCGTCAGCTCGTTTCGAGCCTCGTCGTCAATCTCGTCGTCCCGGTCGTCGGGTATTTCCTGCTGCGGCCGCACGTCTCCAGCGACACCCTGGCCCTGGGCCTGGTCATGGCCATTCCCGTGGTGCGGACGCTCGCGGTGCTGATGTGGCGCCGCCGGGTGGACCTCATCGGGGTGCTGGCCGCGATCGGGCTGGGACTGGCCGTGGTGATCTCCCTGTTCTCGGGTGGCGGTTCGCTGCCCATCAAGTTCAACGAGGCCATGCTGACCGGTGTCCTGGGGGCGGCCTGTCTGCTCTCGGTCGCGGTGGGCAAGCCGCTGCACATGCTGCTGATGAAACCTCCGGCGGGACAGCCACTGCCGCCGGGGGCGCTGCAGACGTCACGGTTCGTCACGCTGGTCATGGGGGTGACGTTCCTGCTGCATGCGACGGTGCATGTGGTCTTCGCCCTGACGCTGTCCACGGGATCGTTCCTGATCGCCTCCCGGGTGGTCGGCTGGATCGTGATCCTCCTGGGCGGGGGCGTGGTCTACTTGTATGTGCAGGGCAAGAAGAAGCGTCGCGCAGCCGCCGGCAGGGGCGCAGCGGGCAGCACCGCCCCGCCGCGGAGTTGACGCCCGCCCCGGGCTGTGCCCGCCGTCACCCCGACGACGTTCTGGAGCCGCCGACCATGATCCGCCTTCTGCTCGCCGAGGACCAGGGCATGCTGCGCGGGGCTCTCGCCACTCTGCTCGGCCTGGAAGAGGACATCGAGGTCGTCGGAGAGGCGGCGCATGGCGAGGAGGTGTTGGCCGTCGCGCGCAAGACACGGCCCGACATCGCGCTGCTCGACATCGAGATGCCCGGCAAGGACGGCATCACCACCGCGGTCGAGCTGCGCGAAGCGGTGCCGGACTGCCGGATCGTCATCCTCACCACGTTCGGCCGTCCCCAGTACCTGCGCCGTGCACTGGAAGCGGGCGCCTCGGCGTTCCTGGTCAAGGACAGCCCCGCACGCGAACTGGCCGCGGCGATCCGGCGGGTGCTCGCCGGGGAGCAGGTGATCGACCCGGCGCTGGCCGCGGCGGCACTGAGCGCCGGGCCAAACCCGCTCTCACCCCGCGAACACGATGCACTCGCTGCGTCCGCGCAATGTTCCACGATCGGCGACATCGCGCGCCGGCTGAACCTGTCCGAAGGCACCGTCCGCAACTACCTGTCCGCCGCGATCCGCAAGACCTCGGCCCGCAATCGCATCGAGGCCGTGCGGATCGCGGAGCAGCGCGGCTGGCTGTAACCGGAAACGGTGTGGGGGGGGGGGGGGGGGCCCCGGGGGGGGGGGGGCCCCCCCCCCCCCGGGGGGGGCGCCCCCCCCCCCCCCGCCCCCGGCCCCCCCCCCCCCCACACCCCAG
>NZ_JBNGGG010000078.1:0-20163 GCF_049974585.1 Streptomyces sp. UG1 | reverse complement strand
TACCGAGCCATCGCCAGCCTCGTCTCCGAGCACGGCCGCCTGAAAACAAGCCACGAGCAGGCCAAAGACGCCTCACCCGCAATCACGCACCAACTCGTTACGTCTTCCCGATGTTGTTCTGGAAATGGATCAGCGACACATGGGTCCACGAGCACGACGCGGCGTTCGATGTGGAGCGAGGTCACCGAAAAGGTCAGCAACCTCGGCGCGGAGATCGCGAAGACCTTCCAGCGGATCGAAATGGCCAACCCCCGCTCGCTCGCCGGCGTCTTCGGCGATGCCTCGTGGGGTAACAAGGAGCGCATCCCGGAGTCGGCCCTGCTGGGGCTCATCCAGGCGTTCAACAAGATCAGGCTCGACCCGTCGACGGTCTCGCACGACCTGCTCGGTGCGGGCTACGAGTACTTGCTGAAGAACTTCGCCGACGAGTCGGGCAAGAAGGCCGGCGAGTTCTTCACGCCGCGTGAGGTCGTGAACCTGCTCGTCGGGATCCTCCAGCCTGAGCCGGGCGAGTCCGTCTATGACCCGTCCTGCGGCTCCGGCGGGATGCTGGCCGCGACAATCAACCAGCTGCGCGAGTCCGGCAAGGACCACCGCACGCTCAGGGTGTACGGCCAGGAGATCAACCTGACGACGGCCTCGATCGCAAGGATGAACCTGTTCCTGCACGAGATCGAGGACTTCGACATCAAGCGCGGAGACATCCTCCGCACTCCGGCGTTCAGGGACACCTCTGGTGCGGTCCGTCAGTTCGACGCCGTGATCGCCAACCCGCCCTTCTCGCTGACGGATTGGGGAGCGGACCGCTGGTCCTCAGACCCGCGAGCCATCTGCGGCGTTCCGCCGGCGAAGAACGGCGACTTCGCCTTTGTCCGGCACATTCGCCTTCGTCCAGCACATGGTCTCGTCGATGAAGCCGGGATCCGGCCGCGTCGGAGTGGTGATGCCCCGTGGCGTGCTGTTCCGCGGAGGCGCGGAGGCGAATATCCGCCAGGGCCTCATCGCGAAGGACCTTCTGGAAGCCGTCGTCGGGCTGCCGCCCAACCTCTTCTACTCGACCTCGTTCCCGGCGTGCCTGCTGATCTTCCGCGACCAGAAGCCTGACGAACGCAAGGAGCACGTCCTATTCATTGACGGCTCGGCCCGGTTCGTCAAGGGCAAGAAGCAGAACCGCATGTCCGAGGATGACGTCAGGGCTCTCACCGAGGCGTACCAGACAGGCAGCGACCCAGACGGTGAGGGTGGTGCGAACGTCCGGCTGGTGCCGTTCGAGGAGATCGAGCAGAACGGCTTCGACCTGAACATCGGCCGCTACATCAAGGTTGCTGCCGAAGAGACTGCCGATTTGGGTGCGGCGCTCGTCGCGTATGCCGATGCTCGCCAACACCGGATGGAGATCGAGGCCGCCATGTTCGAGCGGCTCGCAGCGGCAGGCGTCGACCTGAGTGTGTTCGGGATGTCCAATGAGTGAGTGGGAGAGGGTCCGGCTCGACGAGGTCATCGCGCTGGACGTCGACGCAGTCCCGGTCACGGCGACGGCCCCGTATGACATCGTCGGTGTCTTGAACCGCGGTCGGGGCCCGTTGTTCCGGGACCCGACCGCTGACGATGAGACCTAGTACAAGACGCTGAATCGCATCCGGCCGAACCAGATCGTCTACAGTCGCTTGAAAGCTTTCGAAGGAGCGATCACCGTTGCTCCGAACGATCTGGGCGAGGTCTACGCGTCGCAAGAAGAACGGTACACCTTCAGCGCCCCGCCAACACCGCCCGACGCGGAGGAAGCAAGTCCGACGCACCGCCGGACCTGGGTCTTCGCGAGCGGATCATGCGCCGGTGAGGAGCTGCTCCCTGCACTGCGCGGCTTCCTGAACTGGATGAGGGATGACGCCATCCCCAAAGCTGAAGCCGTCGGTTGAAGCTGGCGGCATCTGCCGGAGAGGAAACGGTTCGTACACCGAGTGCGAGGTGTGTGTCGGGCGTGGGATGCGCGATCGGTGCGGGAGATGCCGGCCGCCGCCGAGCGCCTGGTCCTCAGCGACGCCTCGGGCGCCCAGGTCGCGGCGATCGAGACCTGCCCCGCGCACGTGCCCTATGTACAGACCACGGCCCGCCGCCGCGGCTTCGCGTGCGAGACCGCGGCGGGCGGGCTGCCGCCAGGACCAGCCGTGCCGCTTCAGCAACAGCCACGTGCCCTCCACCGTGTAGCTCACGTGGAACAGCCGGCCGATCAGCGTCTTGATCCGTGCCAGTGTCCAGCGCTGATCGGTCCAGCCATGGGCCAGCGGCCCACGTTCCAGTTCCCGTTCCAGCCTCGCGAGCTGCGCGTCGCTGAGCCTCGGCCGCCCAGGCGACCCCTTCGGCAAGAGCCCCTCTTCACCGCGCTCGCGCCACTGGCGACGCCACCGCTCCACCGACCGCTCCGTCCCCCGCACGCGCGGCAGCGATCTCCCCGTTCTTCTGCCCGCCCGCGAAACGTTCCACGGCCTGCAGCCGGATCCGCTCCCGCGCGGCCCTCCCGGCGTCGGTCAACCCGCCGCCCTGCGCGCATCTCACGCTCCAGGGCCACCGGAGCGGACCCGCCCCCGTCAGGCGAACGGCTCCGACATCACTCAATCAAGTTCAGTACTGCTGCAGACCGCACTCGCCGGTCAGCTCCAACCCCTGCGAACGGGCCTGTTCCATCAAACGGCCCACCAGCTCCATGTCCAGACCCGCCGTCGCAGCGGCCTCGGCGTCCACAGCCGCCTCGGGCTCAAGCTCACCCCTGTCCGTCACAGTGGTCATCAACTCTCCCAGTCAGAACAGGAGTTCCACGGTTCAACGGTACAGACCCCAACGGTGCCAGCGGGTAGGGGGATTGGCGGACATGGAGATCGGTTACACCCGAACCACCTCATCCGGCGCGAACGAGCACGTCGGCTCACGACGTTGCCGCCACGGCCCCGATGATCAGACGCGGCCCGCATGCGAGAGGTCATGGCGGAGGTGAGCGGCGGTGTGGGAGTCGGTGGTCTTTAGAAGATCGGCCGGAGTTCCTTCGAACAGGATTCGTCCGCCGCCGCTGCCTCCTTCGGGGCCGAGGTCGATGATCCAGTCGGCGCTCCTGACGACGTCGAGGTTGTGCTCGATGACGATGACGGTGTTGCCCTGGTCGACGAGGCGCTCGATGATGCCGAGGAGGCGGTGGACATCCGACATGTGTAGACCCGTGGTGGGTTCGTCCATGACGTAGACGCTTCCGACGCGGTGCAGGTCGGCCGCGAGCTTGAGGCGCTGGCACTCGCCTCCGGACAAGGTGCTGAGCGGCTGGCCGAGGCGAAGGTAGTCCAGCCCCACCTCGTTCAGGGCGTGCAGGACGGGGCGGAGCTTGGGCTCCGTGAAGAAGTCCGCCGCCTCGGCCGTCGTCATCCCCAAGACGTCGCTGATGGACCTGCCCCGCAGGCGGTGGTCGAGGACGTCCTCGGAGAAGCGGCGGCCTCGGCAGACCTCGCACACCGACTTCAGCGTGTCCATGAATGCCAGGTCGGTGTAGAGGACGCCGAGCCCCTGGCAGTTGGGGCATGCGCCCTTGGAGTTGGCGCTGAACAGGGAGGCGCTGACCTTGTTGGCGTTGGCGAACAGTTTACGGATCGGGTCCATCAGGCCCGTGTAGGTGGCGGTGTTGGAGCGTCGGCTGGTGGTCACCGCCGACTGGTCGATGACGATCGCGTCGGGGTACCGGGTGAGGAACTCGTCGTTGACCAGCGTGCTCTTGCCCGATCCGGCCACGCCGGTGACGACCGTCAGGACGCCGGTGGGGAAGCCGACCGTCACGTTCCTGAGGTTGTGGCTCGTCGCGTCGGTGACGGTGAGCGTCCCGGTGGCGCGCCGGGGTTCGGTCTTGAGAGGCAGTCGGTTCTGGAGGTGGCGCCCGGTGAGGGTGTCGGCACGGGTGAGTGCGTCGAAGCTGCCCTCGAAGACCACTTCGCCACCGAGCGTCCCGGCTTTCGGGCCCATGTCGACCACATGGTCCGCGATGGCCATGACGTCGGGGTCGTGCTCGACCACGAGCACCGTGTTGCCCTTGTCCCGCAACCTGATGAGGAGTTCCTTGAGCCGGTGCACGTCCCGGGGGTGCAGGCCGACGCTCGGCTCGTCGAACACGTACAGCATCTCGGTGAGGCTGCTGGACAGATGCCGGACCATCTTGATCCGCTGGGACTCGCCGCCCGAGAGCGTGCGGGTCTCCCGGTCCAGGCTCAGGTAGCCGAGTCCGATGTCGACCAGGTGGTGCAGACGGGTGGTCAGGTCGTCCAGGACCGGTTTCACCCGCGACAGGTCCAGCTCCGCCAGGACGTGTGCGAGGTGCTGGGTCTCCATCGCGGTGAGGTCCGCGATGTTGTGGCCGCCGATCCGGGTGGCCAGCGCGGCGGGCTCGAGGCGGGTGCCGTCGCAGTCGGGGCAGGAGGCGGTGCGGGCGAACCGCTGGAACACCCGGCGGCCGCGCTCGGACATGTCCTCCTTCTTGACGTAGAGCCGGGTGAACTTGTCGACGAGGCCCTCGTAACGGACGTTCAGGGTGGTGCCCTGCCAGAGGAGGCGGAGCTTGCCCGGCAGTTCGCCGTGCAGCAGCAGCTGCCATTCCCGCTCGGTGAAGTCGGCCAGCGGCTTGTCGTTGTCGAACAGGCCGGACTCCACATAGCTCAGCCAGTACCAGCTGTCGGTGGAGAAGTCCGGGTGCAGCAGCGCGCCCTGGTTCAGGGACCTGGTGCGGTCGAAGAACGCGTCGAGGTCGAGGCGGACGGTCGTGCCGAGGCCCTCGCAGGTGGGGCACATGCCCTGGGGGTCGTTGAAGGAGAACGCGCTTGGTGGCAGGCCCGCAGGACTGCCGGCCCGGGAGAACAGCAGACGCAGCAGCGGGTTGATGTCAGTGACCGTGCCAACGGTGGAGCGCGGGTTGCCGCCCAGGCGTTTCTGGTCGATGACGACGGCCGCGGAGATGTTCTCGACGGCGTCCATGTCCGGCCGCCCGTGCTCGGGCAGGAAGGTCCGGACGAAGGCGCTGAAGGTCTCGTTGAGCTGCCGCTGGGCCTCGGCCGCGAGGGTGTCGAACACCAGGGACGACTTGCCCGAGCCGGAGACACCGGTGAAGACGGTCAGTTGCTGTCTCGGGATCCGAAGCGAGACGTTCTTGAGGTTGTTCTCCCTGGCACCGGTCACCATGATGGCGTCGGTCCTCACGTGTGCTCCTTGCTGGTGCGGGTGGGCTCCCCCTCTCGGGGGATGTGAGGGGGAGCCCGGTCTCGGGTGGGCCTGCGGGCGGTGCCGTCAGGCGTTCTCCTTGCGGAAGGTCCGCGTGCCCCACAGCAGGGCGAGGACGGCCATGACCAGCAGCACGAGGCAGCCGGTCAGCAGCCCCGTGGCGCTCATGTCCCCCCGGAACGCCGCGCGTTCGGCGTCGACCACGTGGGTCAGGGGGTTGATCCGGGCCAGGTTGTACAGCCAGCCGGGCGCCAGTTGCTCGGAGACCGGCAGCAGCACCCCGGACAGCAGCAGAAGCGGCAGGAGCACGGCGTTCATCAGCGCGGGGAACGCGGCCTCGCTCTTGAGAACCATCGCCAGAGCGTACGATCCCGATGACAGCGTGATGGCCAGGACCGCGGCGATCGCCAGGCTGAGCAGCAGCCCGGTCGCTGAGACGTCGAGGTCGAAGACGAGCAGCGTCACCAGCACGATCAGTACGGACTGCGCGGTGGCCTGCACGGCCTGGGCCAGGACCTTGCCGAACAGCAGGGCGGACCTGCTCGCGGGCGTGCCGCGGAAGCGGTCGACGACGCCGACCCGGTACTCGGTGAGCAGCCCCACCCCGGCGAAGGAGCCGCTGAACAGCGCCGTCTGGACGATGAGAGCTGGGGTGAGGACCTCCCAGGCGCCGCCGGGCGGGAAGCCGGGGGTGTGGTCGACGACGGACACCATCAGGGGTCCGAAGAGGAACAGGTACAGCAACGGCTGCATGATCCCGATGAGCAGCCAGGTCGGGCTGCGCAGCGCGAGCTTCATGTCCCGGACGAAGATCAGTTGGGTGTCACGCAGCATGGGCGGCCTCCCTGGCCTCGGGCGCGGCTTCGCCGTCCCGCAGGGAGCGTCCGGTCAGGCTGAGGAACACGTCGTCCAGGGTCGGCCGGTTGACCTTGACGGAGGCCATGGTGATGCCCCGGCCGTCGAGCGCGCGCAGCAGCTCCGGCAGGGCGGCGTCGCCGCGGGGCACCCGGAAGCGGACCGTGTCGCCGTCGACGCTCACCTCGCTCGCGCCGGTCAGCCGCCCGGCGACGTCGGCCGCCTCCGCGGCCTGGTCGGTCACCTCGATGGTGATCGCGTCACCGGCGACTCGGGCCTTGAGCGCGTCGGGGGTTCCCTCGGCGACGATCGTGCCGTGGTCAGTGACGAGGATCCGGTCGCACAGCGCGTCGGCCTCGTCGAGGTAGTGGGTGGTGAGGAAGACGGTCGTGCCCTGCTCGGAGCGCAGGCGGCGGACGTGGTCCCAGAGGTTGGCCCGGCTCTGCGGGTCGAGCCCGGTGGTGGGCTCGTCGAGGAAGACGAGCGTCGGTTCGTGGACGAGTCCGAGCGCGATGTCGAGCCGGCGGCGCTGACCGCCGGAGAGCGTCTTGACGGGCCGCTGGTCCAGGCCGGCGAGGTCGAGCCGCTCGGCGAGCAGGGCTCCGCGCCGTTTGGCCTCGGTGCGGGACAGGCCGTAGAGCCGGGCCTGGAGTTCGATCTCCTCGCCGACCCTGGACTCGGGCCAGGTGGCGCCGCCCTGGTGGACGCAACCGATCCTGCGCCGCACGCCCTGGGGGTCCGTCAGCAGGTCGCAGCCGGTCACGGTGCCGGTTCCGCCAGTGGGGCGCAGCAGGGTCGTGAGCATCCGTAAGGTCGTGGTCTTGCCTGCTCCGTTGGGGCCGAGGAAGCCGACCACCTCCCCGGGCGCCACGTCGAAGTCGATGCCTTTGACCGCTTCGACATCCTGGCCGCGCACGGTGAACCGGCGGGCGAGACCTCGTACTGTGATCATGAAATCCTGCTCTCGGCCCGGCAGCCGTCCGGCCGACTCCCGGCGCCCGGCCGGGATGCCGGCTTCGGCGCGCGGCTCGTCAGGACTGGCCATCGGCCGCCGCCTGGTACTCGGCGAGGCGCTCCTGCGCCTCGGCCATGTCCTCGGCGGTCGGGGCGTCGTCCTGGGTGAGCTTGACGCGCCAGTAGCCGCTGAAGTCGATCGCGCGCTTGTCGAGACCCCGATCGTTGACCAAGTGGCGGCGCAGGGTCCGGACGGCGCCGGCCTCGCCGGCCAGCCAGGCGAAGGGGCGCCCGGGCGGGAACTCGGCGCCGCGGACGGCGTCGATGAGGGCGTCACTGCGGCCGGCCGGGGTTCCGTCACGGTGCAGCCAGTGCAGGGTGACGTCGCCCGCCGTCTGGAAGGTCTGCTGCTCAGCCTGGTCGGCGACCTCGATGTAGACCTCGGCGCGGGCCCGCTCGGGCAGGGCCTCCAGCAGGGTGCCGATGGCGGGCAGTGCCGTCTCGTCGCCGGCGATCAACAGCCAGTCGGCGGAGGTGATCGAGTCCGTCAGGGAGACCGGTCCGGCGTAGAGCGCGGAGGGGCCGACCATGCCGAGGCGGTCGCCTGGGCGGGCGGACTCGGCCCAGGCGCCGGCGGGGCCGCTGTCGCCGTGCAGGACGAAGTCGACCTCGACGGTGTTCGTCCCGGGCACCCGCCGGCGCAGGGTGAGGCTGCGCATCCAGGGCCGCTCGTCCTCCGGAATGGCCAGAAACGCCTGGTACCAGCCCGTCGCGTCGTCGCTCTGCTCCGGCAGGACGGGCCGCTCCTGGCCGGGCCGGGGGAAGCAGAGCTTGAGCTGCTGGTCCGGGGTCAGGCCGACGGAGTCTTCGAGGTGGTCGGCCTCGAACGTCACGCGGGCCATCCGCGGCGTGATGCGTGTGATGTCGGTGACCTGGATGAACGTGACGGGGAGCTCTGTCATCGGAAACCTTCCACGAACGTACGGGCATACCGGGGCGGGTGGCCGCCCAGCTGATATCCTTACAGCGTAAAGAGTTACGCCGGTGAGGTTACTTTATGCAGTAAGGAGTTGCAAGGTGGTTGTTTTCGCCGGACAGGGCGATGCCCGCCGATCCATGTCCCTGCTCTGGGGATCGACCGAATCCGGGGGGACCGCTCCCAAACCCGGCCCCAAACCCGGACTCGACGTGGACACGATCGTGGCCGCGGGTGTCGCGGTGGCGGACGAACGGGGCATGGCGGCCCTGTCCATGCGGGCGGTCGGTACCCGCCTCGGGCGGACCGCCATGACGCTCTACACCTACGTGCCGAGCAAGAGCGAACTGGTCGACCTCATGCACGACCGGGTGCTGGCCGAACTGCCCACGGAGTACGACACGAGCGCGGGGTGGCGGCCGGCGATCACCGACTGGGCCGACGACGCCTGGGCGTTCTATCTGCGCCACCCCTGGGTGCTCCAGGTCTCGCAGGCCCGCCCCGTGCTCGGGCCGAACGAGTACGCGCGGCTGGAGACGGTGGTGCGGATCCTGGGCGGAATCGGCCTGGAACCCCTGCACGTCAGACGGGTCATCGCGGTGTTGTTCCAGTTCGTGCGGGGTATGGCCCTGGTCGCGACGGAACACCGGCAGGCGGTGCCGGAGACCGGGGTGCCCGACGAGGAGTGGTGGGCGCAGCGGTCCGCGCTGCTCGCGGAGTTCGCGCCCGACTTCACCGAACGCTTCCCCGCCCTCGCGGCCCTGGAGTCGACCGCGAGCCTCGCCGCCATGACCGAGGCGGAGGCGGGTGGCGCCGCGTCACACATGGAGCAGGAGGCGAGGGAGGCCTTCCGGGTGGGCCTGGGCCTGATCCTCGACGGCGTCGAGGCGGCGGCGTGGACGGACTCCGACGGCACGCTCCACACCTCGGCCGGCACCCCCTGACGTGGTCGTGCGGACCCCGGCGGGCCGGCACGATCCGGCACCTGCCGCACCCCCGAAGCGGTCGGTTTCGAAGCCAATTGGACCCAATCGGCCATCTCCGGCCGGAAATGTTCGTTGACGGTATCTCGGACGGTGACTACCGTTTTTCGAGATTGCGCCCTTAATGACTCGAGGGTGCGATGAATGGTGCGAGATACATCATGCCCCGATTTCAGGAGAAAGCCGGTGCAGCACATCGCAAAGTACGACCGGAGTGACCGTCAATTGCCAGTCGGCCGCCGAGCCACCGAGGCGGCCCGCCCCCGCAGAGCCGGCGAGCAGGAACGAATCTTCACCACCCGGGTCGGCCTCAAGATACCCACCAGCCTCACCTACGACCGATGGGAGAAGGCCGGGCAGCACATCTTCCAGGTCGCCGACTCCTCCGCCTGGTGCCTGGGCGACTGGCTCGTCTACGGCCAGGACCGCTACGCAGACCGCTACCAGACCGGAGTCCAGGCCGCGGGCCTCGACTACCAGACACTGCGCAACTACGCCTGGGTGGCACGGCACTTCGAGCTCTGGCGCCGGCGCGAGACACTGAGCTTCGGCCACCACGCCGAGGTCGCCTCCCTGCCGCCGGCGGAGGCCGACACCTGGCTCGACCAGGCGGAGCAGCACGGCTGGTCACGCAACCAGCTCCGACTGCGGCTACGGGAGAGCCGCAGAGGAAACCGGGCCACCATCCCCGCGCGGGCCAGCCAGCTCCGGATCAGCGCCCCCTCCGACCGCGTCCAGCGCTGGCGGGAGGCCGCGTCGAGAGGAGACCGCGATTTCGAGGAATGGGTCCTGCTGACGCTCGACCGTGCCACCGCGCACGAGCTCGGCCAATGACACCCCCGCGCGACCACCGGAGACCGCCCCAGATGGAGATCCGCATCGACCACCGCACTGTATCGGGTCCGGACAGTGCACCCTGACGGCACCCGCCGTCTTCACTCAGGACGACGACGGGTACGCCACCCTCGTGCCCGAAGGGGCGCGGACGTCCACCCCGCGGCAGGTCACCCAGGCCGCGCTGTCCTGCCCCGTCCAGGCGATCGCCGTGGGGAACGACCCACCCGACGCCTGACGACGCAACTCCCGCCACCCCCCAGGGCTGAGGGCTCCATGGTGCAGATCATGGAGCCCTCAGTGCTGCGCTCACCTCATGACCCGAAGAAGGCTGTGCTCATTTCAGCTGTGCTCACTTCAGGAGCCGAGCCGCAGGCGCAACGCGTTCAGCCGCCAACTGCCCGGCAGGTGGGTGCGTTCCCCCTCCGGATCGCCGTCCGCGAGCGCGAGATCCGGGTAGCGGGCCAGCAGCCGGGCGAGCGCCACCTCGCCCTCCTGCCGGGCCAGTGTCGCGGGTCGAAGTTGGCGGAGACCAGCACCGGTTGGACCGCGTCACCGCGGGCGACGCGCGTGCCGGCGATCTCCAGGTCCTCGACGGCGTAGCGCAGTCGGGCCACCTGCACCGAGCCGCACCAGCGCATCAGCTCATGCACCGCTCTCGGGAGCAGCGCCGGATTCCCCTTCAGCCGTGCCAGCTGGTCGGGATGGGTGAGCAGGGCCGCGGTGCCGTTGCCGATCAGATGCGTGCTCGTCTCGTGGCCGGCCAGCACCAGGGTGAGCACCATGGTGACCGTCTCCGTGTCGCTGAGCCGTCCGCCGTCGTCGTCCTGCGCTCGAATCAGCTCGCTCAGTAGATCGTCCCTGAGCGCGGCGCGACGCTGTTCGATCAGTTGATGGCAGTAGTCGATCATCACGGGAAAGGAGTGCTGGAGGCGTTCGGGCCGCATCGACACGAGGTCCCCGCCCCATTCCCGCCACCGCTCCAGGTCGACCGCGGGGATTCCGACGAGCCGGCAGATCACCGTGATCGACAGGGGGTAGGCGTAGTGCTCCAGCAGGTCCACCGTCCCGTCCTGCCCCGCCCGGTGAGGCAACTCGTCGAGCAGCCGGTCGGCGATCTGTTCGATGGCGGGACGCAGATCGAGGATGCGGCGGGCGGTGAACGCCCGGGTCACCAGGCGGCGCAGCCGCGGATGGTCCGCGGGTCGCTGTCCAGGATGGATCCGAGCAGGTAGACCCGTAAGTGCTCGGGGACGTTGAGCAGTTCCATCATCCCCTCACGCGGATCGGCGCCCTGGGCGCCGGGCACGTGGGAAGGGGTGTTGACGAACCGTGGGTCGCGCAGCACGGCGCGGACGTCGTCGTAGCGGGTCACGAACCACACCCGAGTGCCGTCGACGAACCGGCCGCGGACGACCGGGCCCTGTTCGCGCAGGCGGCCGTAACCGCCGAAGGGGTCCGCGAGCAGATCGGGGTCCATCGTGTGCGGGCCGGCGGGGCCCGCCGCTGCCGCACCGGCCGGCGGGGCGTCCGGGAACGGGAAGACATGGTCGGCTCCGGTACTCGCTGGGACGTCACTTGACCGCGCTGATCACGCCGTGCGGCGTCCACCGGCCGCCGGGCAGCCGCTCGGGCTTGACGAATCCGGCCGCGGCGAACCACTCCTCGTACTGGCCCCACCGGTAGATCGTGCTGCTGGCAGCCGGCAGCGTCGCGAAGTACACGTTGTCCAGGGCCGCGTACAGCGGGCCGTCCCCGCTGTCGTCGGACATGGCGTTGAACACCAGGACCCGCCCGCCGTCCGGCAGCGCCGCGTGTGCCTTGCGCAGCAGCCGTATGTTCTCCTGCGGTGACCAGATCACGAGCTGGTTGGCGAAGAGCACGCAGTCGTGGCCGGTCGGGTAGGTGTCGGCGAAGATGTCCGCGGCCCGCACGGAGATCCGGTCGCACAGGCCGTGCTCGGCGATCTTCTTGCGGGCGATCTCCACCGTGCCGGGCAGGTCCAGGACGGTGAATTCGACGCCGGGGTTGGCCTGGGCGAGAGCGATGGCGTTGACGCCGTCGCCGCCGCCCACGTCGAGCACGCGGCGCACTCCGGTGAGGTCGGCCTTCTCGACCAGTACGGGGTTGGACAGCCGGGACCAGGACTGCATGCAGCGGTAGAACAGCTGCTCCAGCTCGGGGTCCGCGGACAGCCGGTGGTAGAGATCCTCCCCCGTGCCCTTGATCCGTCGCAGGCCGACGTTGGTGTTCTCGCGCAGCGACGCGATGAAGTCCACCTCGGCGGGCCGGACGATCCGTTCCTCGTACTCGACGAGATCCTCGATGATCTCCCAAGTGCCCTCTGCGAACAGGCCGTTCAGCACGTCGGCGTTCTCGTAACCGTCGCCCTGACGCACTGTCAGCCCGAGGGCGGTGGTGCCCAGAAGCAGGATCTGTACCGGCCGCTCCTCCAGGTCGAGTTCCCGGCCGATCTCGGGCGGGGTCAGGCCCGGTCGCCGGTGCAGCAGGGTGAACAGGTCCAGTTCGCTGCCCGCGCGGAGCATCTGGAAGGCGGAGGAGCCGAACAGGATCTGTACCAGTCCGTCGGTGGTGAGCGGGGATGCGTGAGCCATGGGCACTCCGAATCGGCTGAGGTGAAGAGGGTGCTGTGCGGGGAGGCGGAGGTCAGGTCACCCGGGCGAGGCCGGCGGGCCGGGAGGCGTAGGCGCCCTCGGCCACGACGTCGCGGATACGGGCCAACGCGTCCCAGACGTCGGTGAACCGCGTGACCAGGGGGGACAGACCGATACGCAGCCGGTCCGGGACCCGGTAGTCGCAGACCACCTTCGCGTCCGCGGCCAGCGCCTGGCAGATCCGCCAGGCGTCGGGGTGGTGCAGGGACAGATGCGAGCCGCGCCACTCCGGCGGGCGGGGCGAGGCGGGCCGGAAGCCCAGCGGGGTGAGCCAGGCGTCCGCCAGTTCGTCGGCCAGCCGGCCCAGCCGCAGCCCCTTGGCTCGGATCCGCGCCGTCCCGGCCTCCTCGACCAGGGCGAGAGCGGGATCGATCGCCGCCAGCGACACCAGCGGCGGGGTGCTCACCAGGAACCGCTCGATGCCCGGCACCGGGTCGTAGTCGGGCCCCATCTCGAACTGCCCGCGCTGCCCGTACCAGCCCCACACCGGCTGCCGCAGCCGGGACTGCAGATCGCGCCGCACATAGAGGAAGGCGGGTGAACCAGGGCCGCCATTGAGGTACTTGTAGGTGCAGCCGACGGCGAGTTCCGCGCCGGCGTCGGCCAGGTCCACGGGGACGGCTCCGGCGGCGTGCGACACGTCCCACAGCACTCGCGCGCCGACCGCCCGGGCCAGGTCGTTCACCTGCACCATGTCCAGCAGCGCGCCGCTTCGATAGGACACCAGGGACAGCACCACCAGCGCGACGTCACCGTTGAGCGCCGAGCGCAGGACGTCGAGGTCGAGGCCGCCGTCGAGGTCGGACGGCAGCCGCACCAGCCGCAGCCCGCGCTGTTCGGCGAGGCCCTGGACGATGTACCGGTTGGTCGGGAAGTCCTCGGCGTCCATCACAACGGTGCCGCGCCCCGGTGCCGCGTCCAGGGCGGCGGCGGCCAGCTTGTAGAGGTTGACCGACGTGGAGTCGGAGATCACCACCTCGCCGGGCGCGGCGCCGAGCACGTGCTCGGCGAGGCGGTCGCCGAGCCGGGCGCCCCAGTCGATCCAGCCCTGCCACGAGCGCACCAGTCCACCGCCCCAGCCCTCCTCGACCACCTCCCGCAGCACCTCCGGCGTGGCGGCGGGCAGCGGGCCCAGCGAGTTGCCGTCCAGGTAGATCAGCTCCGGATCGGTGATGACGAACCGCTCGCGGAACGCGGCGAGCGGATCGGCCGCGTCCAGTTCCTCGGCCACCGTGCGCGGGTTCCCGCTCACCATCGGCCCTCCTTCTGTCTCGTGTCGTCCGTGTCCGCGTGTCCCGCCGTCCGCGGGCAGGCCCTGGGCGCCCGGTCAGAGCGTGGAGCGCACCGACCACAGTTCCGGGAAGAAGCGGTGCTCACTGATCCGGGCGAGCCAGGCCACGCCCTCGGTGCCGCCGGTCCCGGGCTTGGCGCCCAGCATCCGCTGCACGGTCACCAGATGGGTGTAGCGCCAGCGGGCGAACTGGTCGGCGGTGTCCATCAGCGCCTCCGCGAGCAGATGCAGGTCGCGATGGCGCACGGGGTCCCGGTAGACCGCCCGCCAGGCCTCCTCGACCTCCGCGCCGGCGCGGTACGGCCGGGTGACGTCCCGGTTCGTGGCGTCGTCCGGTGTGAGCAGTCCGCGGCGCGCCAGCAGCGCGAGCGCAGCGTCGTACAGGCTCGGCTCGTGCAGCTGGCCGACCACCGCGTCGTAGCCCGCCGTGTTCCGGTGCGGCACGGCCATCGCGGGGTTCTTGTTGCCGAGCAGGAACTCCAGGCGCCGGTAGCCGGCCGACTGGAAGCCGGAGGCCGACCCCAGGACGTCCCGGAACTCGGCGAACTCCACCGGGGACAGCACGGAGAACGTCTCCCACGACACCAGCAGCACCTGCTGCACCCGCGTGGCGCGGCGCAGCGTCCACAGCGCGTCGTCAAGCAGGTCGTCGGCCAACTGGTCGCGCGCTGCGCTGAATTCGGTGTGCAGCAGCTTGAACAGCAGCTCCTTGACCTGGCTCATGATGATGAACCCAGGCTCGGTGCGGGCCGAACTGAGCGGATGCTGCAGGCCCAGCAGCTCGTCCATCCGCGCGTAGTGGGCGTACGGGGTCGTGTCCGACGGGGCTCCGGCGGACAACGGGCACGCGGGGCTCGCGGTGGTCTGTTCGGTGGTCATGCGGTCGTTCCTTCCAGTCCCATCTGCGCCAGGACCGCGTCGCCCAGCCCGGTGCCCGGCACGCCCAGGTCGTAGGGGAGGTCGAAGTGGTCGCGCCGATCGGCGACGACCTCCGTCACCGCCGCCCGGGGGCGCAGCGCCGTCACCATCCGGTCGTGTTGGCGGACGTACTCCTCGGTCTCGTTCCCGCCGCGGGCGACCACCGTCGGGGGCAGCCGCGCCGACAGGCGAAGGATCGGGCTGTTGCGCCGGGCCGCGGCCTCGTCCAGCCGCAGGGCGTCGTTGACGTAGGACAGGCGCACCGGCTCCAGGTCGTACATGCCGCTGAGCAGCACCGCCCCGGCGATCCGGCCGGACACGTCCGGGCCGGCCGACGCGTCCGGCAGCAAGGCCATGGCGGCCAGGTGCGCGCCGGCCGAGGTGCCGCACAGGTGGAGTCGGTCCGGGGTGAACCCGAGCCCGTCCGCGTGCCGCAGCAGCCAGTCCACAGCCCGGCGCACCATGCCCGCCATGGCGTCCAGGCCTACGTCCGGCGCCAGCCCGTACTCGATCACCGCGACCGCCGCGCCGGCGGCCAGCAGCGGTGGCACCGGGAACGCCGATTCGGCGCGGCCCAGTGCCTGCCAGTTCCCGCCGTGCACGAACACCAGCAGCGGGGCCCGCCCGGCCGCCTGCCCGGGGAAGTAGTCGAGCCGCTCCGCCGGATGCGGGCCGTAGGCGAGGGAGGTGCGCACCGGGTGGTCCCGGCGGGCGGCCTCGCTCAGCCGCTCGTACTCGCGCAGGTAGGCGTCCAGGCTCGCCACGCGTGAACTCGGCGAGTACTGCCGGTCCAGCGTGGCCTGGTCCATGCCCCGGTACACGGCACCTGCGGCCGGCGGTGCGTCGCGCATGCGCTCAGCTCCCCGGCGCGTAGGTGGCACGGGCCCGCTCGTACACCTCGGTCAGCAGCGGGTCGATGCCGTGCGAGCCGGTGCGGTAGCGGGCGCCGAAACGGCTCGCGTACTCCTCGAACCACTCCCGCCGGTCGGCCAGGAACAGCACGTCGTGGATCGCCATCGACCGCACCGCCATCATCGGCACCGGGGCGTGACTCACCTCGAACGCCGGGTTGCGCGCGGCCTTCTCCTCGCACTTCTCGTGGAACTGGGCGATCATCAGCCCCCGCCGCACGCTCTCCGGCTTCAGCGCGGTGTGCGCCGCGTCCAGCAGGTGCAGGTGCTCGGCCGGAAGGTCCGGCAGGACCAGCAGCAGCGAGCGCAGATTCGAGTTGCCGGACTTCCAGTCGACCTCGCTGAACTCATCCAGGCCGCAGCGGACGATCTCGTCGAGCAAGGTCTGGCTCGGGGTGGGGCCGACGAGCCTGACGCGGATCTCCAGCGCGCCGGCACGCTGGGCGGGTTCGACGAACGGGCACACCGGGCCGGTGCGTCCGAGTTCGCCGTGCGGTCGGCGGATGTACTCGCTCAGCCATTCGTCCACGGCGGCCAGGGCCTTGGCCACGTCGACGGAGAGCACGTCGGTCAGCATCAGTGTCAGTCCTCGGGTGTCGGTCCTCGCGGACAGCGGACGGCGGGTTCCTGGTGGGCGGCCCGCGAAGGTCACTCGTCGCCGGTGAGGTCGCGGAGCTTGGCCGAGAGGATGCGGCCGATCTCGGCCAGCGTGTCCGGGCGGGTCAGCATCGACCCGTGGTCGCCGGGCACCACATGGGCCTCGACGGAGCCGCGCACGTACGGCTGCCAGGCCGCGGCGGTGACCGGCGGGTCCTGCTCCTCCGAGCAGGCGATCAGCAGCAGGTCACCGTCGATCGGGCCGGGCCGGTAGTCGACGGTCAGATGGGTATTGTTCGCCGAGATCTCAGTGATCGTCGTGAGCCGGTCCTCCTCCAGGTTGGCCAGCACACTGCCCTGGCGGCGCAGGATCTCCCGCGCCTTGGCGAAGGTCATCTCGCCGTCGTCGTGGTGGCTGCCGTCGTCGACGAGACCGACGTGGTAGAGCAGCATCACCCGGTCGTCCGGGGCGGGCACGTCGGCGTGGGTGAGGCCCTGCCAGTCGGGGATCACGTCGAGCACCGCGACCAGCGCCACCGGCTCGCCGCGCCGCTGGAACTCCGCGGCCAGCGCGTGCGCGCACAGTCCGCCGAACGACCAGCCGGCCAGGTGGTACGGCCCGTGCGGCTGCACCCGCTGGATCTGGTCGGCGTAGTCCACCGCCATCTCCTCGATGCTGGCGGGCCGGGGTACCGGCCGGGCCAGACTGCGCGCCTGGATGCCGTACAGCGGATACTGCGGCCCCAGGTGCTTGATGAGCGCGCTGTACGACCAGCTGATGCCCCCGCCGGGGTGGACACAGAACAGCGGCGGCCTGCTGCCCCCGGTGCGCAGCGGCAGCATCACCTCGTACGAGCCGTCCGCGCCGTCGACGTCGAGCCGGGCCGCGATGCCCGCCGGTGTCGGCGCCTCGAACAGGCTCCGCACGCCCAGTTCGACACCGAAGGCCGCGCGCAGCCGGGCCATCAGCCGGGTGGCCAGCAGCGAGTGTCCGCCCAGATCGAAGAAGTCCTCGCTCACACCGACCACCGGTCGGCCCAGGATCTCCGCGAACAGCTCGCACACCACCTGCTCCTGCGGGGTGGCCGGCGCCCGCCCGATGTCGGCGCGCTCCGGTTCGAGCGCCGGCAGCGCCGCACGGTCGAGCTTGCCGTTGGCGGTGAGCGGCAGCCGGTCGAGCGGAACGACGACGGCGGGGCGCATGTACTCGGGCAGCCGACGGCGCAGGTGCTCCCGTACGGCCATGAGCAGGGCGCCGGTGCTCCGGCCGGTGGCCGGGCTGGTGGTCCAGGACGAGAGCGGGGTGCCGGGGCCGGCCGCGCCCGTGGGCGCGTAGGCACCGACGGGCACCGCCTCGCCGAGCAGTTCGCGCTTGACGTACGTGAGGTCGAGGGCAGCCGGGTCGTGCCCGTTCCAGCTGATCGCCGTCCAGTAGCCGTACTTCTCGCCCAGGCGGTGCAGGTCCTCCGGATCGACGCCGGCCGTGTCCCGGACGTCCGGTGCCGCCCCGGACTCGAGCGCGCGCTGTGCGGCGAGGTCGGCCGCGATGCGCGCATGAGGCACCCCGGTGACGCGCAGCCGGTCGGGCCGCGCGCTGCCCAGATGATCGGCGAGGGCACCCAGGTCACGGGTCCAGGGTCGGGTGGGGGCGTCGGTGAGGGGGTGGGTGGTGATGCCGGTCTTGTACAGGGTGGCGTCGTAGCGGTAGCGGGTGAGTTCGTTGTGGGCGGTGCCGCGCTTGAGCTGGATGTCGGTGCCCGCCAGGTCCGGGATGTGATGAGCGAGGGCGCTGAAGTACTCGGGGTCGACGAGGAGTTCCTTCTCCAGGACCAGGCTCTGCTCGACGGCGCGGCGGATCGCGGCCGTGTCGCTCGGGTCCTCGGCACGCGCCGCCTGCACACCCGAGGCGAAGGTCCGCAGCAACCGCGGATTACGCAGGTCGCCCAGGAACAGCGCGCCACCGGGCGCGAGCAGACGGAAGGCCCGCTCGACGACCTGTGTCAGATATCCGCCGTTCGGGAAGTACTGGGCCACGGAGTTGACCACGATCGTGTCGAAGTGCGCCTGCGGCAGGTCGCCGTGCTCGTGGGCGGCCTGCACCCGGAGCCTGACCCGCCGGGCCAGCTCGGGGTCACCGTCGACATGGCGCCGCAGCTCCTCCACGACGACCGGGGAGAAGTCCGTGCCCCAGTACTCCTCGCACTCGGGCACCAGTCCGGACAGCAGCAGACCGGTGCCGACACCGATCTCCAGGACACGGCCGGGCTTGAGCGCCCTGATCCGCTCAAGCGTGGCCGCACGCCACTCCCGCATCTCGGGCAGCGGGATCGGCTCGCCGTCGTAACTGCTGTTCCAGCCGGAGAAGTCCTCGCCCAGCGTCGAACCGGGCGCCGAGTACAACGAGTCGTAGAGATCCCGCCACTCGCCGATCTGGTCCCGCTCCTCCTCGTCCCCCGTCGATCCGCTGGTGTCGGGGACTACGTAGGCGATCAGGCGGGTGCTGCCGGGCTGGTCGTGATGGGCGACCACGGCGGCCTGAGCGATCACCGGATGATCGGTCAGGACGTTCTCGATCTCGCCCGGTTCGATCCGGAAGCCACGGACCTTGACCTGCTGGTCGGCACGGCCCATGTACTCCAGATCCCCGTCGGCGTTGACACGCACAAGGTCACCCGTGCGGTACATGCGCCCGCCCGGCTCAAGACCGTAGGGATCGGCGACGAACCGCTCGGCCGTCATACCGGGCTTGTTCAGATAGCCGCGGGCCACACCGGCCCCGGCGATGTACAGCTCGCCCGTCACCTGCGGCGGCACCGGCCGCAGGTGTGCGTCCAGGACATAGACACGGGTGTTGGCCATCGGACGGCCGATCGGCACCGTCGCACTGCCGGTGTACGGACGCGGCACGAGGTGGTGAGTGGCGAACGTGGTCGTCTCCGTCGGCCCGTAGCCGTCCACCACCGTCAACGCCGGGCAAGCCTCGTGCAGGCGCTGCACCGTGGCGCCGGAGACGGCCTCGCCGCCCGACCACACCTGCCCTACGCCCGACAGCGCGTCCACGGCGTGCTCGGCAACCACGTTCAACAGGGAACTGGTCAGCCACAACGCGGTGATGTCCTGGCTGGTGATGGTGTGCTGCAGAGCGGGGACGTCCAGATCCCCGGCCGGGGCCACGACAACGGTCCCGCCACTCAGCAGCGGCACCCACAACTCATACGTGGAGGCGTCGAACGCGGCCGGCGAATGCAGCAACACCCGCTCATGCGCCGATCGGTCGAACCGCGGGTCCAGAGCCAGGGCTGCGACATTGCGGTGCGTCACCACGATCCCCTTGGGCGCACCCGTCGAACCCGAGGTGTACATCACATACGCCGCATCCCCCGCACGCACACCCACCCCAGGCGCCTCACGCCGCTCCTCTCCCCCGGGTGTGGAATCGATGACGAACACGTCTGCCGCATCCGCCGGGAGGTGCGGCTGAGACGCCTCGTCCGTCACCACCAGCGTGGCGCCGGTGTCGGCCAGGACATGGCGGATGCGGTCGGCCGGATAACGGGCGTCGAGGGGCACATAGACCGCGCCGGCTTTCATCAGGCCGAGGACCGTGGTGACCGTTGCGATGGAACGCTCCAGGAGCACACCGACCGCGTCACCGGGCCGCACTCCCCTGCCGATCACCTCATACGCGAACTGGTTCGCGAGCGCGTCGAGCTGTGCGTACGTGAGCGTGACGGCGCCGTCGGCGACCGCCGGGGCATCGGGCGTCTCAGCCACCTGCCGTACGAACAGCTCACCCAGGGAGACATCCGGCACCGCATGCACCGTGGCGTTGAACTCGACCACGGCACGCCGGTGTTCGTCGGGGGTGAGGATGTCGATGTGGTTGAGGGGCTGGTCGGGGTGGGTGGTGGCGATGTCGAGGAAG
>NZ_JBNGGG010000077.1:0-20912 GCF_049974585.1 Streptomyces sp. UG1 | reverse complement strand
CCGCCGACCTCCGTGATCACGACGTCGACCTCGTCCGTCGCCATGCGGCGGATGCGATGCTTGATCTCGTTGGTGATGTGCGGGATGACCTGCACGGTGTCGCCCAGGTACTCGCCGCGCCGCTCCTTGGCGATCACCGTCGAGTACACCTGGCCGGTGGTGACGTTCGCGGAACCGTCCAGGTCACGGTCGAGGAACCGCTCGTAGTGGCCGATGTCCAGGTCGGTCTCGGCACCGTCGTTGGTGACGAACACCTCACCGTGCTGGAAGGGGTTCATCGTGCCAGGGTCGACATTGAGGTACGGGTCCAGCTTCTGCATCACGACGCGCAGACCCCGCGCCTTGAGCAGCATGCCGAGGCTGGAGGCCGTCAGGCCCTTGCCGAGCGAGGAGGCGACACCCCCGGTGACGAAGATGTGCTTGGTCGTCGTGGATTTTGGCATGGCCAAGAGGGGGCTCCCGTGGTCGCGATCTTGAAGTGCGGTTCGGGGGTCATCACGCCCACCGGTCCACGGGCTACCAGGGTATCAGCGACCGGAGGCGGCGGCTTCCGGCCACGCTCCGCACACGAGCAGGCACGGATCCGCATGCTCTGCCGCCTTCCCGCCCATCGCTCACCCTTTGCTCACCCGTTCGGCCGACCCGGGTTGCCCGGAGCGGCACACAGATCATCTACGTGCGTCGTATCCTGCTCGGACATTCGCTGCCGAGCCCGGCCGGCCAACACGGCACCACCCCCGCCCGTCACACCCGGAACAACGAGAGCTCGTCAGTTCGTTGAGCAGAGATTGTTGAGAACAGACTGGCGTTTTGCCTCACGGCGCAAACGACTGCTTTGCTTCATCGCTCAACGACGCATTACAACCACCCCTTGACCGCACTAGCGAGAGCCCCCTTGTTGCCAGAAGGGGGTGACGTGGCCGTTCGACTGGAGTTGCACGTGGCCGGGCGCATCGAAGACTACGCACTCATCGGAGACATGCAGACCGCCGCACTGGTCTGCCGGGACGGCACCGTGGACTGGCTGTGCCTGCCCCGCTTCGACTCGCATGCCATCTTCGCCGGCCTGCTGGGCACCGAGGAGCACGGCTTCTGGCGGCTCGGCCCCGCCCACTCCTCGGACGCCCCACCGCCCACCGCGGCCCGGCGCAGCTACCGCGGCGACTCCCTGATCCTGGAGTCCGAGTGGGACACGCCGCGCGGCACGGTCCGGGTGATCGACTTCATGCCCCCGCGTGACGGCGCGCCCCAGCTCATCCGCATCGTGGAGGGCGTCTCGGGCCGGGTGCCGATGCGCTCGGCCCTCAGGATGCGTTTCTCGTACGGCCGGGTCGTGCCGTGGGTGCACAAGCACGACGGGCGCACGGTCGCCGTCGCCGGCCCGGACTCGGTCTGGTACGACACCGAGCGCGAGACCTACGGCAAGTCGCTGACGACGTACTCCGACTTCACGGTGGCGCCCGGCGACCGCTACGCGTTCACCATCTCCTGGCAGCCCTCGCACAAGGAGCCGCCGCCGCTGCCGGAGCCGGAGGCCTCGCTGGAGGCGACGGAGGACTTCTGGCGGGAGTGGGTCGAGCACTGCACGTACCACGGCCCCTACCGCGAGGCGGTGATCCGCTCGCTGATCACGCTGAAGGCGCTGACGTACGCCCCGACGGGCGGCATCGTCGCCGCGCCCACCACCTCGCTGCCGGAGGAGATCGGCGGCGTCCGCAACTGGGACTACCGCTACACCTGGCTGCGCGACGCGGCGATCACCCTGTCCTCGCTGCTGCGCACCGGCTACCGCGAGGAGGCCCGCTCCTGGCGGGAGTGGCTGCTCAGGGCGGTCGCGGGCGACCCGGAGAACCTGCAGATCATGTACGGCATCGCCGGCGAGCGCGAGCTGGGCGAGGCCGAGCTGGACTGGCTGCCCGGCTACGAGAGCTCCGCGCCGGTCCGGGTCGGCAACGGCGCCGCGCACCAGCTCCAGCTCGACGTGTACGGCGAGGTCACCGAGGCCCTGCACCTGGCGCACATGACGGGCCTGGCCCGCAACGACTACGCCTCCCTGCTCCAGCTCAAGCTCATCCGCTACCTGGAGGACCACTGGCAGGAGCCGGACGAGGGCATCTGGGAGGTGCGCGGCCCGCGCCGGCACTTCGTGCACTCCAAGGTGATGGCCTGGGTCGCCGTCGACCGCACCATCAAGCTGATCGAGTCCGGTGACGCGGACGGCCCGCTGGAGCGCTGGAAGGAACTGCGCGACGAGATCCACCGGGACGTGTGCGAGAAGGGCTACGACAAGGAGCGCAACACCTTCACGCAGTCGTACGGCTCCAAGGAGCTTGACGCCTCGCTGCTGCTGATCCCGCAGATGGGCTTCCTGCCGCCGGACGACAAGCGCGTCATCGGCACCATCGAGGCGATCCAGCGCGAGCTGTCCACCTCGGACGGCTTCATCCTGCGCTACCCCACGGAGGGCGAGAGCGAGGGCGTCGACGGCCTTCCCGGCGACGAGGGCGCCTTCCTCGCCTGCTCGTTCTGGATGGCGGACGACCTGGCGATGATCGGCCGCGTCGACGAGGCCCGCAAGCTGTTCGAGAAGCTGCTGTCGCTGCGCAACGACCTCGGTCTGCTGGCCGAGGAGTGGGACCCGCGCCTGCAGCGCCAGGTCGGCAACTTCCCGCAGGCCTTCAGCCACGTGCCGCTGATCGACACCGCGCTGCGGCTGACGGCGTCGGGGGCGTACGGCGGCTGAACAGGACGGACGTGACGGGCCCGCCTAGCCTGGAAGGAAGCGATTGCCCCTTGTCGGAAGGGGGCTGCCATGGCTTCCCACTCCAAGGCGGGCGCGGCCCTCGCCGCGCTGCGCGAGGATCTCGCCGGTGATGTGTTCGCCCCCGGGGACGTCGGTTACGACGACGCCCGGGTGGTCTTCAACACCATGATCGACCGTCGTCCCGCGGTGATCGCCCAGTGCGTGGACGAGGACGACGTCGTACGGGCCGTGCGCTTCGGCCGCGAGCTGGACCTCAACATCGCGGTCCGTGGCGGCGGGCACAGCGTCGCGGGCATGGCGCTGAACGACAACGGTCTGGTCGTCGACCTGCGCCATATGCGCGCGGTCACGGTCCACCCCGCGGCCGAGGCGGTACGGATCGCGGGCGGTGCCACGATGAGCGACCTGGACCGCGCCACCCAGCCGTACGGCCTGGCCACCACCGGCGGCCGGGCCTCGACCACCGGCGTCGGCGGCTTCGTCCTGGGCGGCGGCACGGGCTGGCTGGACCGCTGGTGCGGGCTCGCCGTGGACAATCTGCTCGGCGTGGAGCTGGTCACCGCCGACGGCAGCCGCGTCCACGCGAACGCCGACGAGAACCCTGACCTGTTCTGGGCCCTGCACGGGGGCGGCGGCAACTTCGGCATCGCCACCGCGATCACGCTGAAGCTGCACGAGCTGCCCGAGTTCGCCGTCGCGCTGCTGCTGTACCGGCCGGAAGTCGGGCCCGACGCGGTGCGCACCTTCCGCGACGTGATCGAGTCCGGCCCCGACGAGGTGAGCGGCGGCGTCGTGCACATCACCGGCCCGCCCGAGGAGTTCGTACCGCCGTCTCTGGTCGGCACGCTTCTGTGCCTCGTGCTTCTGACGTACGCCGGTCCCGAACAGGACATGCGCAAGTACGCCGAACCCCTGCTGGCGCTGGAGCACAAGGCGGAGATCGTCGGCGCGATGCCGTATGCCGACGTGCAGTGCATGATCGACGACCCGCCCGGTATGCGGCACTACTGGTCGGCCGAGTACCTGACGGGCGCACCGGACGACTTCGTGGACACCTACTGCGCCGACGGGCGGTCCATGCCCGTGCCGACCGGCACCCAGCACGCCTTCCTCCCGCAGGGCGGCGCCATCGCCGCCGGCCCGCACGAGTACCCGGTGCCGTACCGGGACGCGCCCTGGGCGGTCCACCCCTACGGCATGTGGCAGGATCCGGCGGACGACGAGCGGTGCATCCAGTGGGTCCGCGATGTGCGCACCGACGTCCGGCCGTGGAGCACCGGCGCGGTCTATCTGAACTTCATCGGCGACGAGGGCGCGGAGCGTGTGGTGGCCGGTCTGGGCGCCGAGAACACGCGACGGCTCGCGGAACTCAAGCGCCGCTACGACCCGGACAACGTCTTCCGGTTCAACCACAACATCAGGCCGGCCTGAACGCGCTCAGCGTCCGCTCCCCGCCCGGGTCGCCCGCCGTCGCCGGGACGAGGGCGATCTCGTCGAGCCCGGCCTCGGCGTACTCCTCGGCACGCGCGCGTACGGCGTCCCGGTCGCCCACCAGCCCGACCACGCCGGCCGCCTCGGCGGGCAGCGCCCGGGACAGGGTGGCGGCGTCGGCTCCGGTACGCGCCGGCTCGACCGCCTCCCCGAACCCGGCCGCCTCGAACATGTCGCTGTAGCCGGGCACCGTGAGATACCCGGCGATGCTCCCCAGGACCTGCGCGAGCGAAGCGGGGTGGGGATCGACGGCGGCGGGCAGCCAGGCGGCCAGGGTGGGCGGCGCCGAACGGCCCACGCGCTCGACGGCCGCGTCGAGCTTGGCCCGCAGCATGCGGACCTGTTCCGGCGAGACGAGGTCAAGCAGCATCCGGTCGGCGTGCGCCGCCGCCGTGGCGATGGCCCGGTCCCCGAACGCCGCCACGGTGAGCGGGCCGCCGGGCGGCTGGAGGCGGCGCCGGAAGGTGCTGCCGGGGACCACCGGTTCGCCGGGCTTGCCGTGCAGGAAGCCGCGTACGGCCGCCGCCGACGCCTCCATCGCCGCCGCGGGCCGCACCCGCGGCACCCCGTGCACCCCCTCGACGACGCGCTTGCTGGACGTCCCCAGCGCCACCCCGACCGCCCGCCCGGTGACGGCCGCGACCGAGGCGGCGCCGCGCGCGATCCCGAACGGCTCGCGCACCGACACCGCCACCGGACCGGCCGTCAGCGCGACCCGCTCGGTGGCCCGCCCGATGGCCGCGGCCAGGACGAAGGAGTCCCACGTCGGCCCCTCCCCCGCCCACACCTCGCGATACCCGAGCCGATCGGCGACCGCCGCCACCCGCAGCGGCTCCTCGACCGCACTGTCGTCCTCCCGTGCCACCGCAACCACGCTGTAGTCCATGCCAGCGCCGCTACCCCGGACCCGCGCTCATGAACATCTTCGGAGATGTCGGGCGACCCCGCGCACGGGTAGCGTCCGGCCCATGGACAGCGGTACGAACAGCGGATTCGACACCCACGGCGCCGGGATCACCGTACGGCGGGCGCTGGAGCTGCCCGGTCTGCGCAGTGGGCTGCCCGAGGTCCTCGCGGGTGCCGACCAACTGGAGCGGACCGTGCGCTGGGTGCACGCGGGCGAGGTGCCCAACATCGCCTCCCTGCTCAAGGGCGGGGAGCTGCTGCTGACCACGGGCTACGGCCTCGGCAACCGTCCCGCCGACCAGCGCGCGTTCGTGCGCACCCTGGCCGAGCGCGGCATCGCGGCCCTGGTCGTCGAGCTCGGCACGCGCTTCACCCGGCTGCCCTCGGCGCTGGTCGACGCAGCGCGCACGGCCGGTCTCCCGCTCGTCCAGTTGCATCGCCAGGTCCCCTACGTGACCGTCACCGAGGAAATCCACACCGAGATCGTCAACGGCCACTACGCGCTGCTGCAGCGGGCGGAGGAGGTGCACCGCCGCTGCACCGAGGCCCTGCTCGGCGGCGGAGTGCCCCAGGTGCTCGGGATCCTGGCGGACTTCAGCGGCAACCCGGTCTTCCTGGAGGCGACCGACGGCCGGCTGCTGTACGCCGCCGGGGCCGGGCCCGAGGGCGCGGACCCGTTGCAGGTGTGGGAGGGGCTGCGAGGGCCGCACAGGGACGCGCCGCCGCCCGCGGGGTCGGTGCTGGTGGATGTGCCGGGCGGCGGCCAGGGAGCGCCGTCGGTCCGGGCCCGGCTCGCCCTGCTGCCGGTACGGGGCCCGCTCGCGCCCGTGCACCGGATCGCCGCCGAACGGGCCGCCGGCATCCTCGCCGTGGTGCTGATGCAGGCGCGCCAGGAGGAGGAGCTGGCGGCACGCGGCCGCGGGGACTTCCTGACCGACCTCGCGGAGGGCCGTGTCGCCGCCGAGGACGCCCCGGCACAGGCGCGCGTCCTGGGCTTCAAGCCGGGTGACAGCCCGCTGCTGCCGGTCGTGATGCGGCTCGGGGACGCGCCGGCCCCGGACGGCGGCTGGGCGGTGCTGGCGCGTGCGGTCGGTGAGGAGCTGGCCTGCGTGGGTGTTCCGGTCCTGCTGGGCGTACGGCCTGTCGAGGGGCGCGTCCCGCTGCTGGTGGGCCTGCGCGCGGAGGCGGACCGGCCGGCGGTCGCGGACCGGGTCGCCGCGGCGCTGCGGGCCGGCGTGGAGCGGGCCGGGGTCCAGCGGCCGGGGGCGCGGCCGCCGGTCGTGGTCGTCGGGGTCGCGGGCAACTGGGCGGCGGCCTCGGCGGGCCTCAGGCACGCGGCCGAGACGGCGACGGCGGCGCAGGGCCTGGCGGACCGCCCCTGGTACGACGCCCGCCGCCTGGACATCGACCTGCTGCTGTGGCGGCTGCGCGACCATCCCGACCTCGCGGCCTTCGTGGACCGCGCGATCGGCTCGCTGCGCGACCACGACGACCGCTCCCGGCCGCCCCTGCTGCCCACTCTGGAGACGTACTTGGCGCACGCGGGCCGCAAGGCGGAGACGGCCCGCGAGCTGCACCTCAACCGGCAGACGCTCTACAACCGCCTCGCCCGCATCGGCGAGTTGCTCGGCACCGACCTCGACGACCCGCAGACGGTACTGGCGTTGAGCCTGGCGCTGCGGGCGCGCAGGCATGTCGCCTAGGGCCCTTGTGATGAATCTCCGCGGCGTAGCGACGCCCGGCACGCACTCTCGGCCCACCGAACGCCGCTCCTTCTCCCACGGAGATCCATCACAAGGGCCCGCGGCCGGCTAGATCATGGGCCGCGGCTGCGTCAACTCGTCGTATACGCTCAGCACTTGGGCCACGGTCTCGTCCTCGGTCGGCCAGGTCGCCGCCTGCCGCACGCCCCGCTCCCGCAGGACGTCCTGGCGCTCGGGGTCGCCGAGCAGCCGTACGACGGCGTCGGCGAGGGCGTCCGGGTCGCCGTACGGGACGATTTCGGCGGCGTCGCCGAGGAGTTCCGGCAGGCCGCCGACGTCGGTGGCGACGAGCGGCACGCACGCCTGGAGGGCCTCCTGGGCGAGCAGGGACCGCGACTCCCAACTGCTGGGCAGCAGCGCGATGTCGGCGGCGGCGAGCAGCTCGGCGACGTCGTCGCGCCGCCCGATGAGCCGTACGGGCAGCTCCTCGGCCTCGATACGGCGCTGGAGGTCGGCCCGCAGCGACCCCTCCCCCGCGATCACCACCAGCGGCACGGGATCGAGCCGCCGCCACGCGCGCGAGGCGTCCAGCAGCACGTCGTACCCGCGATGCCGCTCCAGTGAGCCGACGGCCATGAGCAACGGCCGCCCGGTGGCGCCGAGTTCGGCGCGCACCTTGGGACGCAGCCGGTCGGGGTCGTCCCGCTCGACGGGGCGGCGCCGGCCGGGCAGCGCGACGGCGGCGAGCCGTGCGTCCCGGGCACCGGTTCTGCGGGCCCGGTCGACCAGGGCCGAGGTGGTGCCGAGGACGACGGAGGCGGCCTTGACGACCCGCCGCTCCAACAGCCGTACGAGATGGGCGCGGGCGCCCTCGGCGTGGGCCCGGTCGTGCCAGGTGACGACGAGCGGGGTGCGCCGCCCGCTCAGTGCCAGCACCGCGCGGAAGGAGGCGTGCAGCCCGTGCGCGTGCACCAGGTCGGCGTCGGCGCACACCGCCCGCAGCGCGGCCACGGAGGCGGGATCGCTGCTGCGCGGCACATGCACATGCTCGGCGCCGGCTCCGGTGAAGTCGTAGGTGCGATCGGCCTCGACAGGGGCGCACACGGTGACCCGCACGCCCCGCGCCACCAGCCCCGAGGCCAGCGAGCGCACATGCGCGCTACTGCCGGCGTTGCCGCCGCCCAGCACCTGCACGGTGCGCAGCGACGACTGGCCGTGCGGTGAGTGGCTGCTCACGGGGGTCACGTGGCCGGGGCTCCTGGTCGTGGGTGGGACGGTCACGAAGAACGTACAGAAGGATCGGGCGGAGGGGGTGTACCGCGCGGATCCCTACGCGTACGACGTGTTTACGCCAAGGATGCCAGGACGCACGGCCGTTCCGGGAACGCCGGGAGGGCAGGGGGCGGGCAACGCGGCGGCCACAGTCACCTGTACGAGTGAGCCGGGGTGGCGGTGGTGCACGAACACGCGCGCGTGGCGCACACGTCACCGACCCGCCGTGCGCGCGGCCTCGCTCACCTGGTCGCTCGTGCCGGGGATGTACACCGCCCCGCGCGCGGCGGCACTCACCTGCTCGCCGTACAGCGCCGCGGCCACAACCGCGGCAGCGTGCGCGACCAGTCCCGCACGCCCGTTCCCCGCGACGACAGCGGCGCCCAGGGCCGCGCCCAGCGCGTGCGCCCCGGTGTCGCCGATCATCGCCCGCTCCCCGAGGTCGTCGGGCAGTACGGCCGCGGCGGCCCCCATGGCGGTGGCGGCGACCTCGGCGCCGGGCCCTTGGCGCAGCAGCCCCGGCGCGCCGAGGGCGAGCACCGTCGCGGCGGCCCTGCCCGGCCGTACGTCGACGAGATTGACGAAGTGGGCGGCCCCGGCGATGACCACGCCCGCGAGCAGTTTGTCCAAGGTCCGCTCTTTCAGGAACGCCCCCGCGACGAGCCCGGCGGCCGTGATCCCGAACAACTTGACGGCCCCGCTGGTGACTTCTCCGTCGCGAAGGGCACGCAGATGCGCCCGGAACCCCCTGCGCGGATCACCGGTCCCGGCGACGTCGTCGTACGCCCCGCAGATCCCCGCGACGGCCACCGCGGCCCCGGCGGCGGGCGACACCCGCCCGGCCCCGACGGCCGCTGCCAGCGCCGAGGCGGGACCGGCGTACAACTCCACGTCCCGCCCGGCGTAGTTCTTCCGCTCCCAGCGGTCACGGCCGCCGGGGGCCTTGGCGCGCAGGGCTGCGACGGCGGCGCGGGTGAGGGCGGCGGAGAGGCCGAAGGAGGCGGCTCGCTCGATCATCCGCACACCCTACGGCCCCCGGGTTCGGGCCTACACGTCCGCCCGGGCCGTCTCCAGCAGCTCCTCCGCGTGTGCCCGGGCGGTCTCGGAGTCCTCCTGCCCGGCCAGCATCCGCGACAGCTCCCGGACCCGCTCCTCGCCCTCCAGGACCTTGACGCCGGACCGGGTGACCGACCCGTCGTTGGTCTTCTCGACGAGCAACTGCCGGTCGGCGAAGGCGGCCACCTGCGGCAGGTGGGTCACCACGACCACCTGCGCGGACTTGGCCAGCCGGGCGAGCCGCCGCCCGATCTCCACGGCCGCCTTGCCGCCGACGCCTGCGTCGACCTCGTCGAAGAGATACGTCGGCACGGGGTCGGTCCCGGCGAACACGACCTCGACGGCGAGCATCACGCGCGAGAGCTCACCGCCGGACGCGCCCTTGGCGATCGGCCGGGGCGGCGCTCCCGGGTGCGGGGCGAGCAGCAGCTCGACCTCGTCCACGCCCGAGGGCCCGTAGGCGACGGGGCGTCCGCCGACCTCCACGCCGTCCGGGTCCTCGGTCTGCCTCAGGGCGAAGGACACGCGCGCGTGCGGCATCGCCAGGGACGCCAGCTCCGCGGTCACGGCCGCCGCGAACCGTTCGGCGGCCTCGGTGCGCGCATCGGTCAGCGCCTGCGCCAGCCCGCCCAGCTCGGTCCGCAGCGCGTCCCGCTCGGCGGTCAGCTCCCCGATGCGGTCGTCGTCGCTGTCCAGCTCGGTCAGCCGTGCGCCGCCCTCCTCGGCCCAGGCGAGCACGGCGGCGATGTTCTCGCCGTACTTCCGCGTCAGCGCGTTCAGCGCCGCCCGCCGCTCCTCGACGGCCGCGAGCCGCAGCGGATCGGCGTCCAGGTCGTCGGCGTACCCCGCCAGCTCCCCGGCGACATCGCCGAGCAGGATCCCGATCTCTCCGATCCGGTCGGCGAGCGCGGACAGCGCCGGGTCGTGCGACCGTACGGCGTCCAGGGCCCGCTGCGCACCGGCGACGAGCGTGGCCGCGTCGATGCCCTCGGGGTCCTCGGGGTTGCCGGCGAGGGCGGCGTGGGCGGCCGTGGCGGCGGACGACAGCGCCTCCGCGTGCCCCAGTCGCTCGGCCTCCTCCGCGAGTTCCACGTCCTCCCCGGCGCGCGGCTCGACACCGGCGATCTCGTCGAGCCCGAACCGCAGCATGTCGGCTTCCTGGGCCCGCTCACGCGCACGCGTGACGATCTCGTCGAGCTCGGCCGAGACCGCCCGCAACCGCCGGTACGCCTCGCCGTACTTGGCGAGCGGCACGGCGACGGCGTCCCCGGCGTACCGGTCGAGCGCCTGCCGCTGCCGGGACAGCTTCAGCAGGCCCTGCTGATCGGTCTGCCCGTGCACGGCCACCAGTTCGTCGGCGAGCTCGGCCAGCATCCCCACGGGCACACTGCGCCCGCCGAGGTGCGCCCGGGACCGCCCTTCGGCGGAAACGGTACGGCTGATCAGCAGCGCCCCGTCGTCGAGCTCGGCCCCGGCCTCCTCGGCGCGCACGACGGCCGACGTGCCCTGGGGGACGCTGATCCGCCCCTCCACGACCGCCTTCTCGGCCCCGATCCGCACGAGCGCGGGGTCCGCACGCCCACCGAGCAACAGCCCCAGGCTGGTGACCACCATGGTCTTGCCCGCGCCCGTCTCACCCGTGACCGCGGTGAATCCGGGCGACAGCTCGACGACCGCGTCGTCGATGACTCCGAGCGACCGTATCCGCATCTCCTCCAACACGGACACGACCTTACGAGGTGGAGCCACCCAAGTGCGAGGCACCCTGTCACCCACGCGAGTGCAACGCCCCAAAGGGGCGCGGGGAACTGCACGACCAGCCACGAACCACCCGCAGCCGCCGTAAGTCCCCCACCGCCCCCTACAAACCGCTAATGAGGCGCCCCCCGCCACCCGGAAACCGGCAACGCAAACTTCGCCACAAGCCGATCCGTAAACGAAGCGTGATGCAGTCGAGCGAGCCGCACCGGCACAGCCCCCCGCCGAACCTCAACCCGCGCCCCCGGCGGCAACTCAACAGTCCGCCGCCCGTCACACCACAAAACCCCCGGCGGGATATGCGGCAGAACCTCCACGGCAAGCACCGAATCCGGCGAAGTGACCAGCGGCTTCGCGAACAGCGCGTGCGCACTGATCGGCACCATCAGCAACGCCTCGACCTCGGGCCACACCACAGGCCCACCGGCAGAGAACGCGTACGCGGTCGACCCGGTGGGAGTGGACAGCACAATGCCGTCGCACCCGAACCCCGTCACCGGCCGCCCGTCGATCTCCAGCACGACCTCGAGGAGCTTCTCGGCCCCGGCCTTCTGCACGGCCGCCTCGTTCAGCGCCCAGTCCGTGTGCACGATGTCGCCGTTCTGATGCACGACGACATCGACGGTCATCCGCTCCTCGACCTCGTACGCCTTGGTCACGACCCGGTCGACAACCTTGTCGAGATCGTCCCGCTCGGCCTCCGCGAGGAACCCGACCCGCCCGAGGTTCACGCCCAGCATCGGCACCCCGGACGCCCGGGCGAACTCGGCGCCCCGCAGCAGCGTGCCGTCGCCGCCCAGCACGATGAGCAGCTCACACCCGTCGAGGCACTGCGGCGTCGCCTCCTTGACGAGTTCCACCTCGTCCGGCAGCGGCAGGTCCGCGGCCTCCGCCTGAAGCACCCGCACGCCGATCCCCGACCGCAGCAGTCCCTTGACCACCAGCTCGGCGCTGCGAATCGCCGCCGGCCGCCCCGTGTGGGCGAGGAGAAAAACAGTACGAGCTCGGTTCTGCATCAACGCGGCCCCTCCGCCACTGCACGGTCAACGTCGGCCGGGTCCAGGGCGGGCGCCCCGGCACACAGCCACAGAAAGTACTCGACATTCCCGGAGGGTCCGGGCAACGGACTCGCCGTGACCCCCTTCACTCCGAGCCCGAGTTCCCACGCCTTCTCGGCGACACCGCGCACGGCCTCCGCCCGCAGCTGCGGACTCCGTACGACTCCCCCACTGCCCAGCCGTTCCTTCCCCACCTCGAACTGCGGCTTGACCATCATCACCAGATCGGCGTCCGGCTTCGCGCACCGCACCAGGGCGGGCAGCACCAGTCCGAGCGGGATGAACGACAGATCCCCCACGACAAGATCCACTGGTTCCCCATCGATCGCTTCGAGCGTCAACTCGCGTACGTTCGTACGGTCCTTGACGGTGACGCGTTCATCGCTTCGGAGAGTCCAGGCGAGTTGTCCGTATCCGACGTCGACGGCGACGACATGCGCGGCCCCCGACCGCAGCAGCACATCGGTGAAACCCCCGGTCGACGCGCCGGCGTCGAGCGCCCGCCGCCCTCGCACCGCGAGCCCCCGAGGCACGAAGACCTCCAGCGCGCCCGCGAGCTTGTGCCCGCCCCGCGAGACGTACTCGGGGTCGCTGTCGTCGGCCGCGACGACGATCGCCGCCGCGGTCTCCACCTGCGTGGCGGACTTGGTCGCGACGGTCTTGCCGACGGTGACCCGCCCGGCGGCGATGAGCTGCCCGGCGTGCTCACGCGAGCGCGCGAGCTTCCGGCGGACCAGCTCCGCGTCCAGACGGCGGCGTGCGACTCCTGCCACGTTCGGTTCAGCTCCTGTGTTGTCCGTACGACAGTGCGGGACCCGGAGGTCCCGGGCGGGCGTCGAGCGCGGTGAGCGCGTCGCGCAGCCCCCGATGTACATCCTCGTACACCTCGAGGTGCCCGTCGGTGGCGAGGTGGTCGGTGTCCCCGAGCCGCTCGAGCTGGGCGTCGACCTCGGCGTTGCCGGTGGGGGTGCGAGGGACGTTCAGCGGGGCGGGGGCGGCCGGGTCGTACTCGGGTTCGACCGCTTCGCCCCCGTGCTCGTCCGCTGCCTCCGCCACCGGGATCTCCGTCTGCGGAACCGTGTCGCTCATGCCCAGACGCTACCCCGAACCGCTGGGGTACCGTCGATCTCGATGGCCACGATCGAGGAGTGCCGCGCCGCACTCGAAAAGCTCTCGGACAGCATGCAGCACGCCGAAGGGGACGTCCGCACGGCCGCTGCCCTGGACCGCTCGGTGAGCTGCCACATCACCGACCTGGACGTCACGTTCGCCGGCCGCATGGCGGGCGGCCGGATCCGGGTCCATGACACGCTCCAGGGCCCGCCCCGCGAGAAGGCCCAGATCAGACTGAGCATGACCGGCGACGACCTGGTCGCCCTGGTCGACGGCGAGCTGCACTTCGCCAAGGCCTGGGGCTCGGGCCGGGTGAAGCTGCACGCGGGCGTGCGCGACCTGCTGCTGCTCAGGAAGCTTCTGTAGCGCTCAGGAAACTTCTGCAGCCGCGACCTTCTCGACCTCTTTGCGCGCCTTCCGCGCGGCCGGCACCACCAGGGGCGTCCCGGTCTCCGGGTCGTCGATGACCTGGCAGCGCAGCCCGAAGACCTCCTCGACCAGGTCGGCCGTGACGATGTCGTTGGGCGCGCCCTCGGCGATGACGGCACCACCGCGCAGGGCGATGAGGTGGGTGGCGTAGCGGGCGGCGTGGTTGAGGTCGTGCAGCACCGCGACCAGCGTGCGCCCCTGCTCCTCGTGCAGCTCGGCGCACAGGTCGAGGACGTCGATCTGGTGCTGGATGTCGAGGTAGGTCGTGGGCTCGTCGAGCAGCAGCAGCGGCGTCTGCTGGGCGAGCGCCATGGCGATCCACACGCGCTGCCGCTGACCACCCGACAATTCGTCGACATAGCGATCCGCGAGCTCGGCGACCCCGGTCTGCTCCATCGACTCCTGGACGACCCGCTCGTCCTCGGTCGACCACTGGCGCAGGATCCCCTGGTGCGGATACCGGCCGCGGCCCACCAGGTCGGCGACGGTGATCCCGTCCGGTGCGATCGACGACTGCGGCAGCAGCCCCAGCGTGCGCGCGACCTTCTTCGCCGGCATCGACTGGATGACCTGCCCGTCCAGCAGGACCCGGCCCTGGCTGGGCTTGAGCATCCGGGACAGCGCCCGCAGCAGCGTGGACTTGCCGCACGCGTTCGGGCCGACGATCACGGTGAAGGAGTTGTCGGGTATCTCCACCGACAGTTGCTCGGCGATGACCCGCTGGTCGTAGGCGAGGGTGACGTGGTCGGCGGACAGGCGGTTCACGGTGCTCCTTCGGTTGTTCGGCCCACTGCTGTTCTTGTCGGTGCCGCCGGCGCTCATATCCGGCCCGCCCTGCGCTCGGTGACCAGCAGCCAGAGCAGGTACACGCCGCCGAGCACGCCCGTGACCACGCCGACGGGCATCTGGTCGGCGCCGAAGACCCGCTGGGAGGTCCAGTCGGCGGTGACCAGGAGGGCGGCGCCCATGCACAGGGAGGGCAGCAGGTTGGGCCCGGGTGAGCGGGTCAGGCGCCGGGCGAGCTGCGGGGCGGTGAGCGCCACGAAGCTGACCGGGCCGGCGGCCGCGGTGGCGGCGGCGGTGAGCAGCACGGCGGACAGCATCAGCAGCAGCCGTACGCGTTCGACACGCACCCCGAGGGCGTAGGAGACGTCGTCACCCATCTCCATCATCCGCAGCGCTCGGGCGTTGCCGAGGACGAGCGGTACGAGGACGGCGCACAGCGCGAGCAGCGGCCAGACCTGGGCCCAGTCACGGCCGCTGAGGGAGCCGGTCATCCACACGACCGCGCGGGCGGCGTCGACCAGGTCGGCCTTGGTCAGCAGATAGCCATTGACCGCCGTCATGATCGCGGACATGCCGATACCGACCAGGACCAGTCGATAACCGTGCACGCCCCGCTTCCAGGCGAGCAGATAGATGGCGAGACCGGTCCCGAGTCCGCCGAGCAGCGCGCCGACGGTGACCTGGCCGGCGTCCCCGGAGAACAGCACGATCACCACGAGCGCCCCGGCGGTGGCGCCCTGCCCGAGGCCGAGGATGTCCGGGCTGCCCAGCGGGTTGCGCGACAGCGCCTGGAACAGCGCGCCGCCGAGACCGAGCGAGGCCCCGACCAGGAGCCCCACCAGCACCCGCGGCAGCCGCAGTTCGTTGACGATGAACTCCTGCCCGGCGTCGCCGTCCCCGAACAGCGTCTTCAGCACGTCGCCGGCGCCGATCGGGAAGTCGCCGGTGCCGATCAGCACGACGCTCGCGGCGAGCGCGGCGAGCAGCAGCAGCACGACGACGGTCAGCGCCCGCACGTCCAGGCGGACGGAGAGCCCGCCCGGGGTCCGCACGGCACGGTTGGCTCGGGGGGCGCGGGGGGCGCGGGTGCTCTTCGCCGCGCTCCGCACGGGGGTGTCCGCTTCGCTCTTCACTGCGGTCCTCACAGTTGGGCCGTCCTCCGCCGTCGTACGAGAAAGATGAAGACCGGTCCACCGAGGATCGCGGTGACGATGCCGACCTGGAGCTCGGAGGGCCGGGCGACGAGCCGGCCCAGGACATCGGCGCCGAGCAGCAGCACGGGCGACAGGACGGCCGCGTACGGCAGGATCCAGCGCAGGTCGGGGCCGGTGAAGGAGCGCACGACGTGCGGCACCATCAGGCCGACGAACACGATCGGCCCGCACGCGGCGGTCGCGGCGCCGCACAGCACGGTGGCGGCGAGCATCGACAGCACCCGGGTGCGGTTGAGGTTGGCGCCGAGGGCCTTGGCGATGTCGTCGCCCATCTCCATGGCGTTCAGCGGCCGGGCGAGGGCGAGCGCGAGGACCATGCCGACGACGAGGAACGGCAGCACCTGTTTGATGGTCGCGTCCGTCGCCGAGGTCAGCGAACCGACCGTCCAGAAGCGCATCCTGTTCAGCGCCGCGTCGTTCGAGATCATCACGGCCTGGAGATAGCCGTAGAGCGCGGCGCTGATCGCCGTACCGGCCAGCGCGAGCCGGACCGGTGTGGCGCCGCGGCTGCCGCCGAGGAACCAGACCATCGCCCCGACCGCGGCGGCGCCGAGGAAGGCGAACCAGACATAGCCGCTGAGGCTGGTGACGCCGAAGAAGGTGATGGCGGTGACGACCGCGGCGGACGCGCCCGCGTTGATGCCGAGCAGCCCGGGATCGGCGAGCGGGTTGCGGGTGAGGGCCTGGAGCACGGCTCCGGCGAGACCGAGGGCGGCGCCGGCGAGCAGTCCGAGGACGGTGCGCGAGATCCGGTCGTCGACCACGACGTCGCCGTAGGTCCCGGAACTCTGGAACAACCCGTGCCAGACCTCTCCGAACGAGAGCTGTTTCGCCCCGATCGCGATGCTCGCCAACACGACGACCAGCAGGATCAGGACAGAGACGAGCAGCCCAACGGCACGTATCGCCCGTCGGGTTGGGGGCGCGGACTCGGACTCCGCGCGCTGTTCGGGAGGACTGTCGACCAACACGCAGTTAGGTTAGCCTACCCTCCCATTCAGCCACGATCCCGCTGCGCGCCCTCCCTCACTCCACCGCCGTGCGACGACTCACAACCCCAGCCGCGCCAACGCCTTCCCCGCGTCCAGCCTGCACGAGCCGTCCCCGGCCGCCGTCCAGGCCGCCGCGCACAGCGCCCGCAGCCCGTCCAAGGCCTCGCCCTCACCGTCGAGTTCCAGCCGCTCCCCCTTCGCCGCCGCTGTCCAGCCACCGCACCGGAAGCCGTCCCCGTCCCCGGCGACCTCCGGCTGCCCGGTGAGCAGCCCCCGCAGATCGGCGTCGACATACGTCGGCCGGTGCTGCGGCGGCGCGGACAGAAGCTGGGCGCCGTCGGTGACCCCGGTCAGCACGAGCAGCGAGTCGACGTCCCCGTTGAACGCGCCCTCGATGTCCGTGTCCAGCCGGTCCCCGACCACCAGCGGCCGCTCGGCGCCGGTCCGCAGGATCGTCTCCCGGTGCATGGGGGGCAGCGGCTTGCCCGCCACCTGCGGCTCGGCACCGGTGGCTATCCGCACCACCTCCACCGCCGCGCCGTTGCCCGGCCCGATCCCGCGCGCGCCCGGGATCGTCAGGTCGGTGTTGGACGCGTACCAGGGCACCCCGCGCGCGATGGCGTAACAGGCCTCCGCGAACCGTCCCCACGGCAGCTCGGGCCCGCCGTACCCCTGCACGACCGCCGCCGGATCGTCGTCGGCCGACTCCACCGGCTCCAGCCCCCGCTCCCGCAGCGCGACCCGCAGCCCCTCCCCGCCGATCACCAGCACCCGGGAGCCCGCCGGTATCTGCTCACTGATCAGCCGCGCGACCGCCTGCGCCGACGTGATCACGTCATCCGCGCCCGTGGGTATCCCCAGCGCCGTCAGATGCGCGGCCACGACGTCCGGCGTCCGCAGGGCGTTGTTCGTGACATAGGCGAGATGCATCCCGCCCGCACGCGCCGCCGCCAGCGAATCGACGGCATGCCCGATCGCGTACCCGCCCGCGTACACCACACCGTCGAGGTCGAGCAGCGCCGTGTCGTACGCCTCGCTCAGGGCCTGCCCACTTCCCGCGGGCCTCGTCCTGACGCTCTGGCTCATTCCGCATCGCTCCTCGTTCGACGGCTTTCCCCCGATCATCCCCCATGCCACCGACACCCGTACGATGCCGGGATGAACTCAGCAGGTCACCCGGAAGCAGCGGCGCGCCGAGGCCTCGAACTCACTCCGTTCAGAGGACTTCGTTACGACCCCGACCGGGTCGGCAGCCTGGCGGCCGTGACGTCACCGCCGTACGACGTAGTGGTCCGCCCCGACGGCCTGCTCCATCTCGAGTCGGCCGACCCGCACAACATCGTCCGCCTGATCCTCCCCCAGGCCGCCACCCCCGACGCCCGCAACGAACAGGCGGCGAAGACCCTGCGCCGCTGGCTGTCCGACGGCGTACTGACCGCCGACCCCGAGCCCTGCCTCTACGTCTACGAGCAGCGCGACGGCGAGGGCATGCTGCAGCGCGGCGTCATCGGCGCCCTACGCGTCTCCGAGCCGTCGGAGGGCCTGGTCCTGCCGCACGAGGACGTCATGCCGCACGTGGTCGCCGACCGGGCGGCCCTGATGCGCGCCACCTCCGCGAACCTCGAGCCCCTGCTCCTGACGTACCGCGGCAACGGCTCGGCGGCCGACACGACCGCGGTGATCGAGCACACGATCGAACGCCCACCCCTCCTCTCGACCACCACGGAGGACGGTTTCAGCCACCGCCTGTGGTCGATCACCGACCCCGCCGACCTGGCCCGCGTCCAGTCCGACCTGACCCGCCACCAGGCCCTGATCGCCGACGGCCACCACCGCTGGGCGACCTATCTCCGGCTACGCGCGGAGCACGCCTCCCCCAGCCCCTGGGACTACGGCCTGGTCCTCCTGGTCGACACGGCCCGCTACCCCCTGCGCGTCCGCGCGATCCACCGTCTCCTGCACGACCTGCCGGTACCGGACGCCCTGGCCGCCCTCGACGGCCTCTTCCGCGTACGCCGCCTCGAAGTCCCGCTGGCCGAGGCCCTGGAGTCACTCGCCGACGCGGCCTGCTCGGGCAACGCCTACCTCCTCGCCGGCGACGGCGCCTTCCACCTCGTCGACCAGCCGGACGAGTCCCTCCTCACCCGCACCGTCCCCGCGGACCAACCGGCCGCCTGGCGCACCCTGGACGCGACCGTCCTGCACGCCACGCTCCTCGCCCACGTCTGGCACATCCCCGAGGACGACCCGGCCCGCATCGCCTACATCCACGACACGGCCGCCACCGTCACCAAGGCCGAACGCGACCGCGGTACGGCCGTCCTGATGCACCCCGTCCGCGAGGACGTCGTACGCGACCTGGCCCGCCAGGGCGTCACCATGCCCCGCAAGTCGACGTCGTTCGGCCCGAAGCCGGCCTCCGGCCTGGTGTTGCGCGCACTGGACCTCTAGACCGTAGAACGCCGAAGGGGCGGGACCCCACACCCGGGATCCCGCCCCTCACATCACGCGCCGCTCACTCCTTGTCGCCGCCGTCGGAGTCGCCGTCGGCGTCGGCGTCGGCGTCGGCGTCGGCGTCGGCGTCGGCGTCGGCCGGAGCCTGCTCGCCGGCGCCGGCATCGGCATCGGCGCCACCCTCGTTCTCATCAAGAGCGTCGACGAACTCGACACCGTCCAGCTCCGCGAGCCGGTCGGAGGCATCCGTGCTGCCGTCCTTGTCGGCCTCGACGGCCTTCGCGAACCACTCCCGCGCCTCACCCTGCCGCCCGGCGGCGAGCAGCGCGTCCGCGTACGCGTACCGCAGCCGCGCGGTCCACGGCTGTACGGCGTTGGAGGCGAGCTCGGGGCTCTGCAGCGTCACGATCGCCGCGTCGAGCTGCCCCATGTCACGCCGGGCGCCGGCCGCGACGAGCCGCATCTCCACCTGCCCCGCCTTGTCGAGCTTGTGCACCTCGGGCGCCCCGGCCATGTCCAGCGCCTTCTCCGGCCGCCCGAGCCCACGCTCACAGTCGGCCATCAGCGGCCACAGCTCCACACCACCGGTCATCCGCCGCGCAGCCCGGAACTCGGCCAGCGCCTCCGCGTACTTCTGGTTGGCGTAGGCGGCGAACCCGGCCGCCTCGCGTACGGCCGCGACCCGCGACGCCAGCCGCAGCGCCACCTTGGAGTAGCCGTAGGCGCCCTCGGGGTCCTCGTCGATGAGCCGCGCGACCATCACCAGGTTCTTGGCGACATCCTCCGCGAGCGTCTTCGGCAGGCTCTGCAGCTCCTGCCGTACGTCCTTGTCGATCTCGTCGCCCGTGACATCCTCGGGGATCGGCAGCCGCTTGATCGGCTCGCGGTCCCCACGGTCCCGGTCCCAATCCCGCTCATCACGGAACCGGCCACCACCGCGCCGGTCATCTCGGCGGTCGTCGCGCCCACGGAACCCTCCGGGACGTCCACCGCGATCGTCCCGACGGGGTCCACGACCGCCACGGTCGTCCCGCCCGCGGAACCCGCCGCGATCGCCCCGGCTGTCGTCACGCCGGAACCCACCACGGTCGCCACGCTCACCGCGGTCGTGATCGCGGCGATCATCGCGCCGGTCGTCCCGCCTGAACCCACGGTCCCGGTCACCCCGCTCACCGCGGTCATCACGCCGGAAGCCACGGTCGCGGTCACGGTCATCCCGACGGAAGCCGCCACGGTCGCCGTCGCGCCGGTCGTCACGGCGGTCATCGCGCCGGTCGTCCCTGCGGAACCCACGGTCCCGGTCATCGCCACGACGGTCGTCGCGTCGGCCGTAGCCACCGCGATGGTCGTCACGCCGGCCATACCCGCCACGGTCGTCGTCCCGACGCTCTCCCCGGTCGTCGCGTCGGTGGGACGGACGGTCGCCGTCACGCCGGAAGCCACGCTCACGATCCCGGTCGTCGCGACGCGGCCCACCCGGCCGGTCGTCCCTACGGAACGAGGGACGGGGCCCACGGTCGCCGTCACGGCGGTCATCACGCCGGTCATCACGCCGATCATCGCGCCGGCCATACCCGCCGCGGCTGTCGTCACGCCGGAACCGCCCCCGGTCACCACCACGGCCGCTGTCACGCCGGTCGTTGTCCCGCCGGAAACCGCCACGATCCCCTCGGTAACCGCCGCGGTCACCACTGTCCCGTCGCCGCTGGTCGCGCTCCGGTCGGTCGTCGGGAGAGTTGGTGGACATCGGTGACTCCTGTCTTCGGTACCGCAAGCATTGTAAAAACGAAAGGACCCCTGGCCCCAGCTGAACGCTGGTGACCAGGGGTCCCCCCAAAGATTGTTCGGCGGCGTCCTACTCTCCCACAGGGTCCCCCCTGCAGTACCATCGGCGCTGTAAGGCTTAGCTTCCGGGT
>NZ_JBNGGG010000076.1:0-25201 GCF_049974585.1 Streptomyces sp. UG1 | reverse complement strand
GGGCGCGGGGGCCGGGGCCGCCGGTGCGGGTGCCGCGGGCGCGGGGGCCGGGGCCGCCGGTGCGGGTGCCGCGGGCGCGGGGGCCGGGGCCGCCGGTGCCGGGGCGCCGAACGCGGGCGGCGCGGCGGCCTGGGCGGGCGGGGCGAAGCCCGGAGCGGCTCCGGTCTGCGGTGGCTGCGGGGCGGCGGGGGCCTCCTCCTCGGCGACCTCGCCGCCGAAGTTCTTCAGCAGCGCGTCGAGGCCGCCGTCGAAGCCCTGTCCGACGGCGGCGAACCGCCAGACGTCCTTCAGGTAGAAGTCGCCCAGCATCACGGCGCGTTCGGTGGAGAACTCCGAGCCGTTGAAGGCGTACCGGGCCACCTCCTCGCCACCGGCGACGATGCGGATGTATCCGGGGCCGATCTGCGACATCTGCCCGGCGCCGTCGATCGTCGCCGTGAAGGACAGCTTCTGGATCTGCGGGGGGATCTTGTCGAGCGTGACCCGGAAGGACTCCGTGTCACCGGCCTGGGCACCGAGGAGCTGAATGGACTCCTCAGGGGACTTCGGCTGGTTGAAGAAGACGAAATAGCGGTCGTCCGAGAGCCGTTCGTCGGCGTCGAGACCGAAGCAGCTGATGTCGAAGGTCAGCCCCGGGGCGGAGATCTGTACTCCTACGTACAGATCCGTGCCCGCGGTGAGGTCACTGATCCTGGCCTTGTGGCCGCGTTGGAATTCCCTGGCCATGCGTAACGACCGTCCCCCATCCCGAATATGAGTGCGTCGCGCCAGGCTAACGGCAAACTCGGACATCGGACGAAGCCGGTACAGACCCGGTACACAACCTCGGGTTCATTCGCCGCGGGCACCTGGAAGATGGGGCAGGCGCTCGGCGGCCACCACCCCTTCGAGGTAGCCCTTCGCCCGCTCGGTGCGGGGATACGCCTCCAGCAGCCGCCAGAAACGGGGCCCGTGTCCGGGCACCAGAAGATGCGCCAACTCGTGCAGGAGGACGTAGTCGACGACGTACTCGGGCATACCCTGCAGTCGATGTGAGAGACGAATGCTGCCCTCGGCCGGGGTGCACGAGCCCCAACGCGTGTTCTGGTTGGTCACCCAGCGCACCGAGTTGGGCCGGGCGCGGCCGTCCAGGTACTGGTCCGACAGCCGCTCGGCCCGCTCGGCCAGTTCGTCGTCGCCGAGGACCCGCTTGCTCTCCTGGGCGGCCAGCTTGTCCAGCATGACGTTCACCCAACGCTGCTCCTCGGCCTCGGACATCCGGGCAGGGATGAGCACGACGGTGCGATCGCCCTCGCGGTACGCCGAGACCGTCCGGCGGCGCCGGGCGCTTCTGCGGACCTCGATCGCGCTCGCCCCCGAGCCGCTCGGCGGCGGGCTCGTCGTACTGCGCTGTGGCGTTCCGGCGCGGTGCAGTGGGTCGGCGGACACGCCCCGACGTTACCCGCTGCGCAAGGGGGAAGTCCCGACTCCGGGACGGTTCGATCCCGATCCCCCACCGTGCGTTTGATTTGTACGACGAATATCCACCACCTGTGGACAACTTTCGGCACCGGCCGCCGTGTCGGGGCATGCTGGCAGCCGTCGGCGAAGCTGCGACCGGGCTTCACCGGCACACGGGGATGTTCTACGACGGCTACGGGGGCCTGTTCATGCAAGCGACATTTTCGAATGTTCCGGGCGCTTCGACTCCACTGACTCCACTGACTCCACTGACTCCACTGGCTCCGCTGATGAAGCCCGCACTCAAGCGCGGCTGGCGCGACCTCAATACGGTGCAGTTCGGGATGACTCCGGCACACGCGCTGACGCTGGGTCCGATGGACACGGCCACGGGCAGTTTCCTCGATCTGCTCAATGGCACCCGTGGAATGGAGCTGTTGCGCGAGGAGGGCCGCCGAATGGATCTGCCGGACGGTCATGTCGACGGGCTGGTGCGCCGACTGGCGGGGGCGGGCCTCCTCGACGACGCGAAGGGAGGCGGCCCGGCCGGTGATGCCCTGCGGCGCGAGAAGGAGGCCCTGGACCGGCTGCGCCCGGATCTGGCCTCGCTGTCGTTGACCACGTCCGAGCCGGGCGAGGCGATGAGCCGCCTGGCCGCCCGTCGCTCCTTGCGCGTGCAGGTGAGAGGCGCCGGCCGGGTGGGCGCGATGGTGGCCTCGCTGCTGTCGGCCGCGGGGGTCGGCGACATCGACCTGCGCGACGTCGGCAGGGTCGAGCCGTGGGACGTGGCGCCGGGCGGCCTGCCGCCGGAGGCGATCGGCGACCGCAGGGACGAGGCAGCCCGCCGGGCCGCACACCGCTGCGCCCCCGCCCGCCCGCGCCGCGGTCGCCAGTCGCCACCCGCAGGGGAGGCTGCGGGACACTCCCTGGTGATCATCGCGCCCCGGGACGACGTCGCCGTGCACGCCCCCTCACCGTCCGCCGCGGAGCCTCTCATCGCTTCCGGTACGCCTCACCTGTATGCCGGGGTCGTGGAGGCAACCGGCGTGGTCGGCCCGCTCGTCCTGCCGGGCGAGACGGCCTGCGCCGGCTGCCTGAACGAGGGTCGCACCGACCGGGACCCGGCCTGGCCCCGCCTGGTGGCGCAGTGGCGCTCGGGCTTGGGCCCGGGCTCTAGCTCGGGCCCGGGGAGAACGCGCGACGTACGGCCCTGCGATCTCACCCTGGCCACCACGGTCGCCGGACTGGCCGCCGCGCACGCCCTCTCCTTCCTCGACGGCCGGGTTCCGTCAACCGCGGGTGCCCGCTGGGAGGTGTCCCTACCCGGTCTGACCTGGCACGCCCGGCCCGTGTGGGCGCATCCGGCATGCCCGTGCGGCGCCACGGACAAAGGTGAGGGAGAACACCCCTCCGATGAGGAGGAGTCGCACGAGACAATGGCAGAGCAACGGCCGTCGAAGGAGTTGCGCCGTACGACAGACGCGAAGCGGCTGGCTGGGACCTGGAGGGCGCATGTCTGATCTTCCCCGCAAGGCGGTCACCCGTACCGCCAAGCTCGCCGCGCTGCCGCTCGGCTTCGCCGGGCGGGCCACCTGGGGACTCGGCAAGCGGATCGTCGGCGAGTCCGCGGAGCTCGTCGGCCGCGAGTTGCAGCAGCGCACCGCGGAGCAGATGTTCAAGGTGCTCGGCGAGCTCAAGGGCGGGGCGATGAAGTTCGGGCAGGCCCTGTCCGTCTTCGAGTCGGCCCTGCCCGAGGAGATCGCCGGCCCCTACCGCGCGGCGCTCACGAAGCTCCAGGAGGCGGCGCCCCCGATGCCGACCCGCACCGTGCACTCGGTGCTGGCTCAGCGGCTCGGCGAGGACTGGCACGACCTGTTCCTGGAGTTCGAGGACAAACCGGCCGCGGCGGCCTCGATCGGCCAGGTGCATCGCGGGGTGTGGCACGACGGCCGCGAGGTGGCGGTCAAGGTCCAGTACCCGGGAGCCGGGGAGGCCCTGCTGTCCGACCTGAACCAACTGAGTCGCTTTGCCCGTCTGCTGGGTCCGCTGGTTCCCGGCATGGACATCAAGCCGCTGATCGCGGAGCTCAAGGACCGGGTCTCCGAGGAACTGGACTACGACCTGGAGGCGCAGGCCCAGCACGCCCATGCGGAGGAGTTCGCCGACGATCCGGACGTCGTCGTGCCGGCGGTGGTCCATCAGTGCGAGCAGATCCTGGTCACGGAGTGGATCGACGGCGTCCCGCTCTCCGAGGTGATCTCCGACGGCACCCAGGAGCAGCGCGACCGCGCCGGTCAGCTCCTGGCCCGCTTTCTCTTCTCCGGCCCGGCCCGCACCGGCCTGCTGCACGCCGACCCGCATCCGGGCAACTTCCGCCTCCTGCCGGGCGACCCGGAGGGCGAGGGCGACTGGCGGCTGGGCGTCCTGGACTTCGGCACGGTCGACCGCCTGCCGGGCGGACTGCCGACCCCGATCGGCGACTCCCTGCGGATGACCCTGGACGGCGAGGCGGACGCCGTCTATGAACTCCTCTGCACCGAGGGCTTCATCAAGGAATCAATGGACCTGGACCCCGACGCCGTCCTCGACTACCTGCTGCCGATCATCGAACCGGCTCAGGTCGACGAGTTCACCTTCACCCGCGGCTGGATGCGCAGCCAGGCCGCGCGCGTCGCCGACCCCCGCTCCCCTGCCTACCAGTTGGGCAAGCAGCTCAACCTGCCCCCGGCGTATCTCCTCATCCACCGGGTGACGCTGAGCACGATCGGGGTGCTGTGCCAACTGGGCGCGACGGTTCGCCTGCGCGAGGAACTTCAGGAGTGGCTCCCGGGTTTCGTGCTGGAGGAGCCGATGGACGAGGAGGAGTCGGCGGCGGAGGCGTGAGCACGTTCGGCGGGCACAACGCACCGCGGGGGCCGGTCCGTTCATACGGACCGGCCCCCGCTGGGAGCTACCGCATCCCGGTTCGGAAGGCCTCCGGCTTGCGGCCGGGTCGGTTACTGCATGACCGCTATGGCGATCGCACGGCGGGCGCGCAGTGAGGCGCGCTCGGCCCGGCGCTGCATCCGGCGAGCGGTCGCCAGGCGCACGGCCCGGCGTTCCCGCTCGGCCTCGTCCTGTCGCTCGTGCATATGTGCACGAGCCAGGGCTTCTTGGATGAGTTGCATCTCTCGGTTCCTGTTCTGACGCGAGGCGTTCGCGCCACTGTTGGTGAAGTCTTCAGGCGCGGAGCCTGTGAGTTCGTCGGTGGACGGCTTCATCGGGGCCTGCTTCTTGGGGTCGTGCGTGAGGGGACGGTCGATCGTTCCTGCGGTGTTCATGCCGTGACCGGGTTCTTGCGCGGGCGGCCACGCGGCCGCTTCCGGGCGACGACAACACCCTGGACGAACAGTTCGCCACCCCAGACGCCCCAGGGCTCACGCCGCTCCTTGGCGCCGGCGAGGCAGGCCTCGATCAGCGGGCAGGTGCGGCAGAGGGACTTGGCGTACTCGACGTCTGCCGGCGACTCGGCGAAGAAGACCTCCGGGTCGTAGGAGCGGCAGGGGACGGGCACGCCGAGGTTCTCGATGGCGTCGTCGAGCGCGGTGAGCGCAGTCAGCGGGGTCAAGGTGGAGTCCTCCGTGAGGCCGGGCTTGGGGATCGCGTCTGAGGGCGGTACGGACGGGGCGTGCGCTTCGAGTTGCACGGTTCGTCTTCCTCGTCTGTTCGTTCCGGCCCTGTTGGGCCGGGTGGCGGCTGGTACCGGTTTCTTTTCTTGTCCCGAGGCCCCTTCGCTCCGTCATCCCTGTTGGGGGACAAACAGAAGGGCCGCGGATCCCGGATGGGGTTCCGCGGCCCTGAAGGCGCCAGCCTGATCGGCTGTCAGGCTGGATCACTCCAGGGTTCTGGCCCACGGAAGGCCCACATCAGGTGGTGCTGCGTCGTCTGCTTCCGGAATCCGGCACCGGTCGCTGCAAAGGCATAGGCCTGCGCCTGCGCCTCTACTGCCGCTTCCAGTGCCTTGGTCGGTCGCTCATTGCGCTCACGGACGGGAAGGCCCGCGGGAGCAACGCAGGACGCCGGACGGGCGGCACGGATGCCGGACAGACCGGTGCCCTGGTTCGAGGCGCCGAGCATGCACAGGGAGGCGACGACCGAGCGATCGGTCATTTTGACGGTGCTGATGGTGCTGCTCTTCATGCTGATCACTGGACTCGCCTCCTCTCGGCGTCTCGGGGGACTGGGGTGAGCCAGTCCGACGGGTATGCAAGTAGAACACGGAATTGGGGCCTCCGAGAAGGCCTCCGTTCCCGTGGCTAAGAACCTATGGGGATTGCTGGGGCATGCGCAAACTATTTTTTCGACGAGTTCGTGTCATTCCCCGTCGGCGCCTTCCGCAAGCTCCTGGCCTGCGCAGATGGCCAGCACATCGGCTCCGTAGCGCTCGAGCTTGCGCTTGAGGACGCCGGGGATTCGGGACAGCTCAACCGGACTGGTCGGCTCCGCCTCTGCGATGGCCATGAGGGTTCTGTCCGTGAAGACGCAGAAGTCCGGCTGCCCGCTGAGCCTCGCCTGGACCCCACGCCATTCGCGGAGTCGTTCGTAGAGGCCCTCGTCCATGTCGGACGGACAGTCCTCACAGCGCATCAGCTTCATCTCGCCGGCGTCGGTGAGGGTGCGCCCGCAGACGCGGCAGCGGGCCGGGGTGCGCTGGGTGCGCCGGGGGGCGGCGTCGGGTCGGCTCGTGAAGCCGCGCTCGACGCCTCCGGGGCCGCCCGCGGCGGTGCGCCCGGCTGTGCCGGTCGAGCCGGGGCGCAGTCCGTCGAGGAAGCGGCTGGGGCGGCGGTTCGGGCGGCCGCCAGGGGCGCGGCTGAGTGCCCAGGAGACGTGGAGGTGCCGGCGGGCGCGGGTGACGCCGACATAGAGGAGGCGGCGTTCTTCCTCGATCTGTTCGTCGGTCTTTGCGTAGGTGATCGGCATCATGCCTTCGGCGACGCCGACGAGGAAGACGACGTCCCACTCCAGGCCCTTGGCGGAGTGCAGGGAGGCGAGGGTGACGCCTTGGACGGTCGGGGCGTGCTGGGCGTTCGCCCGCTCGTCGAGTTCGGCGACGAGGTCGGCGAGGGTGGCGCCGGGCTTGGCGGCTGCGAAGTCCTGGGCGAGGTCGACCAGGGCCGCCAGGGACTCCCAGCGCTCTCTGACGGCGCCGGAACCGGCCGGGGGCTCGGTCGTCCAGCCCTCCCCCGACAGCACGGCGCGGACTTGGGAGGGCAGGTCGACGGCGTCGTCGAGGAGGGAGTCGTTGCCTCCGAAGCGGGCAGCGCCGCGCAGGGCGATGCCTGCCTTGCGGACCTCTGGGCGGTCGAAGAACCGCTCGGCGCCCCGCAACTGGTAGGGGACGCCTGCGTCGGCGAGGGCCTGCTCGTAGGTCTCGGACTGGGAGTTCGTGCGGAACAGGATGGCGATCTCGCCGGCCGGGATGCCGGAGTCCATGAGTTCACGGATGCGGCGGGCGACGCCTTCGGCCTCGGCGGGCTCGTCGGTGTGCTCGGTGTAGCGGGGTTCGGGGCCGGCTTCGCGCTGGGAGATCAGTTCCAGGCGGTGGTCGGCGGCGCGGCCGCGGGCCTGGGCGAGCAGGCCGTTGGCGAGGTGGACGACCTGGGGGGTGGAGCGGTAGTCGCGGACCAGCTTGACGACGGTGGCGCCGGGGTGGCGGGTGCGGAAGTCGAGCAGATGGTCGGGAGTTGCTCCTGTGAAGGAGTAGATCGTCTGGCTGGCGTCGCCGACCACGCACAGGTTGTTCCGGTCGCCGAGCCAGAGTTCCAGCAGGCGTTGTTGGAGCGGGCTGACGTCCTGGTACTCGTCGACCACGAAGTGCTGGTACTGGGAGCGGACCTGGTCGGCGATGTCATGGCGGTCCTGGAGGATGCCGACGGTGAGCAGCAGGACGTCTTCGAAGTCGATGACGGAGCGGTCCCGCTTGAGGTCCTCGTAGACGTTGTAGATCTGGGCGACCTCGGCCGGGTCGCGCGGCGCTTCGCGGCCCGCTTTGGCGGCGGCGAGGGAGTAGTCGGTGGGGACGGTCTGGGTGACCTTGGACCATTCGATCTCGGCGGTGACGTCCCGCAGCTCGCCGCGGTCGAGGCGGATGCGGCAGGCGGCGGCCGCGTCGGCGACGAGCTGGATCTTGCGGTCGACGAGGCGCGGCAGGGAGCCGCCGATCGCTTTCGGCCAGAAGTACTGGAGCTGACGCAGGGCGGCCGAGTGGAACGTCCGGGCCTGGACTCCGGCGGCGCCGAGCTGGCGCAGCCGGCCGCGCATCTCTCCGGCTGCGCGGTTGGTGAAGGTGACCGCGAGCACGCTGGAGGGCTGGAGGATGCCGGCCCGCACTCCGTAGGCGATGCGGTGGGTGATCGCCCGGGTCTTGCCCGTGCCGGCGCCTGCGAGCACGCACACCGGACCGTGCAGGGCGGTGGCCACTTCGCGCTGCTCGGGGTCGAGCCCTTCGAGCACCGCGTCGGCCGAGTCCGGTGCCTGCGGGAACAGGGTGGAGTGCGTTGCTGCTGTCACACGGCCATGCTGCCAGGTCGCCGGGGACGGCTGTGCCGGTTGTCCACAGGCAGCCATTGGTAGTCGTACTAATGCGGCAGGCGTCACGTGGGCGGGATACCCCGGGTGGGAATGGCGCCCGGGTCGCGTACGTTCCCTCTCTGGACGAGCTGATCCCCGAGCCTTTGAGGAGCGCGCGAGACATGCAGGGCACTGTGACGATGTACAGCACGACGTGGTGCGGCTACTGCCAGCGGCTGAAGAAGCAGTTGGAGCGCGAGGGCATCGCGTACACCGAGATCAACATCGAGCAGGACCCGGAGTCCGCGGCGTTCGTCGAGAAGGCGAATGGCGGAAACCAGACGGTCCCGACCGTGCTCTTCGGGGACGGTTCGACGCTGACGAACCCGTCGCTGGCTCAGGTCAAGCAGAAGATCGGCGTGTGATCGACCCGCAGGAAGAAGGTGGCCGTCCCCCGGTGGGGGCGGCCACCTTTTCCGTTTCCGTCGGCGCTCAGACGCCGCGGGTCGGCAGCGGCTTGCCGTACCAGCGCTCGATCAGGCGGGCCGCGATCGAGATGCCGTAGGGCGGCAGGACCTCGCCGGAGTCGAAGGCGGCGCCCAGTTCCTCGCGGGAGAACCAGCGGGCTTCGTGGATCTCGTCGCCGTCGACGTCGACCTCGGTGGAGGTGGCGCGGGCCATGAAGCCCAGCATGAGGCTGGACGGGAAGGGCCAGGGCTGGCTGGCGATGTACTCGACCTCGCCGACGGTGATGCCGGCCTCCTCGGAGACCTCGCGGCGCACCGCCTGCTCGATGGACTCGCCGGGCTCGACGAAGCCCGCGAGCGTGGAGAAGCGGCCTTCGGGCCAGTGGACCTGGCGGCCGAGGAGGATGCGGTCGTCCTCGTCGGTGACGGCCATGATCACGGCGGGGTCGGTGCGCGGGTAGTGCTCGGCGCCGCAGGCTGGGCAGCGGCGGATGTGGCCGGCCGCGGCGATCACGGTGCGCTCGCCGCAGCGGGAGCAGAAGCGGTGGGTGCGCTGCCAGTTCTCCAGGCCGACGGCGTGCACCATCAGGCCCGCGTCGCGCGGTGACAGCAGCAGGCCCGCCTCGCGCAGGCCGGCCGCGCGCGCGGACTGGTCGATGCGGCCGGGCAGGGCGTCCTTCTGCAGGGCGAAGTAGCTGACGCCGTCCTCGTCGATGCCGAGGAAGTAGCGGTGCGCCTCGGTGAGGGGAGCCTCGAAGGAGGGGGTCATGACGAGTTCGGTGCGTCCGTCCGCCGTCTCGTCGATGAGGACCTGGCCGCCGGAGACCACGAAGCAGCGGGTCGTGGGGTGGCTCCATGCCGCCGCGAGCCAGGCCTCGTCGAGCCGGTGGTGGGCTGCGCGGTCGATGCCGCTCGGAGCGGTGAGCGAGATGGGGCGGTCGGCGGTGTGGTCGGTCCAGGTGGTCACGGGTGCTTCCAACTCCCCCAGTGGAACGGTGTGCTTCGGCGGGTGGATCGGCGGGACGTGGGACGGGAGGCGACCTGGTGCGGCGAGGTCCGGCGGTGCGGGGCGGCGGTTCCAGTGTGCCCCGCGCGCGATGCCCCTCCGGACGGCCTCGGTGGCTCAAGGCGCATGGCGCCAGTTCGCGGCCAGGTCGCCCCACAGGTAGGCGGTGGTCTCGACGCCTTTGAGGAGGAGGTCCAGCTCAACCTTCTCGTTCGGGGCGTGCCAGCCGTCGGAGGGGACGGAGACGCCGAGGAAGAGCACCGGTGCGCCGAGGACGTCCTGGAGGTCGGCGGCGGGTCCCGAGCCGCCTTCGCGCGTGAAGCGCACGGGCCCCTCGAAGGCGCGGCCCATGGCGCGTACGACGGACTGGAGGGCGGGGTGGTCCAGCGGCGTCAGGCACGGGCGCGTGGCCCCGCTGAACGTGATCTCGCAGCGGATCCCGGCGGGCACCTGGTCGGCGGCCCAGGTGCGGACGGCCTTCTCGACGTGGTCGGGGTCCTGTCCCGCGACCAGTCGGAAGGAGAGCTTCACCATGGCGGAGGACGGGATGATCGTCTTGCTGCCGGGTCCCTGGTAGCCGCCCCCGATGCCGTTGACCTCGGCCGTGGGGCGGGCCCAGATCCGCTCCAGGGTGGTGTGGCCGGCCTCGCCGTGGGTGGCGTACGACTTGGCCGTGTGCAGCCAGCGCTCCTCGTCGAAGGGCAGCTCGGCGAAGAGTTCGCGCTCGCGGTCGGTCAGCTCGACCACGTCGTCGTAGAAGCCGGGGATCGCCACGCGCGCGTGCTCGTCGTGCAGGGCGGCGACCAGGCGGGCGGCGGCGGTGGCCGGGTTGGGGACGGCGCCGCCGAAGGAGCCGGAGTGGATGTCCTGGTCGGGGCCCTGGAGCCGGATCTCGCACTCGGCGAGGCCGCGCATGCCGGTGCACACGGTGGGGGTGTCCTCGGCCCACATGCCGGTGTCGGACACGATCACGGCGTCGGCCGCGAGCCGCTCGGCATGCGCCTCGACGAGCGCGCGGAAGTTCGGGGAGCCGGACTCCTCCTCGCCCTCGATGAGCAGCTTCAGGTGGACGGCCGGGGTGGTGCGGCCGGTGGTGGCGAGGTGGGTGCCGACGCCGAGTGTGTGGAAGAACACCTGGCCCTTGTCGTCGGCCGCCCCGCGCGCGTAGAGGCGCCCTTCGCGGACGACGGGCTCGAAGGGTTCGCTGTCCCAGCCGTCCTCACGGGCGGCGGGCTGCACGTCATGGTGGCCGTAGACGAGGACGGTGGGTGCCTCGGGGTCGTCGCAGGGCCACTCGGCGAAGACGGCGGGCGCCCCCGGCGTTGGCCAGACCTCGACGGCCGGGAAGCCGGTCTCCTCGAGCTTGGCGGCGAGCCAGTCGGCGCTGCGGCGTACGTCGGGCGCGTGGTCGGGCTGGGCCGACACGGACGGGATGCGCAGCCATTCCGCGAGGTCGTCGAGGAAGGCGGCACGGTGCTGCTCGATGTACGTGCGGACAGCGCTGACGTCACTGTCAACGGGATGGCTCATGGTCACGAGCCTATCGGCCCGCGCCGACTTCCTCGGTGGGCGGTTCCTCACAGTCCGCCTCGGCGACCGGCTCGCCGGTGAGCAGCCGTTCCAGTGCCGCCCGGTCGGGAAGGTCGTCGGGGCGTACGACCTCGCCGCTGCGGACGTACAGGAACGCGGCGTCGACCGACTCCAGGGGCACGCCCTGCTGCTCGGCCCAGGCGAGCCGGTACAGGGCGAGCTGGAGCGGGTCGGCGGTGCGGGTGCGGTTGGTCTTCCAGTCGACGATCTCGTATGTCGCCGCGTCGCCGTCGCCCGCCTTGTAGACGGCGTCGATGCGGCCCCGTACGACGCGGCCGGCGATCGCAAGCTGGAACGGGGCCTCGACCCGGTATGGCGTGCGGTGCGCGTACTCGGTGCGCTCGAAGGCGTCCTTGAGGGCTTCCAGGTCGTGCTCGTCGGCGATCTCGGCCTCGCTGCCGGGCAGGTCGTCGGGCTCCAGCATGGGCAGCGTCAGCTCTTCGAAGCTGGCTTCCACCCAGGCGTGGAATCGGGTGCCTCGACGTGCGGCGGGTTGTGGGGGGCGCGGCATGGGGCGCGCGAGTTCCTGCGCGAATCCGTCCGGGTCGGCGGCCAGTCGCAGCAACTGGGACGCGGTCAGTGACGCGGGCAGGGGTACGTCCGTGATGTCGGCGCGGGTGCGCAGCAGCTCGCCGGTGAGGGCGTCGAGGTCTCGGTCCCAGGAGGCGACGGTGCGGGCCTCCTCCGGGGTGAGGGACGCTTGCACGGGGTCTTCCGTGGGGTGGGGGCGGGCGGCGGACCGCGGGGGTTGTGCCTGGTGCGGGATGGCCGGGGTCGGGCGGTCGGCGGTCCAGGAGTCCCAGTCGTCGGGGTCCTCGTCGGGCAGATCGTCCGTGAACGCCTCGTCGTCCTCCGGCGGCGGGGGCCACTCCGGATCGTCGTAGGTGTCCGGGTCGTGCGTCGCGGCGGGGTGGCCTTCTTCGTGGGAGCCGAGGTTCTCCAGGTGGGCCAGGACCGTCTCGGCGGCGGCGCGGCGGCGGGTCAGGGCGGCCTCGTCGAGGGGCAGGGGCCACACCTGGTCGGCGCTCTCGCGGTGCAGGGCGGGGTTCTGCGCGTCCTCGGCCGGTTCGTCCGCCCACGCCTCGATCTCGCCGTACCCGGCCGCGCAGTGGTCGTACAGGGACTGCAGGAAGTCCGAGGGGCCCCGGCGCTTCTTCTGGGTGGGGCCCCACCAGTGGCCGGAGCCGAGGAGGAGGGAGCGGGGGCGGGTGAAGGTGACGTAGCCGAGGCGGAGTTCCTCGGTGTGCTGGTGGTCCTTCATGGCCTCCTGGAAGGCCTTCAGGCCTCGGGAGTCCCAGGAGGCGACGTCGGGGAGGGTGTCGGTGTCGCCGCGCAGCGCATGCGGCAGCACCTTGGCCTGGGCGGTCCACTTCTCGCGGCCCTGGCTGCTGGGGAAGGTGCCGGTGACCAGGCCGGGGACGGCCACCACGTCCCACTCCAGGCCCTTGGACCTGTGCGCGGTCAGCACCTTGACGGTGTTCTCGCCGCCGGGGAGGGCGTTGTCGAGGCCTTTCTCGTACTGGGCGGCGGTGCGCAGGAAGCCGAGGAAGGCGAGCAGGGTCGCCTCGCTGTCGCCGGCCGCGAAGGAGGCGGCGATGTCGAGGAAGTTGGACAGGGTCTCGCGGCGACGGGCGGCCAGGGCGTGCGGGGAGGCGGACAGTTCGACTTCCAGGCCGGTGACGGCGAGGACGCGGTGCAGGACGTCCATCAACGGGTCGGACAGGGAGCGGCGCAAGTCGCGCAGTTCGGTGGCCAGGCGAGCGAAGCGCACGCGCGCGTCCGGGGAGAAGGGCAGTCCGTCGTGGTCCCCTGCGCCGTCCAGCGGCGTCTCCAGGAAGGTGTCGAGGGCGTCCGCGAGCGAGATCACCTCGGCGGGGTCGACTCCTTCCACGGCTTCGGCGAGCCGGCGGTCGGGGTCGTCGTCGCCGTCCACGCGCGCGTGGGAGACCAGAAGCCGTGCGCGGCGCCCCAGGAGGGCGAGGTCGCGCGGGCCGATGCGCCAGCGCGGGCCGGTGAGCAGACGGACCAGGGAGGCGTTGGCGCCCGGGTCCTGGAGGACCTCGCAGACGGCCACCAGGTCGGCGATCTCGGGCAGGTGGAGCAGCCCGGACAGGCCGACGACCTCGACGGGGACGTCGCGGGCGACGAGCGCGCCCTGGATCTCGGCGAAGTCGGTGGCCGTGCGGCACAGGACGGCGATCTCGCCGGGTGCCTTGCCGGTGTCGACGAGGTGGGCGACGGATGCGGCGATCCAGTCGATCTCCTCGGCGTGGGTGGGCAGCAGCGCGCAGCGGACCGTGCCGTCCAGCTCGGCTCCGGGGGCCGGGCGCAGGGCCTCCACGCCCGCGTGCATGGCGCGCAGGGGCTCCGCGAGGCCGTTGGCGAGGTCGAGGAGGCGGCCGCCGCTGCGGCGGTTCTCGCTGAGCGCCTGGCGGGTGGCGGGGCGGCCGTCGGCGTGGGCGAAGTGCTCGGGGAAGTCGTCGAGGTTGGCGACGGAGGCGCCGCGCCAGCCGTAGATGGCCTGGCAGGGGTCGCCGACGGCGGTCACCGGGTGGCCGGTGCCGTCACCGAACAGGCCTGCCAGAAGGACGCGTTGGGCGACGGACGTGTCCTGGTACTCGTCCAGGAGGACCACGCGGAACTCGTCGCGCAGGATGCGGCCGACTTCGGGGATCCGGGCGAGCTGTGCCGACAGGGCGATCTGGTCGCCGAAGTCGATCAGGTCGCGCTCGCGTTTGGCGGCGCGGTAGCGGACCACCAGTTCGGCGAGTTCGCGGCGGGCCGCGGCCGCCTCGGGGACCTTGCGCAGATCGGCGTTGGTGAGTTTGGCGCCCTGAAGGGTGAGCAGCAGCTCGGCGTCGTGCGCGCGCAGGGCCTCGGGCCGCACCAGGTGCTCGGCGAGTTCGGCGTCGAGGGCGAGGAGGTCGCTGACGAGGTCGGCGAAGGAGCGGGTGAGGGCCGGGTAGGGGCCGGGGGCTTCGCGCAGTACGCGCGCGGCGAGTTGGTAGCGGGTGGCGTCGGCGAGCAGGCGGGAGGTCGGTTCGAGGCCGATGCGCAGGCCGTGGTCGGTCAGCAGGCGGCCCGCGAAGGCGTGGTAGGTGGAGATCACCGGCTCGCCCGGCGGATTGTCCGGGTCGATGACGTCGGGGTCGGTGACGCCGGCCTTGATCAGCGCCTTGCGGACGCGTTCGGCGAGTTCACCGGCGGCCTTGTTGGTGAAGGTCAGGCCGAGGACCTGTTCGGGGGCGACCTGGCCGGTGCCGACCAGCCACACCACGCGGGCCGCCATCACCGTCGTCTTGCCCGATCCGGCTCCGGCCACGATCACCTGCGGGGCGGGCGGCGCGGTGATGCAGGCCGTCTGCTCCGGGGTGAACGGGATGCCGAGGAGCTCCTTGAGCTGCTCGGGATCGGTGATACGGGCGGACACATCGGAGAGGCTAGCGGCGGGCACCGACAGTGGATGCCACATCGGCCTGCGGGTGGGGAGACACGCAGGTCAGCACGGGTGGTGCGATCGGTCACTCCAGTTGCTCGCCCCCCTGTCAGTCCACCACGTGCCGTCCCTCGGGCCGTGCGCTGCACGACGCCCGGAACGCGCAATGTGTGCAGTGTTGCCCCGCATTGGGCGTGAACCGCTCGTCGAGGACCTTGCCGGCCGCCGTGGCGAGCAGGTCGCCGACCCACTCCCCCTCCGGGCCGTCCAGCGGCTCCTGTCCCTGCACCTTGGGCAGCGTCTCACCGCCGTCGCGCTTGGCGGCGCCTTGGCGCAAATGGACGAGTTCGGCGCCGCCGGGCTCCGGGCGCACGCCGTCGAAGGCCTCGTCGACGGCGCCCTCGCGCACGGCGAGCTGATAGACGGCGAGCTGCGGATGACGGGCCACCTCGGCCGCGCTCGGCGCCTGCTTGCCGGTCTTGAAGTCCACGACATAGGCGCGTCCGTCGCCGTCGGCCTCGACGCGGTCCATCTGGCCGCGGATGCGCACCTCGAAGTCGCCGGCCTCCAGGGTCACGTCGAAGTCGTGCTCGCTGGCCACCGGCGTGCGCCCCGCGCGGTCCATCACATGCCACTTCAGGAAGCGTTCGAGCGCCACGCGCGCGTTGGCCTTCTCCTGCGCCGACTTCCACGGTGCGTCGAAGGCGAGCGCGTTCCACACGGAGTCGAGGCGCTCCATGAGGACGGCGAGGTCGGCCGGGGTGTGCCCGGAGGCGACCTCGTCGGCGAGGACGTGCACCACGTTTCCGAAGCCCTGGGCGGCGGTGGCGGGCGCGTCGGCCTTCACCTCGCGGCCCAGGAACCACTGCAGGGCGCAGGTGTTGGCGAGCTGGTCCAGGGCGCTCCCGGAGAGCACGACGGGCTGGTCGCGGTCGCGCAGCGGCACCTTGGACTCGGTCGGCTCGAACATGCCCCACCAGCGGTAGGGGTGCGCGGCGGGGACCAGCGGGCGGCCGTCCTCGTCGGCGAGCGCCGCCAGCTTGGCCAGTCGGCGGGCGGCGGCCTGCCTGAGGGCGTCCGACACGCGCGGGTCGACCGTCGTCGCCCTGAGCTCGGCGACGAGTGCGGCGACGGACAGCGGGCGGCGCGGGCGGCCCGTGACGTCCCTCGGCTCGACGCCGAGTTCGGTCAGGAAGCGGGAGGGCTGGTCGCCGTCGTCGGCGGGGGCCTTCACCGCCGTGACGACGAGGCGTTCACGCGCGCGCGTGGCGGCGACGTAGAACAGGCGGCGCTCCTCCGCCAGCAGCGCTCCTGGGGTGAGCGGTTCGGCGAGTCCGTCGCGGCCGATGCGGTCGGCCTCCAGGAGGGAGCCGCGGCGGCGCAGGTCCGGCCACAGGCCCTCCTGGACGCCGGCGACGACGACCAGGCGCCACTGGAGGCCCTTGGAGCGGTGCGCGGTCATCAGACGCACGGCGTCTCTGCGTACGGCACGCCGCGTGAGGGTGTCGGCGGCGATGTCCTCGGCGTCGATCTCCTCCAGGAAGTTCAGGGCGCCCCGGCCGCCGGTGCGCTCCTCCGCGCGGGCCGCCGTCGCGAACAGCGCGCATACGGCGTCCAGGTCACGGTCGGCGTTGCGGCCGGCGGCGCCGCCGCGGCGGGCGGTGCGCTCCAGGCGCGTGGGCCATGGCGTGCCCTCCCACAGGTCCCACAGCGCCTCCTCGGCCGTACCGCCGCCCGCGAGGCGCTCCCGGGCCTTGCGCAGCAGCGCGCCGAGACGCTGGGCGCCACGCGCGTACGTGGGGTCGTGCACCGCGAGGCGCTCCGGCTCGGCCAGCGCCCGCGCGAGCAGCTCGTCCGAGGGCGGTGGCAAGGCGTTGCCCGCGGCCCGCTCCTCCTCGCGCAGGGCGCGCCCCAGGCGGCGCAGGTCGGCGGCGTCCATAGCGGCGAGGGGGGAGGCGAGCAGGGTGAGGGCGGTCTCGGTGTCGAGCCAGCAGGCGGCGGGCTCGTCCATGGCGTCACTTCCAGCCCCGCCCGAGAAGGCGCCTCCGGCAGGGTCGCCCGCCTGCTGCCGTACGTCGTCGCCGGGGCCCTCACGTCGTACGGCCCCGTCGGCCGCCTCCGCCGCGGCCACCGCCCGCAGTGCCGTCAGCAGTGGTGCCACCGCGGGTTCATGCCTGAGCGGCAGATCGTCGCCGTCGATGTCGAGGGGCACCCCGGCGGCCGTGAGTGCCCGGCGCACCGTCGGGATCGTGCGCGACCCCGCGCGTACCAGGACGGCCATGTCGCGCCACGGAACGCCGTCCTCCAGGTGGGCCCGGCGCAGGATGTCGGCGATGTTGTCCAGTTCGGTGCCGGGCGTCGGGCAGGTGAAGACCTCGACACGGCCGCCCTCGTGGACGGCGGCGAGTTCGCGGTGGGCGCGGACCTTCGCCGCCGGGAGCCGGGTGAGCGGCATGCGCTGGGTCAGCAGCCGGGTCGCGGCCAGCAGGCCGGCTCCGGAGCGCCGGGAGATGCGCAGGACCTCGACGGGCGCGGGTCGGCCGTCCGCGCGCGGGAAGGCGTGCGGGAACTCCAGGATGCCGTTCACGTCGGCCCCCCGGAACGCGTAGATCGACTGGTCGGGGTCGCCGAGCGCGACCAAGGTGCGGCCGCCGCCGGCGAGGGCGCGCAGCAGCCGTACCTGCGCCGGGTCGGTGTCCTGGTACTCGTCGACGTAGACGGCGTCGTACCGCGCGGCGAGGCGCGCTGCGGCCTCGGGGCGGCGGGCGAGGAGGACCGCGCGGTGGACCAGTTCGGCGTAGTCGAGCACACCCTGCATGTCGAGCACGTCCAGGTACTCGGCGAGGAAGGAGGCCGCCGCGCGCCAGTCGGGGCGGCCGATGCGGCGGGCGAAGGCGTCCAGGGCGTCGGGGCCGAGGCCCAGCTCACGGCTGCGGGCGAGGACCGCGCGGACCTCGTCGGCGAAGCCGCGGGTGGTCAGGCAGGCGCGCAGTTCGTCCGGCCAGCGCACATGGGCGAGTCCGAGCCGCTCCAGGCCCGGCTGGCCGGCGAGCAGCTCCCGTACGGTCACGTCCTGCTCGGGGCCGGACAGCAGCCGTAGCGGTTCGACGAACAGGTCGCTGTCCTGGTGGGCGCGGACCAGGGCGTAGCAGAACGAGTGGAAGGTGGTCGCCTGGGGCGCGCGGGCCGCCCCTATGCGCAGCGCCATGCGGTCGCGCAGCTCCACCGCGGCCTTGCGGCTGAACGTCAACACCAGGATGCGCTCGGGGTCCCCGCCACGGGCGATGCGCGCCGCGACCGACTCGACCAGTGTGGTGGTCTTGCCGGTGCCCGGACCTGCGAGAACGAGCAGTGGACCGGTCTCGTGGTCAACCACGGCACGCTGTGCGGCGTCCAGAGCAGGGGGAGCCACTCGCGCCGCGGGGGTACGCACCAGCCGGTAAGCGCCACGGGTCCCCTGTCGCACCTGGGGGTGCGACAGGCGTCTGGTGGAGAAAGAGGAGCTCACGTGGTTCGCCGGTCCTGGTGGGTGTGCAAGTTGTCATCGCCGACGCCGAGCGCCGTGGTGGCGGCGAGGTGAGGGGGGCACGTGCAGCCGACGCTACGCCGAGGCACGGTGCGGAAGCAGGGCTTCCGATTCATCCCTCGGGGCACTTGTGGCACGTGCGTCCCTCTACTCACGAACGTACGTCATGCCACGGACGTGCCCTCTTTCGCCCGTTCGGATCACAGGTCACACAGCAGGGCGTCCGATGGCGGAAGCTGTCAGGTGTGACCCTGTGCGCGTTCGCCGCCGTCCCACCGCGCGCGCTTCAAGTCGAGGCGCGGCAGGTGGCCCTCGGCGGCCCTGCTCGCCTCCTTCAGAGGCGTGCCCTCCGCGCGGTACTGCTCCAGCGCTCTCAGCTCGTGGCCGGGCAGCAGGACGCCGTCCGCGCGGACCACCCGCCACCACGGAACGGCTCCCCCGTAGAGGGACATCACGCGGCCCACCTGCCGCGGGCCGCCCTCCTCAAGCCACTCTGCGACGTCGCCGTACGTCATGACACGCCCGGGCGGAATCAGCTCGGTGACCTCGAGGACCCGCTCGGCGTACTCGGGCAGCGCGTCCGCGTGCTCCGCACGGGTGTCGTCGTGGGCCTGACGGGCACCGTCCGGAAGGCTCTGCTCACTCATCCGCCCCATCCTGCCCCAATCCACCGACAATGTGACGCGACCGCCACTGTGCGTATCCCTCGCCCTGGGACGGCGCTTCGGGCAGACTGTGCGCCCCCGCGTTTGCACCCTGATGCCCCCGTGTGTCGGTGGAGCATGCCACCATCGTGCGGGCGGTGACTGGTGATACGAGATCAAGAAGAGACGATGAAGCAGCAGGGTGCGCACCCGGAGGACGCGGAAGGCACCTCTGACGCTTCGTCGCGCCCCGACCCCGCGAACGCCGACAAGAACACCGGCGAGAAGGACACCGGCGAGGGCGGCAAGGGCAAGGCCAGGAAGCCCGTCGACCCGAGCGAGGCGGGCCGCAAGGCCGTCGAGGGGAAGGCCGCCTACGACCTCGAGTTCGAAGAGGCGCACGTCGACGAGGTCGAGGGCGACGAACCGCTGCTCCCCGCGCGCGTGCACCGCCCGTCCGACCTGATGCGGCTGCTCGTGGGCGTGCTGGGCATCGCCCTGCTGCTCGCGATCGCCGCGTTCGCACACGGAACGACCTCGGGCCTCGAGCAGGACATCAACAAGGGCACCGGACAGGCGCCCGACGTGTTCAGCAAGATGGCCGGGCTGGTGTCCAGCATCGCGATCCTGCTCGTGCCGGTCGCCTTCGCCATCGAGCGGCTGATCAAGCGGGACGGGCTGCGCATCGCCGACGGCGTCCTCGCGGCGGTCCTCGCGCACGGTGTGACGCTCGCCACCGACCTGTGGGTCGCGCGGGCCGCCCCGGAGTCCATCCGGGACGCGCTCACCCAGCCCGCGCCCGGCGACGTCGGCTCCCTCACCGACCCGGTGCACGGCTATCTCGCCCCGGTCATCGCCTACATGACGGCCGTGGGCATGTCCCGCAGACCTCGCTGGCGTGCGGTCCTGTGGGCGGTCCTGGTCCTGTACGCCTTCTCGATGCTGGTCACCGGATACACCACGCCGTTCTCGATCGTCCTGACGCTGCTGATCGGCTGGACCGTCGCCTACGGCACGCTGTACGCGGTCGGCTCGCCCAACGTCCGGCCCACCGGGCGGACCCTGATGGCGGGCCTCAGGCACGTCGGCTTCCGCCCGGTGAGCGCGGCCCGCCAGGAGGTCTCCGACAGTCAGGAGACCGGCGACCGCGGCCGGCGCTACTTCGTCACCCTTGAAGACGGCCCGCCGCTGGATGTGACCGTGGTCGACCGGGAGCAGCAGGCGCAGGGCTTCTTCTACCGCGCGTGGCGCAACCTCACGCTGCGCGGCTTCGCCACCCGCAGCAGCCTCCAGTCGCTGCGCCAGGCCCTGGAGCAGGAGGCGCTGCTCGCCTACGCGGCCATCGCGGCCGGCGCCAACGCGCCCAAGCTGATCGCCACCTCCGAGCTGGGCCCGGACGCGGTGATGCTGGTCTACGAGCACAGCGGCGGACACACCCTGGACACGCTCCCGGACGAGGAGATCACCGACGAGTTGCTGCGCGGCACCTGGCACCAGGTCAAGGCGCTGCAGTCGCGGCGTATCGCGCACCGCCGGCTGGTGGGTGACGCGATTCTGGTGGATCGTTCCGGCAAGGTGATCATCACCGACCTGCGCATCGGCGAGATCGCGGCCAACAGTCTGCTGCTGCGGATGGACATCTCCCAGTTGCTGGTGACGCTCGGCCTGCGGGTCGGCGCCGAGCGCGCGGTGGCCTCGGCGGTGAGCGTGCTCGGCCCCGACGCCGTGGCCGACTGCCTGCCGATGCTCCAGCCCATCGCGCTGAGCCGCTCCACGCGCGCGACACTGCGCCGACTCGCGCGCGAGCGCTCCCAGCGCGAGCGTGAGGCGGTGCTGGAGGCGTCCCGGCAGTCCAAGCACGCGCGCGACGAGGAGGCCGCGGACGGCTCCGGGGCGGTGCTCGACAAGCCGGACAAGAAGACCGTACGGGCGCAGGCGCGGGCCGAGAAGCGGGCGATCGACGAGGCCCTGGACGAGGCGCGCGAGGAGGATCTGCTCACGCAGATCCGCCACGAGATGCTGCGGATCAGGCCGCAGGCGCCGGTCGAGCCGGCCCGTCTGGAGCGGGTGCGGCCACGCACCCTGATCAGCTTCATCGCCGGTGCCATCGGTGCGTACTTCCTGCTGACCCAGCTCACCCACATCGAGTTCGGTCCGCTCATCTCCAACGCGCAGTGGGGCTGGGTGGCCGCGGCCGTACTGTTCTCGGCGGCGAGCTACTTCGCGGCGGCCATGGCACTGCTGGGGTTCGTGCCGGAGCGGGTGCCGTTCCGGCGGACCGTGGCCGCGCAGGTCGCCGGCTCCTTCGTGAAGATCGTCGCGCCGGCGGCGGTCGGTGGCGTCGCCCTGAACACGCGCTTCCTGCAGCGTGCGGGAGTGCGGCCGGGGCTCGCGGTGGCGAGCGTCGGCGCGTCGCAGTTGTTCGGGCTCGGCGCCCACATCCTGATGCTGCTGTCCTTCGGCTATCTGACCGGCACCGAGAAGACGCCGTCGCTGTCGCCGTCCAGGACCGTGATCGCGGGTCTGCTGACGGTCGCGGTGCTGGTGCTCGTCGTGACGTCGGTGCCGTTCCTGCGGAAATTCGTCGTCACGCGCGTGAGGTCGCTGTTCGCGGGGGTCGTGCCGCGCATGCTCGATGTGCTCCAGCGGCCGCAGAAGCTGATCACCGGCATCGGCGGCATGCTGCTGCTGACCGCCTGCTTCGTGATGTGCCTGGACGCGTCGATCCGCGCCTTCGGCAGCGAGGGGACCTCGATCAGCATCGCCGGCGTGGCCGTCGTCTTCCTCGCGGGCAACGCCCTCGGCTCGGCGGCCCCGACCCCGGGCGGCGTGGGCGCCGTGGAGGCGACCCTGACCGTCGGTCTGATCGCCGTCGGCCTCGAGAGCGAGGTCGCCGCGCCCGCGGTGCTGCTGTTCCGGCTGCTGACGCTGTGGCTGCCGGTCCTGCCGGGCTGGCTGGCCTTCAACCACCTGACCCGCAAGGGCGCGCTGTAGCGCGGAGGGGCGTACGGCAGACCGCGCGAGTTTGTCGTAGGAGAGGCCACGGGGCTTGTCCTACGCCGAGCAGGGCGCCGTACGTTGTAAGGGCACGGAAGGTGAGGCGTCGCCGTAGCTCATACGGACCGTGCCCCGAGCGCCCCACCCCGTACGACCGCAGGATGGGACCATGCCGAAGCCTCCCCGGAAGCGCGCCGCTGCCCTGACCGCCGCCGCCCTGCTGCTGTCGTCCCTGCTGGCGGGTTGCAGCGACGGCGACTCCGGGGACGAGGACCTCACGGCGCAGGAGCTGAGCTGGAAGGACTGCCCGGCGCCCTCGCAGGCGCAGGGCGGTGGAGGCAGCCCGTCACCGCTGCCGGACGACGGCACCTGGCAGTGCGCCACGATGAAGGCGCCCCGCGACTGGGACGACCCCAAGGGCGACACGATCGACATCGAGCTGATCCGGGTGAAGTCCAGCGGTGACGAGAACCGGCGCATCGGCTCGCTGATCTTCAACTTCGGCGGCCCCGGCGGCTCGGGCGTCACGACGCTGCCCGCCTTCGGCGACGGGTACGAGAAGCTGCGTACCCGCTACGACCTGGTGAGCTTCGACCCGCGCGGAGTCGGCCGCAGCGAGCCCGTGCTGTGCGAGAACGACCAGCAGCTCGACGCCTACTTCCAGCAGGACACCACCCCGGACGACAGCGCCGAGCGGACGGAGCTGGTGGACAGCACCAAGGAGTTCAACGCGGCCTGCGAGAAGAACTCCAAGGAGATGCTGCCCCATGTGAGCACCACCGACGCGGCCCGCGACATGGACCTGATGCGCCAGGTCCTCGGCGACGACAAACTGCACTACTTCGGCATCTCCTACGGCACCGAACTCGGCGGCGTCTACGCCCACTTGTTCCCCAAGAAGGTGGGCCGGGCCGTCTTCGACGCGGTGGTGGACCCCACGCAGAACGCCGAGCAGGGAGCACTCGGCCAGGCCAGGGGCTTCCAGCGCGCGCTCGACAACTTCGCCGCGGACTGCGCCTCCAAGGTCGAGGGCTGCCCGATCGGCGACACCGCCCAGGACGTCGAGGACCGCATCGCGAAGCTGCTCAGCGAGCTCGACAGCAAGCCGATCGAGGGGATCTTCCCGCGCCAGCTCACCCAGTCCGCCGCGACCAACGGCATCGCGCAGGCGCTGTACTCCAAGGATTTCTGGCCCTATCTCACGCAGGGTCTCGAGGAGGCGTACGGCGGCGACGGTCGGACCCTGATGCTGCTGTCCGACTCGCTGAACGGGCGCGACGAGAACGGCGAGTACAGCAACATCGCCGCAGCCAACGTCTCGATCAACTGCGCCGACGACAAGCCGCGGTACACCCCCGAGTACGTGGAGCAGAAGCTGCCCGAGTTCCGTTCCGCCTCGAGGGTGTTCGGCGACTTCCTCGCCTGGTCGATGCTGAGCTGCACCGACTGGGCCGTGGCGGGCGCCGCCGACCACCCCGACGTCGCCGCGTCCGGCTCGGCGCCGATCCTCGTCGTGGGCAACACGGGCGACCCGGCCACGCCGTACGAGGGCGCGCGGCGGATGGCGCAGGCGCTGGGCAAGGGAGTCGGCGTCGAGCTGACGTACAAGGGGCAGGGGCACGGCGCGTACGACAGCAAGAACAAGTGCGTGCAGGACGCGGTGAACGGATATCTGCTGGACGGGAAGGTGCCGGCGGCGGGCACGGTCTGCTCCTGAGAACCCATCGGTCACCGAGAAGCAGCAGGTCAGAGAGTTATCCACAGGCCGCGACGGCCGATTCGTGATCCGCCTACCATGGCCTGACCGCCATCCGCGGCACAGCGCGGACGGCTTGCGAGGGGGGATGCGACATGACGCGTTTCGTACGGTGGACGGCCGGGGCGGCCGTCGCCGCGCTGTTGGCGACGGGGTGCAGTGGGGGCTCGTCCGACGACGCGGAGGCCGGTGACAGGACGAGCGGGCCCGGCTCATCGGCGGCGTCCGCCGGGTCGGCGACCCCGTTGCCGTCCTCGCTGACCTCGCAGAAGCTCGACTGGGGCCGCTGCAAGGCCACCGCCGGCTCCCCCGCGCCCGACGGCAAGTGGCAGTGCGCGACGCTCAAGACGCCGCTGAACTGGGCGGAACCGGACGGCAGGACGATCGACCTCGCGCTGATCCGCGCCAAGGCCACCGGCGACGACCGCATCGGTTCGCTCCTGTTCAACTTCGGCGGACCGGGCGGCTCGGGCGTGTCCACGATGCCGTGGTACGCCACCAGCGCCGCCGAGCTGGGCAAGCGGTACGACCTGGTGAGCTGGGACCCTCGCGGGGTGGGCGCCAGTGAGGGTGTGCGCTGCCGCAGCGACAAGGAGATCCAGGCGTCCGAGTCCGTGGACATCACGCCGGACACCCCGGCCGAGGAGACGGCGTACTTCCGGGACGCGGCCGCCTTCGGCAAGGGCTGCCAGAAGTCCCTGGGGACGCTGATGGCGCATGTGTCGACCACCGACACCGCCCGCGACATGGACCTGATGCGCCAGGTCCTCGGCGACACGCGGATGCACTACTTCGGCATCTCCTACGGCACCGAACTCGGCGGCGTCTACGCCCACTTGTTCCCGGGGAACGTGGGCCGGCTGATCCTGGACGCGGTCGTCGACCCCGGCGCCGACGGGGCGGGGCACGCCGAGAACCAGGCCAGGGGCTTCCAGCGCGCGCTGAACAACTATCTGAAGTCGACCGGCCAGGGCGCGGACGAGGGCACGCGGAAGATCGCGGACCTGCTGAAGCGGATCGACGCGAACCCGCTGCCCGCGTCGTCCGAGCGCAAGCTCACCGAGACGCTCGCGCTCACCGGGATCATCACGCCGTTGTACAGCGAGGCGAGCTGGCCGACGCTGACCAGTGCCCTGGAGGCGGCCGAGCGGGGCGACGGCTCGCAGCTGCTGGCGCTCGCCGACGACTACAACGAACGCGACGCCTCGGGACGCTACGGCACGGGGACCCATTCGCAACGGGTCATATCGTGCCTGGACGACAAGCAGCGACCGACCGTCGAGGAGGCGAAGAAGCTGCTGCCGAGGTTCGAGAAGGTCTCGCCCGTGTTCGGACCCATGCTGGGCTGGGACACGGCCGGCTGGTGCCACGACTGGCCGGTGGCCGGGCAGTACGACACCCCGGAGGTCAGTGCGCCGGGTGCGGCGCCGATCCTGCTGGTCGGCAACACCGGCGACCCGGCGACGCCCTACGAGGGCACCCAGAGGATGGCGGACGAACTGGGCAAGGGCGTCGCGGTGACGCTCACCTGGGAGGGCGAGGGGCACTCCGCGTACGGGAAGGGGAGCGACTGCGTCGACTCGGCGGTGAACGCGTATCTGCTGCGGGGGACGGTGCCGAAGGACGGCAAGGTCTGCTCATGACGGCGGCGGGGGGGGGGGGGGCCCCCCGGGGGGGGGCGCCCCCCCCCCCCCCCCCGGCCGCGCCCCCCCCGCCCCCCCCCCCCCCCGGGGGGGGGGCGGGGGGTGTGGGGCCCCCCCAAACCCCCCCCCCCCCGCCGCCCCGGCCCG
>NZ_JBNGGG010000075.1:0-26261 GCF_049974585.1 Streptomyces sp. UG1 | reverse complement strand
GGGGGGGGCGGCCCCGCGGGGGGGGGGGGGGGGGCGGCCGGGGGGGGGGGGGCCGGGGGGGGGGGGGGGGGGGGGGGGGCGCCCCCCCCCCCCCACCGCCGGAATCTCCCTCGGGAACTATCCCTGCTTGATCCTCAGGAACGTCACGGAGTTCGCCGGGAAGGTGTAGGTGAACTTCTCGGCGACCCCGGAGAAGGTCGAGGTCACCGGTGTCACCGGGGTGTCCGTCTCGGTGTTCACGGCGTCCTGGTCGGCGGCCAGGGTGGTGACCCGGGCCCGGGAGGCGACCTTGGCGCCGCCCAGGTCGATCGCGGTGCGGGCCTCGGCGGCCTGGGCGTTGACGACCTTGACGATCAGGTCACCGGTCCTGGCGTCCTCCGTGACGACCTGGCGGAACGGCTCGGCCGGCTTGTCGTCGGTGAAGCTGCCCCACTCCTGGCCGTCCAGGTACAGGGTGACCTGGCGGCCGCGCACCTTGATGTCGATGTCGTAGGCGCGGCCCGTCTCGATCGACCCGGGCTTCGTCAGCAGCGTGCCCTTGCCGCCGTCCACAGCCTGCTCGATCGCGGACTGGGTGTTGTTCCAGCCGCCCAGGTTCCACCAGTAGTAGTTGCCGGTGTCCTTGACGCCGAAGGCGACGAGGAAGCCCTCCTTGCCGGACTTCTTGGTGGCCTTCACATGCAGGTCGTAGTCGTGCCAGGACGGGTCGCCGGCCTGGACCATGGTGTTCTCCGCGGCGGCGTCCGTCTGGACGTACTGGCCGTCCTGGACGCTCCAGGCGCCGGCGCCCGTGTGCGTCCACTTCGAGGCGTCACCGGAGAAGTCGTCGCTCAGCAGGGTCGAGCCGTCGGCGGCGGTGACCTTCACGTCGTCGTACGCGGCGCTGGTCGCCCACGTGGACAGGCCGACGGCGCCGGTGATCGGGCCGCTGACGTTCGGCGTGGTGGTCGCCTTCGAGGGGACGACGCGGTCGCCGACGTTGTTCATGAACAGCTTCTGGACCTCGTAGTTGGCCGAGCCCCAGGACGCGCGGTTGTTGAACCAGATCATGTCCGGCCGCCACTGGACGTAGTCCTCGTTGGCGAGCAGCGGGGCGTACGAGGCGAGCTTGACCACGTCCGCGTTGCGCTCCAGGCCGGTCATGAACGCGGCTTCGGCCAGGCCGTTGCTCCAGGCGTTGCCCCGGGAGGCATACTCGCCGAGGAAGACCTTCGGACCGTGGCGGTCGTAGGAGTCGTAGCGGTCGTTGTTCTGCAGGAACCACTGCGGGTTGTTGTAGTAGTGCTCGTCGACCATGTCGACGCCGGCGTCGCGGTTGAGCTGCCACAGGGTGTCGAAGGTCGATCCCTCGTCGTCCGGGCCGGAGTTGGAGACGACGGTGATGTCCGGGTGCTCGGCCTCGATGGCGGACCGGAACTTCTCGAAGTTGGCGAAGAACTCCCGCGGCAGGTTCTCCTCGTTGCCCACCCCGATGTGGGTGAGGTGGAAGGGCTTGGGGTGGCCCATCTCGGCGCGCACCTTGCCCCACTCGGAGGTCACGGGGCCGTTGGCGAACTCGATCAGGTCCAGGGTGTCCTGGATGTGCCGCTTGAGCAGCGCCTCGTCGTCGACGGCCTTGTTCTGGCCACAGCCGGTCACCAGGGCCGGGACGACGGGCAGCGGCATGGCGCCGATGTCCTCGGAGAAGCGGAAGTACTCGTAGTAGCCGAGGCCGTAACTCTGGTTGTAGCCCCAGAAGTTGGCGTTGGTGGCGCGCTCCTCGACGGGGCCGACGGTGTCCTTCCACTGGTAGGAGCGCTTGCGCTGCCAGCCGGAGGCCTCGCTGTAGTCCTCCATGGAGCCGGTGTTGACCAGGCAGCCGCCGGGGAAGCGCACGAAGCCCGGCTTCAGGGCGGCGATCTTCTCGGCGAGGTCCCTGCGCAGGCCGTTCGGCTGGTTCTTGTACGTGTCGCGCGGGAACAGCGACACCATGTCGAGGGCCGCCGCGTTCGTGGCGGCGACGGCGAGGCGGCCGCGGTTGCTGGTGCGGGTCGCGGTGAACGTGGCGTCGTACTTGGCCCAGCCGCCCTTGACGGCCACCTGGCGGGCGGTCGCCAGTGCGCCGGCGGCGTCCTTGAGGCTGACGGTCAGAGTGGTGCCGCTCGCCGCCCGGGCCCACACCGAGAAGTCGTAGCGCTTGCCCTTCTCGACGCGGATGCCGGTGTTGTAGCCGCCGTTGGTGACGGACGAACCGGCGTCCAGGGAAAGGTAGTTGCGGTTGCGGTCGTTGAGCCTGCCGGAGTCGTCGACGACCTTGGCGGTGCCGCCCACCGTCCAGGCGGTCAGCGGTGTGTAGGAGCCGTTGTCGGCGGTGGAGTACTCGAAGGACCGGTTCTGCACCAGCTCGGCGTACAGTCCGCCGTCCGCGGCCCGGTTGATGTCCTCGAAGAAGACGCCGTACATCGTGTCGTCGATCTTCGCGCCCTGGGCGGCCGGATCGACGGTGATCGAGTAGTCGGTGACGTCCTCGGCGTGGGCGGTGGTGGGGATGAGACTGGCCGCCACCAGGAAGGCGGCGGCTGCTGTGCCGTATCTCCAGCGGGTGCGTGACATGAATACTCCGCGGCTCGGTGTTCGGAATATCTGCGTTCGAAATATCAGACAGCGATCAGTACGTCGAACGGCAAGATAGGGAGGGGATTTGGGAGCGTCAACGGGTCGCGCGGGATCGAAAGTGTCGGAAGAAGTGGATCGGATGGGCGAGTTCTGGCCAGTACCGGACGCGCTGACGTATTTGGCCGGCACCTGGCGGGCCGAACGGTCCGTGCGAGATCTCGCGAGTGGCGAGGAAGGGCGGTTCTCCGGTACGACGGTTTTCAGCCCTCTGGAGAGCGGCGGGCTGCTGCACCAGGAGTCCGGCAGGTTCGTCTGGCAGGGCGTCTCGCGCCCCGCCGAGCGGACGCTGCGGTTCCTGCCGGGGGCCGCACCGGGGACGGTGGAGGTTCGCTTCGCCGACGGCCGCCCGTTCCACGACCTGGACCTGACCTCCGGCCGGCACGTCGCCGACCACCCCTGCTCGGCGGACCTCTACCGGGGCGAGTTCACCGTTCTGGACGAGGACCACTGGCGGACGGTGTGGCGGGTGCGCGGCCCGGCCAAGGACCTGGTGCTCACCACCGACTACGCGCGCGAGGGCTGAGCCGACGCCCCCTCGAAGCGGAGGTTCCAGAGGCCCGCGCGACCGGTGACCGTGGTCGTCGACAGGGGACGTACGTCGAGGTTCCAGTACGTCGACGGCGGCGCCTTCAGCGCGTACACCAGCGCGGCGCGGATCACGGACGGTTCGGCCACGGCGACGATGCGGCCGCCGTCCTCCACCGGCCGGGTGTCGAGCCAGCCGCCGACGCGGGAGATGAACGCGAGCAGCGACTCGCCGCCGTGCGGGGTGCCGCGCGGGTCGGCCAGCCAGGCGTCCACGGCCTCCGGCTCCCGGGCCATCGCCTCGCCGAGGGTCAGCCCACGCCAGCGGCCCATGTCACAGTCGCGCAGGGCGAGTTGGACCAGCGGGGCGTAGCCCAGGGCGTCGCCGGTGGCGCGGCTGCGCGGGGTCGGCGAGCAGTAGCGCAGCTCGGCCGCGGCCAGTGACACCAGGTCGTGCGCGACGCGCTGCACCTCATCCCAGCCAGCCTGGTCCAGCGGCCGGTCGTCCTCGAAGCGCTCCGCGAGCAGCGGGGAGCTGCGCGCGGCTGCGACGAACGTGACCCGAAGCGACATGCGGTGATGGTGTGACGTGAAAGTGGGCAGGTCAAGAGGCGTTGTGCAGGTGTGACCGAGGGTTCACCAAGCCTTACCGCGGGGTCAGGACCAGGCGGACAAGTCGCTGGAAAACGGCTGTTGGACATTCAAGTACAGCCGCCGGGGCTACTGGAAGTAGAGCGCCATCCATTGGTCCGGCTTCTCCAGCGGCGCGAACCCGAGCTTCTCGTAGACCCCGTGCGCGTCGTGGGTGGCGAGCAGTATCCGCTTGATGCCGTACGGCCGCAGCCGCTCGCGTACGGCCCCGACCAGTGCCGTCCCGATCCCCTTGCCGCGCACCGACGGATCGACGTACACATCGCACAGCCACGCGAAGGTCGCCCGGTCGGTGACGACCCGGGCGTAGGCGACCTGATCCCCCGAAACCGTCTCGTACACCCCGAAGTTCAGCGACCCGTCGACCGCCCGGTCCTGCTTCTCCCGGGCCCGCCCGATCGCCCAGTACGCGTCGGTGGACAGCCACCGGTGCACCCGCTCGCGGTCGACGCGGTCGGGGTCGGTGGAGATCTCGTAGCCCTCGGCGAGGGGCGGGGTGTCGGTCATGCGGCGAGACTCGCAGGGCGAGGGCGCGGGCGTCGAGCGGTTTTCGCCGGTGAGCGGGCGCCCAGCCCGCTCAGAGCACCTCGTCGCAGGCCGCCCGCAGCCGCCGTACTCCCTCGGTGATCTCGCCCTCCCCCGCCACCGCCGCGAAGCTCAACCGCAGGTGTCCGGCCGGAGGTTCCGCGCTGAAGTAGGGACGGCCGGGTGTGATCGCGACGCCCGCGCGCAGGGCGGCGGCGACCAGGGCGGACTCGTCGGCGCCGTCGGGCAGGCGCAGCCAGAGGTGGTAGCCGCCGGACGGGATGTGCGGGAGGGCGAGCTCGGGCAGGTCCAGGCGCAGGGCGGAGGTCATGGCGTCGCGGCGGGACTTCAGCACCGCCGCGACGGTGCGCAGATGGCGCGGCCAGGCGGGCGAGCCGACGAGTTCGAGGGCGGCCTCCTGAAGGGGCCGGGGCACGAAGAAGGTGTCGACGACCTGGATGGCGCGCAGCCGCTCCAGCGCCGGACCCCGGGCGGCGAGCGCGCTCACCCGGAAGCTGGGCGAGGTCGCCTTGGTCAGCGAGCAGACGTGGACGACGACACCGTCGGGGTCGTCGGCGGCCAGCGGGCGCGGCAGCGGCCCCGCGTCCTCGTGCACGAGCCGGCGTACGAAGTCATCCTCCACCACGAACGCGCCGGCTTCCCGCACGATGCGCAGCACCTCTTCCCGGCGCCCGGAGCGCAGCACGGCTCCCGTGGGGTTCTGCATCAGGGGCTGGCAGACGAAGACCCGCGCACCGCTCGCCCGGAACGCGTCCGCGAGCAGCTCGGGCTTCACCCCCTGAGCGTCCACCGGCACCGGCACCGGCCGCAGCCCGGCCGCGCGGGCGATCGCCAGCATGCCGGGATAGGTGGGCGATTCGACGAGGACGGGCGCGCCCGGCGGGGCGAGCGCGCGCAGCGCGATGGTCAGCGCGGACTGGCCGCCCGCGGTGATCAGGACCTCGGCGGCGGTGACGGCGCCGCCGATGCCCCGGGCGAACCACTCGCGCAGCTCCGGCAGTCCGTCCGTGGGCGGGCGCCCCCAGGCGCCGGGGCGGCGGCCCGCGCGGGAGAGCGCCGCGGCCATCGCCCGCTCGGGCTGGAGCGAGGGATGCAGATAGCCGCCGCTGAACTCGATCACCCCGGGCGGTGGAGCGGCGAGCGAGACGAGCACCCCGGAGGCGTCGACGGAGCGCGGCACGAGGTCGGCGGCGCCGTCCGCGCTGAGGGCGACCTCCTGCCAGGAGGTGTCACCGACGGGGGCAGTGGCCGTCCGCGGCTGCGCGCGGAACGCCCCGGCGCCGGGGCGGGTGACCACCAGCCCCTCGGCGGCGAGCTGCGCCAGGGCCCGTGAGACGGTCACCGGGCTCACCCGGAACCGTTCGACCAGGGCCCGGCTCGATGGGAGCTTTCCATCGGGCGAGTAGCGGTTGAGTTCGCTTCTCAGCTGTTCCGCCAGATCAGCCACACTGCTACGCTCTTGCATGAGAACACAGAGTAGCGCTATCACCTCCAGCGGGATAGCGGTCAGCAGTCGGCCCGGCAGCTCGATCGGCACCCTGCAGGCCGCCCTCGGCGTCGCGGCCTTCTCCCTCACCTTCCCCGCCACCGCCTGGGGTCTGGAGAGCTTCGGCCCCTGGTCGCTGGTCGCCGTGCGCAGCGTGCTCGCCGCCCTCGTCGCGGGCGGATGTCTGCTCGCGCTGCGGGTTCCGCTGCCCGCCCGCCGCCACTGGGCGGGCCTCGCGGTGGTCGCCGCCGGAGTGGTCCTCGGCTTCCCGCTGCTGACGACGCTCGCGCTGCAGACGTCCACCACGGCGCACGCGGCCGTCGTGGTCGGTCTGCTCCCGCTGACCACCGCCGTGTTCTCCGCGCTGCGGGTCGGCGCCCGCCCCTCGCGCACCTTCTGGAGCGCGGCCCTCGTCGGCGCCGCGACGGTGGCCGTCTTCACCGTGCAGCAGAGCGGCGGCGCCCTGACCAGCGCCGACCTCTATCTGTTCGCGGCGCTGGTCGTGTGCGCCGCCGGTTACACCGAGGGCGGCAGGCTGGCCCGGGTCATGCCGGGCTGGCAGGTGATCGGCTGGGCGCTGGTGCTGTGTCTGCCGATCGGCGTACCGGCCGCCGCGATGGCGCTGTCGTACGAGCCCGTGGACCTGACCTGGCACGGGGTGACGGGACTAGTCTGGGTAGCAGCGGGGTCGCAGTTCCTCGGTCTGGTCGTCTGGTACCGGGGCATGGCGGCGATCGGCATCCCGAAGGCCAGCCAGTTGCAGTTGGCTCAGCCCCTGCTCACACTGGTGTGGTCGGTGCTGCTGCTGGGCGAGCACCTGACAGTGGCCGCCCCGCTGACGGCCGCGGCGGTGCTGGTGTGCATCGCCGTGACCCAGCGGACGCGTGGCTGAGCGGGCCCTGACGACCCACTTCCAACCACCGCTCCACGCCGTAGACTCAAGGCCACGGACCGCTGCTCCCGCACCTGGTGAGGAGGCCCAGACAGATGCGTGCAACCGTGGGCGACCAGCTTGTCCAGCACGGCAGGGTGGTCGGGCAACACGACAAGGTCGGCGAGATCGTCGAAGTCCTGGGCCAGGAGGGCAACCCCCCGTACCGCGTCCGTTTCGAGGACGGGCACGAGGGCCTGTGCTCCCCCGGCCCCGACACCGAGATCCGCCACAAGGACACTCACGCGTCCGGGCGGTGACCCGGAACCCGATCAGCGCGGGGTAATCGCCGGCTGCCCGTAGTGGTCGGCGACCACCCGCGCCATGGCGCCGATCCGGTCCGCCGCCATGTCCCGCGCGGCGAAGAAGACGTGCCCGCACGCCTCCGGCCGCTCCTTGGCCAGCGTGAGGTGCCGGGACAGCTCGGCCTGGTCCCGCCAGGCGGCGGGCTGCGCCGGGTCGCCTGCCTTGTACAGGGCCTCACCGAGGTAGAGGTGCGTCCTGCTGCCCTGCGCCACCTCCGCCCACCACGGCAGCAGCTTGGCGTAGTCGGCCGCGGCGAAGCCGATGTTCCAGTAGAGCTGCGGGCAGATGTAGTCGATCCAGCCCTCGCGGACCCACTTGCGGGTGTCCGCGTACAGGTCGTCGTACGTCTGCACGCCGCCCCTGGTGTCGGAGCCGAGCGGGTCGGTGGCGGCGTTGCGCCACACGCCGAACGGGCTGATGCCGAACTGGGTGGTGGGCCTGATCCGCCGGATGCCGGCCGCCATCTCCTGGATCAGCCGGTCGATGTTGTCCCGCCGCCAGTCGGCCCGGGACGGGAAGTCGGTGCCGTAGGCGTCGTAGGCCGCGTCGTCGTCGAAGCTCTGGCCGGCCACCGGGTAGGGGTAGAAGTAGTCGTCGAAGTGCACCGCGTCGACGGGGTACCGCTCCACCGCGTCGAGCATCGCCTGCTGCACGAAGTCACGGACCTCGGGCAGCCCCGGGTTGTAGTAGAGCTTGTCGCCGTACGCCACCACCCATTCGGGGTGCACCCGGGCGGGGTGGGTCTCGGCCAGCTTGTCGAGGTCGGTGTGGTTGGCGACGCGGTACGGGTTGCACCAGGCGTGCAGCTGAAGGCCGCGGGCGTGCGCCTCCTCGACGGCCGTGCCGAGCGGGTCCCAGCCGGGGTCCTCGCCCTGGGTGCCGGTCAGCACCTGCGACCACGGCTCGTACGGCGAGGGCCACAGGGCGTCGGCGGTGGGCCGCACCTGGAGGATCACCGTGTTCAGATGGCACTTCGCGGCATTGTCCAGGTGGGCGATCAGCTCGGCGTACTGCTCGTCGGCGGTCAGGCCCTGCCGGGACGGCCAGTCCCGGTTGGCGACGGTCGCCACCCATACGCCGCGCATCTCCCGGGTCGACCGCCGCCGGTCGCGGTCCGATCCGCTCGCCGTGGCGGAACCAGCCGCCATCGCGCCGCCTGACGCCACGAGTGCCGACAGGGCGGTGGCCGTGAACGCCCGCCGTGACAGCCGTGACTTCCGGTGAAGCATCTTCTTCGTACCTCCGTGTGCCGTGGTCAAGGGCCCCACCCCGGGACAGATCCGAGCGTTCCGGACCGGTCCGGCGTCAGCTTTTCATGCGGCACCCGAACGATCGATCAAGCTTCGCCGAAGGTAACGTGCAGGTTTGGAGCAGGCGCCGAACCACGGCGGTCCTGCCGCAGTCGTGGATCAGCGAAGGGGACGATGTGACCGGCATCTCCGGAGATATTGCACGCGTCGGTGTGGTGGGCTGCGGCCAGATGGGAGCGGGCATCGCCGAGGTGTGCGCCCGCGCCGGGCTGGACGTGAAGGTCGCCGAGACCACCGGCGAGGCCCTGGAGATCGGCCGCACCCGGCTGTACAACTCCCTGGCCAAGGCCGCCGAGCGCGGCAAGATCAGCGAGGAGGAGCGGGACGAGACGCAGGCGCGGCTGTCCTTCACCACCGACCTCGGCGAGTTCTCCGACCGCGATCTGGTGATCGAGGCGGTCGTCGAGAACGAGCAGGTCAAAACCGAGATCTTCCAGGTCCTCGACCAGGTCGTGACCCGCCCCGACGCGATCCTCGCCTCCAACACCTCCTCGATCCCGCTGGTGCGGCTGGCGGTCGCCACCTCGCGCCCCGACCAGGTCATCGGCATCCACTTCTTCAACCCGGCCCCGGTGCAGAAGCTGGTCGAGCTGATCCCCGCGCTCACCACCTCCGAGGGCACCATCGCCCGCGCCGAGTCCTTCGCCGAGAAGCTGCTGGGCAAGCACGCCATCCGCGCCCAGGACCGGTCCGGCTTCGTGGTGAACGCCCTGCTGATCCCGTACCTGCTCTCCGCGATCCGGATGTTCGAGTCGGGCATCGCCAGCCGCGAGGACATCGACAACGGCATGGAGCTGGGCTGCGCCCACCCGATGGGCCCGCTGAAGCTGTCCGACCTGATCGGCCTGGACACCGTCGCCTCGGTGGCGCAGAGCATGTACGACGAGTTCAAGGAGCCGCTGTACGCCGCTCCCCCGCTGCTGCAGCGCATGGTCGACGCCGGCCGGCTGGGCCGTAAGACCGGCTCCGGCTTCTACACGTACTGATCACTCCTGTCCGGCTGATTACAGACGGTCAGATTCCGGCCAAGCACACGGGCCCGGCACCGCGAAGGTGCCGGGCCCGCGTCATTCACACACCGTGTGCACTCCGGGCTCGCATATGCCCCTCGCACACTCTCCCCATGCGCCCACCAGGCGAGTTCACTTTCCCTGCGCATGCCAGGGATTCGAGACGACTACGGAAAGGAGCGGCAACGTGACCGCCGATCCCGAGCATCCCGTCGTGAATGGAGAACTCGCAGAGTTACGACGCCGCCTCGACGTCGCCTACGCCCGCGTGGAGGGCGGGCTGGCTCTGCTCACGCACCGCACCGAGGAGACCGCCAAGGAACTCGACGAGCTGAACACCCGGATCAACACACTGGAACACGCGCGCTGGCCGCTGCCCGCGGTCGCCGCCCTCACCGCCGTGGGTGCGCTCGTCGTGGCGATCTGGCAGGCAGTGGGCCACTAGCCGAAGGGACGTCGCATCAGGGCAAGACGTCCTGCCCGAGCCTGAGGTGGTGCAGCATCAGTAAGGCGGCCGCCATGTTCGCGGCCGGGACCTCCCCACGGGCGACCATGTCGGGGACGAGCTTGAGCGGAACCCACTCCCGGCGGTCCGACTCGAAGTCGTCCACGGGGTGACCGATGTACTCGCCCTCGTCGGACCAGTAGATGTGGTGCCGGGCGTCGGTGAGCCCGTTGGAGGGCTCCACGCTCATGAGGTGGTGCAGGGGTCCCGGCCGCCAGCCGGTCTCCTCCTCGAGCTCCCTGGCGGCCGCGCGGGCTATGTCCTCGCCGTCCTCGACGACGCCCGCCGCGAGCTCCCACCCCCAGCTGTCGGTGATGAAGCGGTGGCGCCACAGGAGGAGGACCTCGTTGGCCTCGTTGACCACTGTGGCCACGGCGACCGGCCGCAGCCGGATCAGGAAGTGGTCCAGATGCCGGCCGTCGGGCAGCTCCACGTCTGCCAGGTTGACGGTGAACCAGCGGTTTTCATACACAGTTTGTTCGTTCTGTTTCGTCCACTGCACGGTTCTGCCACCTTCCGTCGAGTAAGTGGCAATATCGCAGCAGTGACTATGCGGTGTCGGTGTTCGAGTACCCGCCCGCACCGGCCTACAGCGGTACGCGCAGTGCCCCGTCGATGAGTTCGGCGGCCTCGGCGGTGCCCGCGCTGCCGCTGCGCACCAGGTGCTCGCGCACCGCCCGCAGTCTGTCGCGCAGGCGCTGGGACTCCATTCCCCGCGCCTGCTCGGCCATCTGCACCGCGGTGGCCACCGCCTTGTCGGCGTTGCCCCGGCGCAGCTCGATGGTGCTGAGCATGCCCAGCCGGTGCACCCGGCCCCGGTCGTGCGCGGGATTGTCGACGGCGGCCGCGGCGTGCTCCCCCGCGGCCGCCAGCTCCCCGAGACTCAGCAGCGCCTCCGCCACCTGGACGTTGACGAGCCCGGGCTGGACATAGCCGGTCTCGTCGGGTTCGTACCCGCGGTGGATACGTTCGGCGGCCTGCTCGGCACGCCGGATGCAGGACAGCGCGCTGGTGCCGTCACCCAAATGCGCATACGCCTTCGCCTGCATCGCGTACAGATCGGAGGCGAGCGCCGGGGTGATGTGCTTGCCGGCGGCCCGCAGCGCGGCCTCCGCGAAGGCGACGGCCTGCCGGAACTCCCGCATGAACAGCGCCTGATTGACGAGCAGCGCGATCACATACGCGCCAAGGCCCCGGTCCCCACTGGCCTTCGCCAGCCGCAGCGCCTGATGGAAGTACCGCTGGGCGAGCCCGTGCGCGTCGGAGTCGTACGCGCAGATGCCGGCCACGGCCACCAACCCGCCCGTGGCACGGTGCAGTTGGCGCCCGGTGGCGTCGGTGTAGCTGCCGCGCAGCAGGGGCGCGGCCTCGGCGTTCAGGAACCCCACGATCCGGGTGCGGGTCGCTATGCCGCCCGCCTTGCGATACATCTGCTCGTAGTGGGTGCGGGCGGCGCGCAGCATCTCGAGGTCGGCCGGGGTCACCCGGTGCCGCCCGCCGCGTGAGACATCGACGTCCTCGGGCGGGTTCTCCCACTCCCACACCGGCATCACGGCCGGCGTGCCGGTGACCGCGGGTGCGCCCAGGATGTGCGGGCGTTGCTGCTCGTCGGAGCGCCACAGGGCGGTGGCCCGCTCGACGAAGCCGGACAGCGAGGTGGTGTGTGAGGAGGACGGTTCGCCGGGTACGCCGAGACCGATGTCGTCGAGCGTGACGGTACGGTGCAGCCGGGCGGCGAGCACCTCGCAGATCAGGTCGGGCACCTGACCGCGCGGCCGCTGCCCCTTCAACCACCGTGCGACGGCGGTGTGTTCGTAGCGCAGGGCGAGCCCGCGCGCCCGCCCCGCCTGGTTCACGTGGGCCGCCAGCCCCGCGTGCGAGATCCCGGCCTCGTCCAGGATCGCGTCGAGCAGTGTGTTGGGCTGCATGGGTGCCCCCCGGGTGGCTCGGTGCCGTCAGAGTAGTGCGAACCGCTTCACACGGGGTGTGAACGGAGTGCCCGAATCCGTAGCGTGCGCGCGCTGTTGCGGAGAGTTTCCGGCCGGTTGACTGAAATACCTCGCAAGAGGCCGGCCGGGCCGCCGGCTCCCCCTCGTACAGTGCGGCGGCCCGGCACCGCGGTCATCGCCGTTGCGTCAAAGGTGGTTGGTCGGCTGCGGGTTGTGTGTGGTTGCTCGCGCAGTTCCCCGCGCCCCTAGGGGGTTGTGCTGACCCCTGGTGTGATCGTTCCGTAGGACCAGTAGCGCTATGTCGTCTGCCGGTTGTCCTCTTGTGTGACGCAGGAGGGCGGCAAAGAGCGTGCGCAGGATCATGTGTGGAGTGATCGGATCGCGCCGTACGGCATCGGCGAGCGCCGCCTGCAGAGCGAAGAACCGGCCCCTCGCGTCCCTCGCGTCCTCGACGCCGTCCGTGTACAGGACCAGGGAGTCGCCGGGGAGCAGGGTGCCGCAGGGCAGTGGGGTCAGGTCGGGTGGGAGGGGGAACGGGCCGAGCGGTGGGAGGGGGTCGGTGCGGGCGAGGGGTTCCACGGTCGTGCCGGTCAGCAGGTACGGCCAGGGGTGACCGCAGTTGAGGGCGGTGATCTCGCCGTCCCGGCCGATCTCCAGGAGCAGTACGGTAACGAACTCCTCGGCGGCCGGGTCGTCGCACGACCGCTCGCGCAGGTGCCGGGCCAGGGCCCGGTCCAGTCTGCGCAGCACCCGACCCAGGTCGGGTTCGTCGTGGACGGCCTCCCGGAAGCTGCCGAGGACGGCGGCGACGGTGCCGATGGCGGCGATGCCGTGGCCGCGTACGTCGCCCATCACCGCCCGTACGCCGTGCTCGGTGGCGATGACCTCGTACAGGTCACCGCCGATGCAGGCGCCGCGGTCCGCGGAGAGCTGGGCGGCGGCGACGTCCAGCCCGTCGATGCGCGGCGGCAGCGGCCGCAGCAGCACGCTCTGGGCGGCACCGGCGACCTCGCGGACCTGTCGAAGCTCCCGCACGAGGGCCTGGCGGACGTGCAGGACCAGGCCGGTTCCCACGGCGAAGAAGACAGCGCTCGTGACGACCCGGGCACCGAGGCTGTCCTGCTGGGCCAGCGGGCAGACCAGCTTGTATGTGATCGCCATCGCGCCCCAGGCGGTGGGCAGCCCCATCGCGAGCAGCTTGCGGGGAACCCGAGCCTTGATGCGGAACATGCCGATGGCCCCCCAATAGGCCCTGACAACGCAGAATCGGACCGGCCTCGAAAGGCCGGTCCGATTCTGTCGAGCACATGGTCCGGAAGGACCAGATCACCGCGGGATATCACCCGGATGAGTGAGGTGACCGGATTGGGCTGTCACGGCAGCCCTCGCGGCGTTCACCCCCTCAGCACCGCGCCCGTACGCTCACCCGCGAGGGCGATCGCAGCGTCCCTGGCCGCCGACGCCTCGTCGACGGTCAGCGTCCGGTCCCCGGCGCGGAAGCGCAGCGCGTACGCCAGCGACTTCTTCCCGTCACCGAGCTGCTCGTCGTTGACGTACACGTCGAACAGCCGGATGCCCTCGAGGAGTTCACCCGCGCCCGCCCGCAACGCGGCCTCGACCTCGGCGGCCGGCACCGGCTTGTCCACCACGAGGGCGACGTCCTGCGTGGCCACGGGGAACGCGGAGATGCTCGGCGCCTGCGGCGTACCGTCGCCGACCTGCTCCAGCGCGTCCAGGTTCAGCTCCATCGCACAGGTGCGCGCGGGCAGGCCCAGCGCCTTCAGCACCCGCGGGTGCAGCTCACCGGCATGGCCGATGATCTGTTCGGCGCCGTCCACGGTGATCGCCAGCGCGGCGCAGCGGCCCGGGTGCCACGGCCCGTACTGACCGCTGCGCACGGTCAGCTCGGCCCCGGCCTCACGGGCCACGACCCGCGCCGCCTCGATCGCGTCGGCCCAGTCAGCGGCCCGGCCCTTGCCCCACCAGCCGGCCTGTTCACGCGCGCCGGCGAGGACGACGGCCACGTGCCGCGGCTGCTCGGGGAGCACGGCGTTCAGGGCCGCGATCTCCTCGTCGGTCGGGCGGCGGTCGACCGGCAGGTGCCCGGCGACGCTCCGCTCCTCGCGCGGCCGGAAGACCAGGCCCGTCTCGAACAGGGCCAGATCGTGCGAACCGCGCCCGTCGTTGCGCCGCAGGGCGCCGAGCAGCCCCGGCAGCAGCGACGTACGCAGTGCGGGCTCCTCGTCGTTGAGCGGGTTGACCAGCTTGACGACTCGGCGGGCCGGGTCGTCGGCGGCCAGGCCGAGCTGGTCGAAGACCTGCTCGCTGACGAACGGGTAGTTCGGCGCCTCGACGAAACCGGCCCCGGCCAGCGCGCGGCCGACCCGGCGGTGCAGCCGCTGCCGGTGGGTCAGGCCACGGCCCGACGGGAGCTTCGGCAGCGTCGAGGGCAGCTCCTCGTAGCCCTCCAGGCGGATGACCTCTTCGGCCAAGTCGTTCGGCTCGAGGAGGTCGGGCCGCCAGGACGGCACGGTGACGATCAGCTCGTCCTGCCCGTACACGTCGCAGCCGATCTCCTGGAGTCGCCGTACGACGGTCTCGCGGCCGTACCGGACGCCCGCGACCTTGTCCGGGTGGTCGGCCGGGGCGGTGATGGTGTGCGGTGCCGACGGCGTGACGACCTCGGTGACGCCGCCTTCGGCCGTACCGCCGGCCAGCAGCACCAGCAGGTCCACCGTCCGCTGGGCGGCCGCCGCGGCGGCGGCCGGGTCGACCCCGCGCTCGAAGCGGCGGGACGCCTCGGAGGACAGCTTGTGGCGGCGGGCCGTACGGGCGATGGAGACCTGGTCGAAGTGGGCGGCCTCGATGACGACCTCGGTGGACGCGTTCTCCACGTCGTCGTGGTCGGCGATCTCGGTGTTGGCGCCGCCCATGACGCCCGCGAGGCCGATCGGGCCACGCTCGTCCGTGATGACCAGGTCCTCGGCGTGCAGCTTGCGCTCCACGCCGTCGAGGGTGACGAGCTTCTCGCCCTCCTTTGCCCGGCGCACGCCGATGGTGCCCTGGACCAGGTTGCGGTCGTAGGCGTGCAGCGGCTGGCCGAGCTCCATCATCACGTAGTTGGTGATGTCGACGGCGAGCGAGATCGGGCGCATGCCGACCTTCTGCAGCCGGCGCTGCAGCCAGATCGGGGAACGGGCGTCGGGGCTGAGGCCGGTCACCGTGCGGGCGGTGAAGCGGTCGCAGCCGATCGGGTCCGAGACCTGCACCGGGTAGCCGAAGGCGTTCGGTCCGGGCACGTCCAGGAGCGCCGGGTCGCGCAGCGGGAGGCCGTAGGCGATGGCGGTCTCGCGGGCGACGCCGCGGATGGACAGGCAGTCGCCGCGGTTGGCGGTGACGGCGATGTCCAGGACCTCGTCGACCAGCTCGAGCAGCTCGATGGCGTCCTTGCCGACCTCGGTCTCCGGCGGCAGCACGATGATGCCGTGGGTGCCGTCGTCGCCCATGCCCAGCTCGTTGCTGGAGCAGATCATGCCGTGCGAGACACGGCCGTAGGTCTTGCGGGCGGCGATCGCGAAGCCGCCGGGCAGCACGGCGCCCGGGAGGACCACGACGACCTTGTCGCCGACCTGGAAGTTACGGGCGCCGCAGATGAGTTCCTGGGGCTCGCCGGTGCCGTTGGCGGTGCCGACGTCGACGGTGCAGAAGCGGATCGGCTTCTTGAACTCCGTCAGCTCCTCGATGGTCAGCACCTGGCCGACCACCAGCGGGCCCTTGAGGTCGGCGCCCAGGTGCTCGACGGTCTCGACCTCGAGACCGGCCGAGACCAGCTTCTCCTGGACGTCGCGGCCGGTTTCCGTCGCCGGCAGGTCGACGTACTCCCGCAGCCAAGAAAGCGGGACCCGCATCAGATCTCCATCCCGAACGGCCGGGTGAACCGGACGTCACCCTCGACCATGTCTCGCATGTCTTCGACGTTGTGGCGGAACATCAGCATCCGCTCGATGCCGAACCCGAAGGCGAAACCGCTGTACTTCTCCGGGTCGACGCCGCAGGCGATGAGCACCCGCGGGTTGACCATGCCGCAGCCGCCGAGCTCGATCCAGCCTTCGGAGGAGCAGGTACGGCAGGGCCGGTCGGGGTTGCCGACGGACTCGCCGCGGCAGACGTAGCACACCATGTCCATCTCGGCGGACGGCTCGGTGAACGGGAAGAAGTTCGGCCGCAGCCGGGTCTTCATGCCCTCGCCGAACAGGGACTGGACCATGTGGTCCAGGGTGCCCTTGAGGTCGGCCATGGTCAGGCCCTCGTCGACGGCGAGCAGCTCGACCTGGTGGAAGACCGGGGTGTGCGTGGCGTCCAGCTCGTCGGTGCGGTAGACGCGGCCGGGGCAGATCACGTAGACCGGCAGCTCGCGGTCGAGCAGGGAGCGGATCTGGACCGGAGAGGTGTGCGTACGCAGCACGACTCCCGACTCGCTGCCGCCGTCCGGGCCCTGCACGAAGAAGGTGTCGGCCTCGCCGCGCGCGGGGTGGTCCGGGCCGATGTTGAGGGCGTCGAAGTTGAACCACTCGGCCTCGACCTGCGGGCCCTCGGCGACCTCGTAGCCCATGGCCACGAAGACGTCCTCGATGCGCTCCGACAGCGTGGTGAGCGGGTGGCGGGCGCCGGACGGAACGCGGTCGTACGGCAGCGTGACGTCCACGGCCTCCTCGACCAGCACCCGCTGGTCGCGCTCGGCCTCCAGTTCGGCCTGGCGGGCGGCGAGGGCCTTGTTGACGGCGCCGCGGGCCTGGCCGACGCGCTTGCCGGCCTCGGCCTTGGCGTGCGGGGGCAGAGCGCCGATCTCGCGGTTGGCCAGCGCCAGCGGGGAGGTGCCGCCGGTGTGGGCGACCTTGGCCTCCTGGAGCGCGTCGAGGGAGTCCGCGGCGGCGAAGGCGGCGAGCGCCTCGTCCCGCATGCGCTCGATCTCTTCCGGTTTCAGTGCCTCGACCTCGACAGGGTCGTACGACTTATTGGGTGCCGACATCTCTTCCCGTGCTTCCGATTGGCTGGCGGATGGTCCCCGTACCGACTCGTGGACAGTGCGTCAGCGTTTTTGGGACACAGCGTCCTGGTTTTTGGGACACAAAGGTGCCAAAGGCCGAGTCTAACGGGGTTGAGGTACGCGAATGCGCCCGTGGTGTCTCAGGCCATGAAGGCCGGTGCCGCCACGGGCAACGTAAATCGGAACTGCGCGCCGCCGCCGGGGGCGCGGCCGACCTCGATGGCACCGCCGTGGGCCTCGACGATGCCCTTGACGATGTAGAGCCCGAGGCCCGTGCCGCCGCGCTTGCTGCCCCGCCAGAAGCGGGTGAAGACGCGGTTCATGGACTCCTCCGGGATGCCGGGCCCCTCGTCGCTCACCGTGACCGACGTGCCGGTGTCCTCGCCTTCGCGGGGGGACGCCGTGGCCGTGATGTCAATGGTGACCGTTCCGTCGCCGTGCCGCACCGCATTTTCGATGAGGTTGCTGAGCACCTGGTCGATCTTGTCGGGATCGGCCCACAGGACGGGCAGCGGCTGCTCGAGGCGCAGCAGGAACCGGTCGGCGGGCTGCCCTGCGGCGACGTAGGCCTGAATGTGCCGCCCGACGGCCGCGCCGATGTCGACGGGCTGGCGGCGCACCTCCAGGCGCCCGCTGTCGATCCGCGAGATGTCGAGCAGCTCGGCGATGAGCCGGGTGACGCGGTCGGCGTCGGCGTCGACGGTCTCCAGCATCAGGCGCTTCTGGTCGTCGGTGAAGCGTTCCCACTTGGCCAGCAGGGTGGCGGTGAAGCCCTTGACGGAGGTGAGCGGGGAGCGCAGCTCGTGGGCCACGGTCGCGATCAGCTCGGCGTGGCTGCGCTCGGTGCGGCGGCGGGCCTCGGTGTCGCGCAGGGAGACGACGACGCGGTGCACGGGCCCGGTCGGCCGGGTGCGGACGTAGCGTGCGCAGACGAGCACCTCGCGGCCGCCGGGGAGGAGGAGGTTGCGCTCGGGCTGCCGGCGCCTGATGGCCAGTCCGCCGTAGGGATCGGTGAGCTGCCACCAGCGCCGTCCGTCCAGGTCCTCTAACGGCAGGGCCTTCTCCAGCCGCTGCCCGAGGGCGTCGGCGGCGCGGACGGCGGTGATGCGCTCGGCGGCGGTGTTGAAGCGGATGACGTGCCCGTGCTCGTCGGCGACGACGAGGCCGTCGGGCAGGTCGTCGGGATCGAATCCGCACTCGGCACGGTCACCGGGCCGGGACGCGGACGGCCGCAGCACCTGATGTGCTCCCGGTGCGCCGCTCGTGCCGACACTCATCCCCGTACCCCACCTCTCACTACGGCTGAGGGGCCCCCGAGCTGGTCACCCTACTAGGCCTCGGTGACGCTGCGGCACCCTGCGGAGGCGCGCTGTGCACGGGCCGACGCGTAGAGACATACGGCGGCGGCGGTGGCGAGGTTCAGGCTCTCGGCCTTCCCGTGGATCGGGACGCGCACGACGGCGTCGGCCAGCGCGCGGGTCTCCTCCGGGAGCCCCCACGCCTCGTTGCCGAACACCCAGGCGGTCGGCCCGCCCATGGTGCCCTTGTCCAGCTCGTCGTCGAGATCGTCGGTCCCGGCGCCGTCGGCGGCGACGATCCGCACCCCGGCGTCCCTGAGCCCCGCCACGGCCCGCTCGACGGGGACGCCGACGGCCACGGGGAGATGGAACAGCGAGCCGACGGAGGCCCGTACGGCCTTGGGGTTGTACAGGTCCACCGACGCGTCGGTGAGCACGACGGCCTCGGCCCCGGCGGCGTCGGCGCACCGCAGTACGGTCCCGGCGTTCCCGGGGTCGCGCACATGCGCGAGGACGGCGACGAGCTTGGGCCGGGCGGCGAGGATCTCCTCGAAGGGGGTGTCGATGAACCGGCAGACCCCGACGAGCCCCTGCGGCGTGACGGTGGTCGAGATGTCGGCGATCACCTGCTCGTCGGCGAGGTGCACGCGCGCGCCCGCGTCCCGGGCCTCCCCGACGATGTCGGGGTACCGCTCCGCGGCCTCGACGGTCGTGAACAGCTCGACGAGCGTCGACCCGTACCCGGCCGCCTCCCGCACGGCCTGCGGCCCCTCCGCGAGGAACAGCCGCTCCTTGCCCCGGAAGTTCCGCTTGGCGAGCCGCCGGGCGGCGGTGACGCGGGGGGAACGGGGGGAGATCAGCTCGGGAGTAACAGAGGGCATGCGGTTCACCTCACCATTTCCGCACTATTTTCCGCCGCAACGGCGATCAACCACGACGGCGGGTCCCGGCGGCGCCGAAGCCACCCGCGCCACTACATGCAACGGACCCGCGGGCAAAAGCCCACGGGTCCATCCAGTCACGTCGGCGTCGGCTCAAGCCGAGCGCAGCGTCACGCAGCCTTCGGGGCGTTGACGTCCGACGGCAGCGCCTTCTGCGCCACCTCGACCAGCGCCGCGAACGCGTTGGCGTCGTTGACGGCCAGCTCGGCCAGGATCTTGCGGTCGACCTCGACGTTGGCGGCCTTCAGACCCTGGATGAAGCGGTTGTACGTGATGCCGTTGGCGCGGGCAGCAGCGTTGATGCGCTGGATCCAGAGCTGACGGAAGTCGCCCTTGCGCTTCTTGCGGTCGTTGTAGTTGTAGACCAGCGAGTGGGTGACCTGCTCCTTGGCCTTGCGGTACAGGCGCGAGCGCTGACCGCGGTAGCCGGAAGCCTGCTCGAGGATCGCCCGGCGCTTCTTGTGGGCGTTGACTGCCCGCTTGACGCGTGCCACTTGTTAACTCCTTGTAGCGGGGCCGCGGTTGGACTCACACGGCCCGGTATCGATTGGGTCCCGGTCCAGACGTACGGCGCTCACTGGGGGCGCCGCTCATGTCACTTGCCGAGAAGCTTCTTGATCTTCTTGGCGTCGCCCGGGGCCATCTCGGCGTTGCCGGTGAGGCGACGCGTCAGACGGGACGACTTGTGCTCGAGCAGGTGGCGCTTGCCGGCGCGCTCACGGAGCACCTTGCCGGAGCCGGTGACCTTGAAGCGCTTGCTGGCACCGCTGTGCGACTTGTTCTTCGGCATAGCGCCGTTCTCTCCTCGTGGGTGGCGCTCCGATGCCCGGTCGTGAAACCGGGCACGGTGGAGCGTCGCTCTTGTATCGGTTACGTCCTGGGGACTCACGTCCCCCGGGATCACGCCTCGGCGGAAGCCTCGGCAGGGGCCGCGGCGCTCTCGGCGTCCGCGGCGTTCTGCGAGCGGCCGGGGTTGGCCTTCGCGGACGCCTTGCGGGCCTCCTGCGCCTGGCGGGCCTCGGCCATCGCCTCGGTCTTCTTCTTGTGCGGACCGAGAACCATGATCATGTTCCGGCCGTCCTGCTTCGGGTTCGACTCGACGAATCCGAGGTCCTGGACGTCCTCCGCGAGACGCTGCAGCAGTCGGTAGCCCAGTTCGGGCCGGGACTGCTCGCGACCACGGAACATGATCGTGATCTTGACCTTGTCGCCCTGCTTGAGGAACCGGACGACGTGACCCTTCTTGGTGTCATAGTCGTGCGGGTCGATCTTCGGCCGGAGCTTCATCTCCTTGATGACCGTGTGCGCCTGGTTCTTGCGCGCCTCACGGGCCTTCATGGCCGACTCGTACTTGAACTTCCCGTAGTCCATGAGCTTGCACACGGGCGGACGGGCGTTCGCCGCTACCTCGACGAGATCGAGGTCGTACTCCTGGGCAAGCTCCAGTGCCTTGGCCAGCGGGACAATGCCCACCTGCTCGCCACTGGGACCGACAAGTCGCACCTCGGGAACGCGAATCCGGTCGTTGATGCGGGGCTCGGCGCTGATGGATCCTCCTCGGTTAGCACCACGCGACGGTCTGGCGGACAGCCGCGTACGTCTGTGTTCGATAGACCTAACCGCGCCGAAGCAGAAAAAATGCCCCGGACGATCACAGGCGGGGCTCCAAACGCTTCCGGAGCACCGCCGCGATGATCGCGGGGCGCGCTTTCGGGCGACTCCATCGTCCGTACGGAACGATGGTGGCCGCCTGACCGGGTGACCCGCCGTCCCGAGGGACGGCCAGGTGGGAGATCGGAGCCTCCACTTGTGGGCTGAGCACATACATGTCCAGCCGGTCGTCACACAAGGTTAGCAGCAAGCCGGGGGCGGCGCTAACCGGCGGGCGCCGGGGCCTATCGTGTGGGGCATGAGTGACACCCCTCCTGAGTCTGCTGATTCCCCCGACTTCGACGCCATGACCCGCGACATCGCCGAGGTCCCGGCGGTCGAGGTGATCGTGACGGTCGCCGTCAACCTGATGAGCGCCGCCGCCGTGAAGCTCGGTCTGACCGAGGAGGGCGACAAGCACAAGGACCTGGACGAGGCCCGCAAGCTGGTGCACGCCCTCGCCGGGCTGCTGGACGCGAGCACGACCGAGATCAGCTCCTTCCACGCGGCACCGCTGCGCGACGGCCTGAAGTCGCTCCAGCTCGCCTTCCGCGAGGCGTCGATCGTCCCGGACGAGCCGGGCCAGGGGCCGGGCGAGAAGTACACCGGCCCGGTCTACGGCTAGGGGTGTTGTGAAAGTCCCGTGCGGTGCCCACGCCCGCCGCGGCAGCGGCTGGTGTCACAGCCGGTGCGGCGAGGGTGCGTGCCGGGCGCCGCGGGTGCAGTGCGGGACTTTCAAAACACCCCCAGGTCACCCGCGTACGTACAAGGGCTCGCCCGGTGGCGTCGTCCCGGTCGGCAGGAGTGCCAGGTCGAGGCCGCGTACCAGGCGGGCCCTGAGTGTGGCGTCGGCGGCGAGCCGGTCGGCGACGGCGCGGGCGGTCTCGGCGGGGGCGGCGGACTCCGCCAGTACGAGGGCGAGGATGCCGTCGGCCTGGCCGGGCCCCACATGCGCACGCAGCACGGCGGGCTCGGCGGCCACCGCGGCCCGTACCGCCTCCCGCACGGCCGGGTCGGCCAGCGGATCGGTCGTCGTACGCCCCTCGGCGAGCGCGAGCAGGGCGCGGCCCGTCAGCTCGTACGGCACCGGACCTGCCATGTCCAGCACGACCGTGTCCGCCCTCTCGTGCGCCGCGGCCTGCAGGGCCTGGAGCAGGGGTACGGCGACGGGGCGGGCCGCCGGGTCCCAGCGGGCCAGGGAGTCGGTGGAGGTGAAGGCGGGCAGGGCGGTGCGATCGCCGGCCTTCAGGGTGGGGACGGCCATGTCGCTGGTCTTCTCGCGGCGCAGCCCGTTCTCGTCCTCCTCGACCTCGCCGAGCACGGCCACGACGGGGACGAGCAGCCGGGCGCCCTTGAGGGCCTGAAGGACCGGGCCCTCGGCGGTGCGGTCCTCGGCCCAGGCCGCGAGCGCGGCGCTCAGCCGGGGGTCGGCGGAGCCGTCGTCGTCGGAGAAGGGGGAGTCGGGAATGTTCTTGTTCGCCACGGTCCCCGACCCTATCGGGGGGATGCTGCTGGGCTTGTGCGGCCCCGGAAACCCGGCCGTGACACCCACCCCGGGATCCCCGATTTCTCTGACACACATCTAACGTCCGTCTAACGGCACGCACAGGCGGCGCCCCGACGATCGCGGGCATGGAGTCCTCCGGAGCCCGCCGCCGTCGTCGACTGCCGCAGTACGCCGCGCTCGCCTTCGTCGTCATCGTCGGCGGTGCGGCCACGGGGACCGTCTACGTGCAGGCTCAGGCGCACCCGGGTGGGAGCGCCGTATCGTCGGCGGCGACGCCGTCGGCCTCGGCGTCGGTTTCGGTCCGCGCGGGTGGGGAGGCTTCAGTGGAACCGGTGGCAGAGCCGACGGTGGACCGCGACGCGCTGCTGGCCGCGGCCGTGGAGTCGGTGGCCGTCGAGGACGGCGCCAGGATGTCGGTGGCGGCGCTGGACCTGGAGTCCGGTGCGAGCGCCGCCTACGGGGACGGCGGCTTCGACACCGCGAGCATCGTCAAGGTCGACATCCTGGCCGCGCTGCTGCTCCAGGCTCAGGACGCGGGGCGCGGGCTGACCGCGGTGGAGAAGTCGTACGCCGCAGCGATGATCGGCAGCAGCGACAACACCACCGCGTCGGCCCTGTGGGAGGCGATCGGGAAGGCGGACGGGCTCGACACGGCGAACGAACGCCTCGGGCTCACGGACACCCAGGGCGGCGATGGCATGTACTGGGGGCTGACACAGACCACTGCGGCAGATCAACTCACCTTGCTCGGGCAGGTGTTCGGGGACGGCTCGGCGCTGAGTGACCGCTCGCGCGCGTATCTCGCGGGGTTGATGGAGCAGATCGCGGTCGGCCAGCGGTGGGGGGTGTCCGCCGCGGCCGACGGCTCCGCGTGGGCGTTGAAGAACGGCTGGCTGCCGCGCACCGCCACCGGGCTGTGGGACATCAACAGCATCGGGCGGGTGACGGTGGACGGCCACGACTGTCTGGTGGCCGTGCTCTCCGACGGCAACTCCACGAAGGCGAAGGGCGTCTCGCTGGTCGAGGCGGCGGCGCGGGCGGCGGTGTCGGTGATCACCCGGGAGGCCGTGTCGGATTCTCCGGCGGCCGGGGCACCCGCCACCTCGTAGCGGACCGGGCGGCTAGAAGCCGAAGCGGCCGCGGCGGCCCCGCCAGATCACGACCGCCGCCACCAGCAGCAGGCCGCCGGCGCTGCCCGCGAGCCAGGCGGTCCAGCTCGTCGCGTCGTCCTCGGAGGCGGCGGCGTCGGGGCCCGGGCCGAAGTACTCCTCGCCGTACGCCGCCGCCTTCAGGTCCGTCGGCTCCATGCCGGAGGCCTTCTTGATGGCGGCGGCCGGGTCGATGAAGCCGTAGCCGCGGGAGTCGTCGCGGCCGTTGGCGGGGGCGTTGCGGGCCGTGTCCTCCAGCAGTTTCTTGATCTGGGCCGGGGTCAGGCCGGGGTGGGCGGCCTTGACCAAGGCCACCGCGCCGGAGACGAAGGCGGCCGCGGCGCTGGTGCCCCAGCCCTCGTAGTACTTGCGGTCGGGGTCCGCGATGACGACGTTGACGCCGGGGGCGCTGACCGTGGCGTACCAGCGGCGGGTGGAGAAGGAGGCGCGGGTGCCGTAGCGGTCGACGGCGGTCGCGGCGATGACGCCCGGGTAGGCGGCCGGGTAGGAGATGTGGTCGCCCTTCTCGCCTCCGTTGCCCGCGGAGGCGACGACGACGGCGCCCTTCTTCAGGGCGTACTGGACGGCCTCGTCCTCGCCGGCCTCGGGGTGGGCGGACTTGGAGTCGTCGCCGAGGGAGAGGTTGATGACGTCGGCGCCGTGGTCGGCGGCCCAGCGGATGCCTTCGGCGAGGGCGTTGCCGCGGGTGCTGCGGGCCCTGGCGCGGGCCGGGTCGCCGTCCTCCAGGATGACGCGGACCGGGAGGATCTTGGCCTCGGGGGCGATGCCCATGACGCCGTCGCCGTTGTTCGCGCCGTGCCCGTGACCGGCGATGATGCCGGCCATGGCGGTGCCGTGCCGGGCCCAGGCGCGGTCGCCGCGCTCGGCGCCGAAGCCGACCATGTCCTTGCCTTGGAGGACGTTGCCGACGAGGTCGGGGTGGTCGGCCTCGACTCCGGTGTCCAGGACGGCGACGGTGACGCCCTTGCCCTTGGTGGTCTGCCAGGCCTGCTGGGTGTTCATGGCCCCCAGGGCCCACTGCTGGGCGCGGATGGAGTCGGCGTGCGCGGCGGTGGGCGGCAGGAGGGCGAGGCAGGCGCCGAGGAGGACGGCGAGGGGGCCGGTGCGGCGGGTCATGAGGCGCTTCACGCCTCTGGTCACGGAGCGGGGCGTGGGGTTGTTCACGGCTGTGCTCGGCGCTTGGTGCGCACCGCTGCTCCTGCCGGTGCTCGTACCGGTGTTCATGACGACTGCTCCGGGTACGGGCCGACGTTCTTGCGCAGGGCGCGTTCGACGCGGTCGGCGAGGCCCTGTGCCTCGTGGCCGAGGCCTGCCTGGGCCACGGCCGTGGTGGCGCCGGACTCCATGGCCTCCTTGGCGGGCTGCGGGTCGTCGACCGTGCGGTCGTCGGCCCAGCCGGAGACGGAGTAGACCACGACGGGGGCGTCGGTGAGCACGGACAGGGTCCAGGAGGCGCGCTGCTCGTCGCCGAATCCGGCGGCCAGGGTGCCCTTGGCGGCGTAGGGGCGCGGCATGAGGTCCGTGCGGCGGTCGAGGCGCTCCTTGGCGAACCGGGAGTCGAGCGAGCGCATCGCGGCGGCGTCGGCCTTGGTGAAGAGCAGGCCGACGGTGGTGACGTAGCTCTGGGTGGCGTCGGTGTAGGTGGCGCGCAGCAGGCGCTCACAGCCGACCGGGGCGAGGGCCTTGCGCAGGAGCGGGTCGAAGGCGTCCGCGCAGCCGGTGTCCGGCGCGACGGCGATCCGCGTCCAGACGCGGTCGGCGCCGCCGGGTCCGGCGCCCTTGCCGATCACGGTGGGCGGGAACAGTCCGTCGACGGGGACGCTGTGCCACAGGGTGCCGGCCGTGGCGAAGGTGTCCTGCGCGCCGCCGTCACCGGGCTCGCCGATCAGCCAACTCCCGGTCAGGGCCCCGCCGATGAGCCCGATGCCGAGCACGACACAGGCGGCGGCCACGGCGATCCGGGGCCGGATCCGCACTCCGAGGGGTCGCGGCCTCGCCTGCTCGTCATACCCCTCCGGCTCCCCGAACGACACAAAGGGCCGCCCGGAATCCGGCGGCGCCATCGGGGCACTCCAGGAGAGGGACGGGTCGGGCGAGAACGCGGCGGTGGATGCGGGCCCGGCGGCGCCGGAATGCGGCACGCCCCGGGAGGATCCGACGGTCACCGACGGCCCGTAGGCGTCTCCGGCCGGGGGTGCCGATGCCGTGTACCCGTCCCCGGCCGGGGGCGCCGATGCCGTGTACCCGTCCCCGGCCGGGGGCGCCGATGCCGTGTACCCGTCTCCCGCCGGAGGTGCCGATGCCGTGTACCCGTCCCCGGCCGTGGGCAACGAGGCCCCGTACCCTTCTCCCGCCGAGGGCGGCGCCTGCGCGGGGCGCATCGGGGGAAGGGGTGCGGAACGGACTCGGTGAGGGGGGTCGGTGGGGGTGGCGGGGGCGGTGCTCGGGCGGGGAGGCGTGCCGACGGGACCCGGGCCGGCGGTGGTGCCTGGCTGGGTGGGCGCGCCGACAGAACCCTGCGCGCGGGGGGCGTTGCCCGGCCGCGGAGGCGTGTCCGCAGAGCCCTGCCTGGCAGCGGCGCCCGGCTGGGGAGGTCTACCGACGGAGCCCTGCGCGGGGGCGGTGCCCGGCCGCGGAGGTGTACCGACAGCACCCTGCGCGGGGGCGGTGCCCGGGCGAGGAGGCATGCCAACGGGACCCGGGCCGGAGGCGCCGCCCGGCCGCCGAGGCGTGCCGACAGCACCACCCTGCCCAGGGGCGGTACCCGAGCGAGGA